>CAKZPB010000133.1 GCA_937138395.1 uncultured Pseudomonadota bacterium
GCCAGGATGTCCGGATTTCTGACCAGCTCCAGCGGGTACTCGGCATTCTGTTTCTTGATCTTGTTGCTGGCCTTCTGTTTTGGTCGATAGTCTGCCACGGCGGCGACGCCGATAAAGCCGTCGGCTGGCAACGCACTGAGCACAGCCGCGTGCATTTGCTCTGCACTGCGCACGTCAATGCGATGGACGCCGGCCGGGGTGTCAAGCGTAACCGGCCCGCTGATCAGCAGAACCTCGGCGCCGACTTGTCGTAGCGCAGCGGCCAGGGCAAAACCCATCCGGCCCGAGGAGCGGTTGCCGATATAACGGACCGGATCAAGATCTTCAAAGGTCGGGCCGGCCGTGACGATGAAGCGCTGGCCGCTGAGCGATACCGGTGCAGCGGTTTCCGATGACTTTGCGTTGACCTGCCCGGTGGTCATTTCGATCAGGTCCTGGACCAGGGCGTCCGGCTCGCGCATCCGGCCGTAGCCTTCATCACCGCAGGCCTGGCTGCCCCGATCGGGGCCCAGCATGTGGACTCCGCGATACTGCAGGCGATCACTATTCTCGACCACGGCCGGGTGGGCCCACATGGCCTGGTTCATGGCCGGTGCAACCCAGATGCGTGCGCGCGTGGCCAGCACCAGCGTGGTCAGCAAATCATCGGCATGACCATTCGCCAGTCGTGCAATCACATCGGCTGTGGCTGGCGCGACGATGACGTCATCGGCCCATCGAGCCAATTCGATATGGCCCATGCCGGCCTCGGCATCCGGATCCAGCAACTGGTCATGTACCCGATGTCCACTGACGGCCTGCAACGTCAATGGCGTGATGAATTCGCGGGCTGCCCGCGTCATGACTACGCGCACATCCGCACCCTGTGCTTTCAATTGACGCACCAGTTCGGGTGACTTGTAGGCGGCGATACCACCGGTCACGCCAACGACAACATTTCGGCCATTCAGGCAGGTCTGGCGTTGATTCGGCTTGATGGATTCAGCGTCTGTCATGGGTGTAGTCAATCAGATCGGGTCATTTTCCTACGGTTTCAGCCTGAATCTTCCGATGGCCTTTTTGCCGGGTTGGCGCCAGTCTGTACCCACAGGAAATTATGGGACAGATGATTGTATGCGAATCAATGACTGGCCACAGACCGAACGACCGCGCGAGCGCCTGCTGAGTCAGGGTGCTGCAACCCTGAGTGATGCCGAGTTGCTGGCCATCTTATTGCGCACCGGCCAGCGAGGACTGACGGCAATAGACCTGGCGCGCAAGCTGATCAGCGAATTCGGGGGTCTGCGGCCACTGCTGGAGGCCGATATTCAACGGCTGATCGAACAACCGGGCCTGGGCCCAGCCAAGGTCGCGCAGGTACAGGCTGGCCTGGAACTGGCACGCCGTCACCTGAAAGCCAGGCTGGAGCGCGGCGATGCCTTGACCAGCCCGAATGACACGCGCCGATTTTTGCAGGCCAAGCTGCGTCATCAGGTGCACGAGCAGTTCTGCGCCTTGACTCTCGATACGCGCCATCGCGTGCTGGCTTTCGAAACGCTATTTCACGGCAGCATCGATGTGGCCCATGTGCACCCCAGAGTCGTGGTTGAACACGGCTTGAAGCGCCAGGCAGCGGCCATGATCGTTGCGCATAATCACCCGTCCGGGGTTGCAGAACCCAGCCAGGCTGATCTGGCCATTACACGAAAACTGCGCGACGCGTTAAGTCTGGTTGATATCCGGCTGCTGGATCACTTCATTGTGGGAGATGGTGAGGTGGTGTCGCTGGCCGAGCGTGGACTGGTATAAAAAAACGCCGGGCAGAGCCCGGCGCTTGTAAAACAGCTGTCGCTGTACAGAACAACAGGATCAAGCGTTACTTGATCTTGGCTTCCTTGTACATGACGTGCTTGCGTACGACCGGGTCGTACTTCTTGAATTCCAGCTTGTGCGGCGTTGTTTTTTTGGACTTGTCGGTCGTGTAGTAATGACCGGTACCGGCGCTGGAAACCAGTTTGATTTTGTCGCGAGCGCTTCCTGCCATGCTAGCTCTCCTTAAATTTTCTGTCCTGCGGCGCGCATATCCGACAGGACGGCATCAATGCCCTTCTTGTCGATAATGCGCAGACCATTGGCTGAAACACGTAGTTTCACCCAGCGATTTTCACTTTCAACCCAGAAGCGGTGGCTGTGCAGATTCGGCAGCGAGCGCTTCTTGGTCTTGTTGTTTGCGTGCGAAACGTTGTTTCCCACCAACGGGCGTTTGCCGGTTACCTGGCAGACTCTGGACATAACGGCTTCCAAAATGAGGTCAAAAAGTCAAGCCGCACTTTATAACCCATCTGAACATCAAATGCAAGCAATACCTGCTTGCTGCCAAACAGAATCAGAGCACATGAACCATGCGATGCGCGAGTTATCGGGGTTCAAACACGCGCCGAATAGTTTGCTGGATTTCGGCTGCAGCAGCGGCAGGATTGCTCGCATCCCGAATCGGGCGTCCGATGACGATGTAGTCCGCGCCGCTCTGAAATGCCTGTTCAACGCTCAGCGTGCGTTTTTGATCGTCGCTTTGGGTATTGCTGATCGGTCGAATCCCCGGACATACGGCCAGCAGCGCCGGATCAGCAGCCTGGCGCAGTGCCGGCACTTCCAGACCGGACGAAATGACTCCGTCGCAGCCCAGGGCCAGCGCACGTCGTGCGCGCGACAGCACCAGTTCCTGCGCATTGCATTCGAAGCCGAGGCTGTCCAGATCGCCCTGGTCAAGGCTGGTCAGCGCGGTCACAGCGAGCACTCGAGCCTGACCTTTGTTGCGCGCCGCTTCAGCGAGCATGGCGTCTTGCCCATGCACGGTCAAAAAGTCGACCTGTTGACGCGCGAGCTGGGCCACAGCACGGCCAACTGTTGCCGGTACGTCAAACAGCTTCAGGTCGGCGAACACCTTTTTGTTGGCCGCTTTCAACTCGCGAATCAGCTCGAAATAGGCGCCGCTGAGCACCAGTTCCAGACCCAGTTTGAAAAAATGAACCTCATCCTTGAGCAGATCCATCAGCTCCCGTGCGCTGTCTGCATCCGGGACGTCCAGCGCAAAAATCAAGCGCTCGTGGTTCGGGATCGATTTGTGCCAGTCAGGCTGCGTCATGTTCGCTCTCCAGAATGTGTTGTTGTATGCGCGCGGCAACGGGTTCAGGGTATTCCATATGCAGATGGTGTCCACCAGGCCATCGGGCCGTGTTCAGATTGCGGACCGCAGCAAAACGGCGCTCGAACAGCCCCGCCGGCATGATCCGCGACGGTGGGTCGGCCAGCAGGCACAGGCTGGGCGCGCGAATATGACTGAGCAGGTCCAGTACCTGGGCTTCGGTATAACGCTGGCTCGACGGCCAGGTCAGCCGTTGATCGTGCCGCCACTGCCAGCCCTGATCGACGAATTCGAGACCGCGTTCAGCCAATAATGCCGCCGCTTCAGATTTCAGATCGGAGTTCCGCATGCGCGCTTCGACGGCCTCGTCGCGACTGGCGTGGACTTTTCTGGGCCGATCCCGGCTGATTTGTACAGCACGTTGCCAGCCGCGGGCCGTCTGATCCGTTGCTGCGGATAGGGGACCAAGGCCTTCAATCACCGTCAGGCTGCTAATTCGGTCTGGGCAGGCTGCGCTTAACACCGATGCAACGGCACCACCGAGCGAGTGGCCGATCAGGTGAAAACGAGCCCAACCCAGTTCATCGGCTGCCTGTAAGGCATCGAATACGTAGTCATCGAAGTGATAGCGTGCGGCCTTCGGGCGTTGAGCGGACAGACCGTGGCCCGGAAAATCCAGGCCGACCACGTCCAATTCGCGAAAAAAATTCAGCATTGGCGCAAACGACATGACATTGTCCAGCCAGCCGTGCAAGGCGAGGACCGGGTGCCCATGACCGCAGCGTAGCCCCTGAAGTTGCTGGCCGGTCTTTGTTTGCAGTTGGATGGGCTTGATCGTCGTCATTCGATTCGCTGCTTGAGGCGATGAAGGCATTCTGAAATGCCAAGGCGCGCCTAGTGTACTTGCACATCACCTGGCAAGCAGCTTGACGGGCCGGACGAGGCGCTCTAGGCTTGAATATTCCAATCGGTGTAACCGCCGGGCGCAGCGTCATTGAGCTTTTTTGAGTCTGTGCCGGGCACAAAGGGAGCGTATTGCCATGCACGATGATGACGACTATCACAAACTCGTTTCCGACCAGCAGATCAAGCGCGCCGAGGACATGCTCGGCGACATGAGTTTCGATATGTTTATCGAGAAGCGCAGCAGATCAGGTCAGTTCAGGCCGGGTCAGCTGTTGCCGCTGGGCAAGCAGGCCGAAGCCATTTCCGTCATGGTCAGCGAGGCGTCGGATTCGAAGCCCAAGCAGCGCGTGTTGATTTCGAATCAATCGATTCCTGCCCTGCAGGACGTCACGCTCAGCTTCGAACGCGCCGGCCAACGCAACATGATTGAAGGCCGTGTGTCTGAAAGCCGCACGGGGCGGCGTAAAGCAGATCTGAACCAGGGCTCGCTTGGTCAGGAACCCTTGCATGTGGCCATGTTCCACGCCCATTGATCCAGATCGTCAAATCCGAATCCAGTCGTGCGATCTGGCGGTTTCCGGAGATTTACAAAGTGATTGAAAGTGTCGATCCTTCTGCACTAGACTGTTGAGCTGGCTGAAGAAAGGGGGTGGCGGATGGTATTCAGCAATGGAAATTGACGCTCAGAACCAACGCGTCATGACATTTGCCATCGGCCCGGTTGCATTGGCTTAACTTGTTTGGGGGAATGGGTGAAATGGATGGACGAAAAGAAAAAGAAATTCAACTGGGGTATCAGTGACGACCAGATCGAGCAGGCCGAGAAGCTGCTGGGCAATCGGTCACTCGATGCCTTCGTCGAACGCCGCAAGGACTTCAACGACTATTACGACGGTCGTCTGATTATGCTGGAAGACAAGGACAACCCGGTCCAGGTCATGGTGTCCAGGCCGCTTGAGGGCCGTCCCTTCCAGCGCTCGTTGATCTCCATCGAGACTATACCCAAAATCTGGTTTGCCACCCTGGAATTCGAGCGCGAGCACGAAACCGTTTCGCTGGAGGGTCGGGTCGAGGCCAGTCGTAGCGGGCAGCGCAGTCAGGATCGTCTAAAAAACAGAACGCTGCACATCACGCGCTTTCATCAGAATCGGGAATAAGCCAAGCCCGGTATTCGCCCGCAGGGTCGTTGCAGGCAATGGGCTCAGGCGATCCGGTCCAGCGCGGCATAGCCAAACACGAGCCACTTGCTGCCGGCATCATCAAAGTTGATCTGGATGCGGGCATTGTCACCCTGGCCTTCGACCGTCAACACCGTGCCATCACCGAACTTGGCATGCCGGACCCGGCTGCCTAAATTGGGCAAGCCATCATTGGTCTGGCGCGGTGCCCGGGCTGTCGAAACCTGCAGTCTGGGCCGGATATCCTCGACCAGCGCCGGCGGTAGCTCCGACACAAAGCGTGAGGGCCTCCCAAACAGGGTTTGACCATGCAGTCTGCGCGATTCGGCATAGCTCAGGAACAGTAATTCCATGGCCCGGGTCATGCCGACATAGGCCAGCCGCCGTTCTTCAGACAGGCGGCCGGGCTCTTCGACCGATTTCTGGTGCGGGAACAGCCCTTCTTCCATGCCGGCCATGAACACCAGCGGGAACTCCAGCCCTTTGGCCGAATGCAGCGTCATCAGCTGCACGCAATCCTGCCACTTTTCGCCCTGATGTTCGCCTGCTTCAAGCGCAGCCTGAGTCAGGAACGAGGCCATCGGCGATAAACCGGCCTGTTCGTCCTCGATGCTTTGTTCGTAGTTCTCGGTCGCGCGGATCAATTCATCCAGGTTTTCCTGACGCGCTTCGGCGCGATCGCTGGTTTCGCGCGCACGATAGTGCTGGATCAATTCGGTCTGTTCGATGATCCGGTGCATGATGCCGCCCAGGTCGGTTTCGTCATGCTGCTGTTTGAGACCGGCGACCAGGTCGACGAATACACCGAGTGCATTTCGTGCACGTCCGGGCAGCGAGCCGCTTGCGAGCTGATGGCGGCTGCAGTCCCAAAGCGATTGATTGCTGGCCCGTGCAGCTTCGCGCAGATGCGCTACGGTGCGCTCGCCGATACCGCGGGCCGGCACGTTGACAACCCGCTCGAACGCCGCATCGTCAAGTGGGTTATGCACCAGCCGAAGATAGGCCAGCGCATCCTTGATTTCAGCGCGCTCGAAGAAGCGCAGACCGCCATAGACCCGATACGGAATATCGGCGCGCAGCAGCGCCTGCTCGAATAAACGGGATTGGGCATTCGACCGATAGAGCACCCCGACTTCTGATGGATTGCGCCCGCTGTCGAGCCAGTCCTGGATGCGTCCGATGATGAATTCAGCCTCTTCATCCTCGTTGTAGGCCGAGAAAACGCGCACGGGGTCTCCCTGCTCGCCATCCGTCCACAGGTTTTTGCCCATGCGATCATCATTGTGGTCAATCACGCGGTTGGCGGCTTCCAGGATGGTTGCCGTAGAGCGATAATTCTGTTCCAGCCGGACCACCTGCGGCTTGTAGTCGTCGACAAAATGCTGCACGTTTTCAACCTTGGCACCGCGCCAGCCGTAAATCGACTGATCGTCATCGCCGACTACGAACAACTGGCTATCGGATCCGCACAGCAGCCGTACCAATGCATATTGCAGGCTGTTGGTGTCCTGAAACTCGTCGATCATGACGTGTGCAAATCGCTGCTGATAGTGCGCCTGGCGGGTCGGGTTGTCGCGCAATAACTCCAGTGTGCGAAGCAACAGCTCGGCAAAATCGACCAGGCTTGAGCGCTCACAGGCGGCCTGGTAGCGGCGATAAATTTCCACCATCTGTTCGGTCAGCGGATTGCCGTGGTGCTCGATATGGTCCGGGCGAACGCCATCATCCTTGCGCGCATTGATAAACCCCTGCACCTGGCGCGGCGGAAACTCGCCCTCGTCGAGTTGCATTTCGCGGATGGTGCGGCGAATGAGCCGGAACTGGTCGTCCGAATCAAGAATCTGGAACGTCGGATTCAGCCCGGCCTCGCTGGCGTGCAGCCGGAGCATACGGTTGCAGATACCATGAAAAGTCCCGATCCACAGACCAGACGTTGGAATCTGCAGTAACGATTCGACGCGTCCACGCATTTCGCTGGCGGCCTTGTTGGTGAAGGTAACGGCCAGGATGGAAAGCGGCGAGGCGTGTTGAACCTGAATGGCCCAGGCAATTCGATGAACCAGAACCCGCGTCTTGCCGGAGCCGGCGCCGGCCAGCACCAGGCAGTGGTTGCTGCCCATCGTGACTGCCTCACGCTGGGCATCGTTCAGTTCATCAAGCAGATGGGAAACGTCATCCATAAGCAGAGACTACTGTGTACAAGGAGGTGCTAATTGGTCTCATGCTTCAGTGCACGGTGGCCGATGTCCTTGCGGAAGTAAGCGTTCTGAAACTCGATGTCGGGCACATGGCGATAGGCTTCGGTCTGTGCGGTGTGGATGTTGTCACCCAATGCAGTGACACACAAAACGCGACCGCCAGTCGTGGTCCACTGCCCATCCGAATAGTCCGTACCGGCATGAAAGACCTTGATATGGTCGGGCAGTTCACGCTCGAGCCCGTCAATTCTGTTGCCCTTGTCGTAGCGGTCCGGATAGCCGCCGGCCGCCATGACCACGCCCAGCGCAGCCCGTTGATCCCAGTCCAGCACCACCTGGTCAAGTCGGCCCTCGACGGTGTCGAGAAGCACCCGGGCCAGATCGGATTTGAGTCGCATCATGACTGGTTGCGTCTCGGGATCACCCATGCGTACATTGAATTCCAGCACCTTGGGACCGACCGTAGTCATCATCAAACCAGCATACAAAAAGCCGGTGAAGTGCCGGCCATCGGCCAGCATGCCGGTGGCCGTGGCCTGCATGATCTGTTCGAGAATCCGGTGTTCCAATTCCGGCGTGACCACCGGCGCCGGCGAACAGGCACCCATGCCGCCGGTATTCGGGCCCCGGTCACCGTCATCGCGCTGCTTGTGGTCCTGGCTGGTGGCCAATGGAACCACCGTTTCACCATCGACCAGTGCAATAAAGCTGGCTTCTTCGCCTTCAAGAAATTCTTCAATGACAACACGACTGCCGGCCTGGCCAAACGCCTGGCCGGACAGCATATCGCGCAGCGTGTGCTCGGCCCCGGCGCGGTCATGAACAATGACGACGCCCTTGCCAGCCGCAAGCCCGTCGGCCTTCAATACCAGCGGAAAATGGTGGCTATCAATAAAGCCCAGGCCGGCTTCCACTGTCTCGACCACGGTCCAGACTGCAGTCGGTATGCGGTGCCGGGTCAGGAAGTCTTTGGCAAAGGCCTTGGATGATTCCAGTTCAGCGGCGGCCGCCGTGGGTCCGAAGCATTTCAGACTGTTTTGTTGAAACCGGTCGACAATACCGGCCGCCAATGGCGCTTCCGGACCAATTACGGTCAGGTCGATGGATTCTTCAGTTGCCAGGTTCAGTAGCGATTCGACCTCGTTTGCCGCGATCGGCACGTTGCGCACCTTGGCCTCAACGGCCGTGCCGCCATTGCCCGGTGCTACCAGCACCTGCGTGACGGCATCGGATTGGGCCATTTTCCAGGCCAGGGCATGCTCGCGCCCGCCGCTGCCGACCATCAATATTTTCATGAAGCCCGGTCTTCTGCTTGAATGATCAGGCGTGCGATGCGGCGTTTGCCGACCTTGATAATGCCGTTAAAGCCGACCGGCAACGTGTGGCTGCGGTCGGTGATCTTTACATCGTCAATCCAGACGCAGTTCTGCTTGATCAGGCGAAAGGCCTCGGAGTTGGAGCTGCTCAGTCCCGCCTGCGTCATTGCAGCAGCGACACCAAGCCCAGCGGCAGGCGCCGGCAGCGAGCATTCCGGGATGTCTTCGGGTAGTTGACCCTGGCTGAATCGGGCGATGAATGCATCGCGCGACTTGATGCCGACACCCTCGCCGTGAAAACGATCGATCAACTCAACGCCCAGTTCGAACTTGACGTCGCGCGGATTGCGGCCTTCGGTGACGGCCTGCTTGAGCTGTTCGAGCTCGCTTGTGGGTCGGAAGCTCAGCAACTCGAAGTACCGCCACATCAATTCGTCGGAGATGCTCATCAATTTGCCGAACATGTCATCCGGAGGTTCGTCGATGCCGATGTAGTTGTCCAGTGATTTGGACATCTTCTGCACGCCGTCGGTGCCTTCCAGCAGGGGCCAGGTGATGATGATCTGAGGTGGCTGGTCCTGCTGGCTCTGCAGTTGCCGTCCAACCAGCAGATTGAATTTCTGATCGGTGCCGCCCATCTCAATGTCGGCCTCCAGCGCAACCGAATCATAGCCCTGCACCAGCGGATACAGGAACTCATGAATGGCAATCGGCTGGCCACTCTGGTAGCGCTGTTCGAAATCATCGCGCTCCAGCATGCGGGCCACGGTATGCCGCGCAGCCAGCTTGATCATGTCGGCTGAATTCATCTGGCCGAACCATTCGGAGTTGAACCGAATTTCGGTCTGGTCACGATCCAGTACCTTGAATACCTGCTCAGCGTAGGTTTCGGCATTGCTGGCAATCTGCTCGTCGGTCAGCGGCTTGCGCGTGACGTTCTTGCCGGTGGGGTCGCCGATCTTGCCGGTGAAATCACCAATCAGGAAGATCACTTGATGTCCCGCGGCCTGGAAGCGCCGCATGGCGTTGAGGATCACGGTATGGCCAAGATGCAGGTCGGGCGCGGTCGGGTCGAAGCCGACCTTGACTCGGAGCGGCCGGTCTAGATCAAGTCGCTCGATCAATTGTTCCGTCTGGATGACTTCAGCAGCGCCGCGGGTCAGTTCAGCGACGATGGATTCGGACTTTTTCATGCTGGATTCAAGGAAAATTTCAAGCGTCACAGTGTAGCGGGAATTGACCTTTCACGCCGAGATCAGTACTGTAAGCAGGATTTTTTGCCAGATTGCAGTGTCTACCCATTCAACGATGCCGAAACCAAGCGCCATGGCCACGCCCCGAAAACGCACATCGACGCTGATGCAGCGTGGCCGTGAATGGCTGGATGACCTTAGGGCCCGCTTACCCGGCGGCAGCCTGTCTCCAGTCACCATTGCGGTTGCATCGGTGCTGTTGGTAGTGGTGCTCGGCCTCCAGGTCATGCTGGATGATGAGAAGATCAGCGAACCGGTCATCGAACCCGGCGCCGTCGTCGTCACGGACAACCAGGCAGAACGTGATCAGCCGGTCGATTTGCCGGCAGCGGTGGTTGAAGCTGTTGAACCCGTTACAGACGAACCAGAGCCCAGCTGGAGCTACGTCCAGATCACGTCCGGCGATACCCTGGAGCTGGTGTTTCGCCGCCTGGGCTTGAGCCCAGGCTTATTGCACCAGGTGGCCAATATCGATGACTATGGTCAAGAACTGACGCGCATCCGTCCAGGTGACGAATTTGCCTTCGACCTTACTGATGAAGGCGAGTTTCGCGCACTGCGCACGGCCTTGAGTGAGGATCAATGGGTGTTCGTTGAAGTGACAGCTGACGGGCTGGCCGCGCGCACCGAGTCGCGCCAGCTTGAGACGCGCATCGTTGAAATCGAGGCCGAAATCACCTCCTCGCTGTTCAATGCTGCCAAAAACGTTGGCCTGTCGGACAACATGACGCTGCGCCTGGCTTCGATCTTTGCCTGGGATATCGACTTTGCGCTGGATATCCGTCAGGGCGATCGTTTTGCACTGGTGTTTGAAGAAATCTATCGCGAAGGCCAGTTCCTGCGCCAGGGCTCGATTCTGGCGGCGCGCTTTATCAACCAGGGTGATTCCTTTGAGGCTGTACGGTTCGATGCTGGAGACGGTCCGGACTTCTACGACCCGGATGGACGCCCGATGCGCAAGGCGTTCTTGCGTGCACCGCTGAACTTCACCCGCGTGACGTCCAACTTCAATCCGCGTCGTTTTCATCCGGTCACGCGGCGGGTCCGACCGCACAACGGCACCGACTATGGCGGAGCGATCGGCACGCCAATCTGGGCTGCCGGTGATGGCCGCGTCATCGAATCGGCCTATGACAGGATCAATGGTCACCACGTGTTTATCCAGCACGGCAACCATATTGTGACCAAGTACCTGCATTTGTCCAAGCGTCAGGTCAAGCGCAATGACCGTGTTCGACAGGGCCAGACGATTGGCCTGCTCGGCGCGACCGGGCGCGTGACCGGCCCGCATCTGCACTACGAGTTCCTCGTCAACGGCGTGCATCGTAATCCGCGGACCGTGGATTTGCCGATCGCCCAGCCGCTCAACGACGAGATTCTCCCCGACTATCTGACTGCTGCTGAGCCCATGCTGGATCGCCTGGAGGCCCTGCTGCCCCCTCAGGTATTGCTGGCAGCCAGCGCCAGCACGGCAGAATAAGCCGCCGAGCACAGGCCCGGCTGGATTCCATCCGCGCAATTCGCTAGGCTGTCACCTTCCAGATCGAATCAGGGATACCCGGTGTCGGAATCTGCCAAGCAATATCAGAAACCCGAACGCGGCCAGCAGATGACGCGTCTGGAGACGTTTACCGACGCCGCCTTCGCATTTGCGGTCACGCTCCTTGCCATCTCGATCGATCAGATTCCCAGCAGCTACCCGGAACTGGTAGACACGCTGAAGGGCGCTCCGGCCTTTATTGCCAGCTTCGCTTTGCTGATTCTCTACTGGCGTGCGCATCACGTCTGGTCGCAGCAGTATGGACTCGATGACTTACCTTCGGTCATCCTGACCTCGGTGTTGGTGTGTTTGATATTGATCTATGTCTATCCGATGAAAATTTTGTTCAGTCTGTCGTTCGGATTCATGTCGAACGAATGGTTTCCTTCCAACTTTGAGCTGAATTTCTTTACCGAGTTTCGTGGCCTGGTCACCATTTATGCAGCCGGCTTCCTGTTGCTGAACCTGGCCGTCAGCAGCCTGTATTTTCACGCGTGGCGGCAGCGAAAGCATCTTGAAATGTCGAGCCGTGAGGCGTTTGACACCATGGCTGAAGCGATTGCCTGGGTCTTTGTGGCATCGGTTGCGCTGGTCTCGATCATCTTGGTCTGGACCTTGCCGGATCGCTGGGCCTCGGCTTCAACCTGGGTCTATGGCCTGTTGTTTTTCTTCAACCCGGTCTATCTGGCCGCTCTGAAACGAATCCGCAAGCGTAAGCCAGGGCTCGGTTCGGCATGACTGCGCGGTCCTGTTTTGTGGGCCTGATTTCCGGCACCAGCATGGACGGGATTGATGCTGTTGTTGCCGATTTTTCGCATCAACAGCCGCATATTCTGGCCGCTGATACATTTGCCTTCACGCCTGAACTGCGCCAGCAGCTTGATCAAGTACGGGCCGATCCCGATCATTTCCCGACCGCCCGATTAGCCCTGCTCGATGCGCAATTCGGTGAGAAACTGGCCGAAGCTGCAAGCCGAATCATCGAACAAAGCGGAATGAAACCGAGCGCAATCGCCGCCATCGGCAGTCACGGTCAGACCGTATTGCACCGACCGGACGCGCAACCGCCGCACACGCTGCAGATCGGCGATCCGACTCGCATCGTCGAGCGCACCGGCTGCATCGTCGTGGCCGACTTCCGGCGCGCCGACCTGGCCGCAGGAGGCCAGGGCGCGCCGTTGGCCCCGTTGTTGCACCATGCGTTGCTGGCCGATGACGAGGAAAACCGGCTCGTGGTCAACCTGGGCGGCATTGCCAATGTCACGGTATTACCAGGAGATGGTGGGGTGTCCGGCTTTGATTCAGGCCCAGCCAATTGCTATCTGGACCTGTGGTATCGACGTCATCATGCCGATCCGAAAGACGGCCGATACGATGCCGATGGCGCCTGGGCACGAACCGGCGCAATCAAGCAGAACTTCCTTGAAAAGCTTCTAAAAGATACTTATCTGCAACGAACGCCGCCGAAAAGCACTGGAATTGAATACTTCTCACCGTCCTGGCTGGACCAGCAGCTGCCGCCCGACGCTGCAACCAGGCCGGCCGATATCCAGGCCACGCTGGCCGAATTCTCCGCAGTGAGCCTGGCAAGAAGTGTTCAGGAATTCGTGCCCTTCCACCCCGATCGCATTCTGGTTTGCGGTGGCGGGGTGCACAACGCAGACTTGATGAAACGCATTCAGCAGCAACTGGGCGGCATCCCGATGGATACCACTGCACCCTACGGCATCGATCCCGACCACGTCGAAGCCCTGCTGTTTGCCTGGCTGGCACGCGAGCGGATGACAGGAAGCCCGGTCAACAGCTCATCGATTACTGGCGCTTCTCGCCCCGTGGAATTGGGCGCAATCTATCGATAACCCACCGCGTCCCGAGCCTGTTGAATGCAACAAACGATTCGGTCAATCCTGATCTAGATCAACAGTCTCGAGTTTGCGGTCACCTCTGAATTCTTCCCAGCATGCCTGAATGGTCTGATTTCGACCGGGATATGTCCGCGCCCCGGCAATGTCCGACAGCGGTTTGAGCACGTGGGCGTAGTTCAGGATTTCGTCGCGCGGGAGTTCCAGGCCATCAAAATTGCCGCACAGGTCGTCGTACAGCAAGATGTCGATGTCCAGCGTGCGGTCGGCGAACTTGGGCAGGCCGCGATCGCGACCGTGGGTATTTTCGAGTGTTGCAATCCAGTCTTTGAGTACGCCCGGACTCATCGATGTTTCGATGCGGCAGCAGGCGTTCAGGAAATCGTCGCCGCTGAAGCCGACCGCCTTTGAGCGGTAGACCGGTGAGCGTTCGACCTCACCAAACTCGGATTGCAGGTATTCGAGGGCCGATCGCAGATTGTTTTCGGCATCAACATTACTGCCCAAACCCAAATAAACGGTCGCTGCTTGCGGTGAGTGCGCCACGATGAAAGCATCCTGAGTTCGTTAAAGCGAAGCCGGACATGAATCGGTGAAGCCCGGTTCGGTGAAGACTAGTGTAACGAGCTGGACACGTGTTGGCATCGCTGCATACAGCCCGTGCCGTGCATCAGTCAGCTACTCCGGTCGTTGGCCGCGCTCGATCATGACGCCGACCGATCGTGAGCCGGTCACGGCACCCGGCTTGTCCAGGCGCAGCGTCAGCCAGGGCACGTTGAATTCTTCAAGCACGATGGCCGCACAGCGCTCGGCCAGCGTTTCGACCAGAAAGAATTCCGACTGGCCGACAAAGCTGATCAGGCGCTTCGATACGGCTTTGTAGTCAAGCGTATCCTCGATGGTGTCGGATTGCGCTGCGCGCGCAATATCAGCACACATCTCCAGATTCAGCACGACCTTCTGCCGGATTTCGCGTTCCCAGTCGTAAATCCCGACCACCGTTTCAATTTCCAGATCCTGGATAAACACTCGATCCATTGCTTGTTCCTTCATTAGTTCTTGTTGTGATTGCAGTGCGTGCACCATTCAGTTCGGCGCAATCGTGTGTCACTCGGCCAGCCCAGGAAGTTCATCCAGGGGCCAGCGTGGACGGACTGCGATCGGCTGCCGGCGGGTGGCCATCGAGCGCCGGTGCCAGCCTGCCAGCGCGATCATGGCGCCATTGTCGGTGCACAGCGTGGACGGTGGATAGTACACCTGCCCTGACAAGCCGCTGTCGAGCGTGTTGCGCAGCCTGCGATTAGCGCTGACGCCGCCGGCGACGACCAGCCGGTGCATGCGCGTGGCATTGAGCGCACGCCTGCACTTGATCAATAGTGTTTCAGCCACAGCCCGCTCAAAGCCGGCCGCGATATCGGCCATGGTTTGGTGTAGTTCCGGGTCATTGCAGTCGGTTGTCTTCGCTGTAGATTCCGCCGGCATCTCGCGCTCGATCAAAAGTCTTGTATGCGTTTTCAGGCCGGAAAAGCTGAAATCCAGGCCGGGCCGATCGGTCATGGGCCTGGGAAAATCGAATCGCGCGGAGTCGCCGTCTTCAGCCAGGCGGGCCAGCTCCGGTCCGCCTGGATAAGGCAGGCCCAGCAGCCGGGCCGTCTTGTCGAACGCTTCGCCGGCGGCATCGTCGAGGGTTTCGCCGAGCAGACGATACTGGCCGGGCGCGGTAACGCTAATCAGCATGGTATGGCCACCCGATACCAGCAGCGCTACAAATGGAAAGCCGGGCGGTTCTGCATCCAGCAGCGGCGATAGCAAGTGCCCTTCCATATGATGCACACCGACCGCTGGGCATTCAATCGCCTGGGCGTAGGCGGTAGCGAAGCCTGCACCAACCAGCAGGGCCCCGGCCAGGCCTGGCCCCTGGGTAAAAGCAACCAGGTCCAGATTCGGCGGGTCAAGCCGGGCCTGCTTCAGCACATCGGCCACCATGGCCGGCAGCTTTCGAACGTGATCACGTGAGGCAAGCTCGGGCACCACACCGCCAAAATGCGCGTGATCCAACTGGCTGTAGACGGCTTCGGCAATAATGCCGTGACCGTGCCGATAGACCGCCACGCCAGTTTCATCGCAGGAGCTTTCGATGCCCAGTACGGTCTCGATCGAGCCATAGTCGGCCTGCCTGCGTGCTGTTTTGGTAGTCAAATTTAACGAGCTGCCCTTTGCATCTGACTAGCGTAACGCGATATACTGGCGAACTCACAATTTTTTAAGTAGGTTTTGTTGGATGCCAAACGTAAAAGTTAAAGAGAATGAGCCGTTCGAATTTGCGCTTCGCCGCTTCAAGCGTTCGTGCGAAAAGGCCGGGGTGGTAGCTGAAACGCGTCGACGCGAGTTCTATGAAAAGCCGACCCAGGAACGCAAGCGCAAGAAAGCAGCTGCGGTCAAGCGGCATCTGCGCAAGCTGTCAAGAGACGTCACCAACCGCCGCCGCCTCTACTAGGCGATTTCTTTTCGCCTCAGACTGCGCTTTGTCGCGGTCGAAAATGCTCACGCACCGATCAGTGCGCTCCGCTTATTCGATCGCTCCTCATCACACTCTGAGACGAAAATCGAATCGCCTAGTCCATTTTGGCATTGAAGGCGCTTGCGACAAAAATCCACTCGCCTGATTTTTAAATAAAGTGGCTTCAGAAAAAAGAACCACATTCTCAAATCAACCTCAACCTCGACTATGTCTTTGAAAACCAGCATTCTGAATGACGTGAAAACGGCCATGAAGGCCGGGGACAAGGATCGCGTCAAGGTACTGCGGATGCTGACGGCTGCGATCAAGCAGCGCGAGGTTGACGAACGTATCGAGCTGGACGACGCCCAGGTGTTGGCGGTGGTCGACAAGATGGTCAAGCAGCGGCGCGAGTCGATCGAGCAATACCAGGCGGGTAATCGACCTGATCTGGCCGAAGTCGAGCAGGCCGAGATTGAGATGCTGGCGGCGTATCTTCCGGAACCACTCTCAGAGGGCGAGCTGAATCAGTTCATCGATGACGCCATTCAGGCGACTGGCGCAACAACCATGGCTGACATGGGCCCGGTGATGGGCCGGCTGAAACCCGAAGTCCAGGGTCGGGCTGACATGAAGCAGGTGTCAGCCGCCGTCCGCGCGCGACTGGTCGGTTAGGGCTTTATCACCCACACCCCTTGCTTTTCTGGCTGCGACTAGAATGACGTTGTGGCCGGACTGATTCCCGAATCCTTTATCGAAACGCTGCTGGAGCGCGTTGACATTGTTGACGTGGTCGGCCAGCGCGTGCCGCTCAAGCCGGCGGGTCATGAGCACAAGGCCTGCTGTCCGTTTCACGATGAAAAAACGCCGTCGTTCTACGTCAGTCCGCAAAAGCAGTTCTATCACTGTTTTGGTTGCGGCGCGCATGGCACCGCGATCGGTTTCATCATGCAGCACGACGGGCTTGAGTTTCCGGCTGCGATCGAGCAGCTGGCCAGTGAGGTCGGCATGGACGTGCCGCGCTCCGCGGGGGGTCCGGATGCCGGACAGCACAAGAAAAATGAATCGCTGTATCGCGCCTTGACCGATGCCCAGACCTTTTTTCGAAATCAGCTGCGGCGGTCACAGCCTGCGCGAGATTACCTGACCAGTCGCGGTCTGAACCAGGACACGATCGACGAATTCGAAATCGGTCTGGCCCCGGACGGGTGGTCGCACTTGACGGATCATCTGCTTGGCAATGGCCACCGTGATTCCGACCTGGAACAGGCGGGTTTGTCCAGCCGCAGTCGGCAGGGCAATCTGATTGACCGCTTTCGCAACCGGATTCAATTCCCGATTCACGATCGACGCGGGCGGGTGATCGGCTTCGGCGGTCGTGATCTGGGCGACCAGGGGCCTAAATACCTGAATTCGGCTGAAACCCCGGTATTTCACAAGGGGCGCGAGCTGTATCGGCTGTTTCAAGTGCGTCGGGGTGGCTTACCGGATCAACTATTGGTCGTCGAAGGCTATATGGACGCTGCGGCGCTGTCTCAGTATGGTTTTTCAGACGCCGTCGCCACGCTGGGAACGGCCGTGACCGCCGATCACCTGGAGCTGATGTTTCGGGCCACCTCGGTGGTTGTATTCTGCTTCGATGGTGATCCGGCCGGCCAGCGCGCAGCCTGGAAAGGCCTGCTAGCCGCACTGCCGGTCATGCGTTCGAATCGAGAAGTGCGGTTTCTGTTTCTGCCGGAAGGTGATGATCCGGATAGCCTGGTTCGGCGGGAGGGTACCGAGGGATTCAAGCAGCGTCTGGCCGGCGCGGTGCCGCTATCGACGTTCCTGTTCGATCATCTATCGGGCTCGTTGGATCTGAATACTCCCGATGGTCGGGCTCGTCTGGTCGACAGCGCGAGTGCACTATTGGAGCGGTTGCCGGCCGGGCCGTTTGCCGATTTGATGGCCGACGAACTGGAGGTGCGCGCCGGTCACCGCGGGTCTTGGCGGGCGCAGCCCGTAAAGCCCGTAAAAACAGACACTTTCGATCGTCCACTGACTCCGGTACAATACGCGGTCGCCATTTTGGTGCAACACCCCGATCTGGCCCAAACGGTATCGATTGATCCGCTGACTGTGCCGGGAGCGGTAAAAGGGGTTGATTTCCTCAAGCAATTGATTGAATTTTGCGCACAACGGCCTCATATAACATCGGCTATGGTGCTTGAGCATTGGCGCGATGCGCCAGAAGGCCCGTTTCTTTCGGGACTGGTCACGCGCAATCTTGCGGCTGACGCGGCAAAATTGCGTCCAGCATTGCATCAGGCCCTGGAGCGAATTCGTTCGCAGATGGTCCGCTCGCGCATATCCGAGCTGCAACAAATGCAGTCCGGGCGGGGTCTGAATAAAGAGCAGTCTAACGAGCTTCGCCAGTGGTTGTCGGAACGCGCTATAAGCGCAACTATCAGCAAGAGTTGAATTTTATGGAAAACGCGTCACAAGCTACACCGCAGACTCAGTCGCAGTCGCAGCTGAAACAGCTGATCGAAAAAGGCCGTGAACAGGGCCAGTGGCTGACCTACGCTCAGGTCAATGATCACCTGCCCGGCGATATTGTCGATCCTGAGCAGATCGAAGATATCGTCAACATGATCAATGACATGGGTATCAAGGTGTTCGAAGAAGCGCCGGAAGATCCCGATGCGCTAATCCTGAACGACTCGGCATCAGCAGACGACGATGAGACGGCCCAGCAGGAAGCCGAAGCCGCTCTGGCAGCGGTTGAAACCGAGTTGGGCCGCACCACCGATCCGGTGCGAATGTACATGCGCGAAATGGGCCAGGTTGATCTGCTCGACCAGAAGGGCGAAATTGAAATTGCCAAACGCATCGAAGACGGTCTGAATGACGTCAATTTGTCGCTGGCTCGGTTTCCAGGCACAGTCACCGTGTTGCTCGAGGAATACCAGACCTGGCGCGATGGCAACCAGCGCCTGAATGAGTTGGTGTCCGGCTTCATCAACCCGACGCTGCTGGCCGAAATGGATCTGATTTCCGAGGACACCATGGAAGCGGCGGTGGCCGAAGAAGCGGAATTCATAGAAGAGCCGGATGAAGATGAAGACGAAGACAAGCCCGCACCAACGGTCCGGACCGGGCCAGACGCCGAAGAGGTCATTGGCTATTTCGAGGAGTTGAAAAAAGCCCACGAGCAGTTTCTGAAGCTGTACGACCGCTATGGCGCCAACGGCAAGAAAACCAACGAATTGAAAGATCAGATCTGCGAACAGTTCATGCGCCTGAAGTTGCCGCCGCGCATGTTCGAGCACCTGATCGACCGACTGCGCTTCCAGGCCAATATCGTACGTAACATCGAGCGACGCATCCTGCGCATCTGCGTCGACAAGGCCGGCATGGATCGCAAAGCCTTTATCAAGAGCTTTGTTGACCATGAAAGCGACCCGGAATGGCTGAAGGGCGTTTTGAAATCACGCAGCAAGTGGGCCAAGGGCGTGGCTGATCACAAAGATGAGCTGGAGCAGCTGCAGCAACGACTCGTTCAAATCGAAGTTACGCAGCGCATCCCGATCAGCGACTTCAAGGACCTGACCCGCAACCTGTCGATCGGTGAGGCGCGTGCACGGCGCGCGAAGAAGGAAATGGTCGAGGCCAACCTGCGCCTGGTCATCTCGATTGCCAAGAAGTACACCAACCGTGGATTGCAGTTTCTCGACTTGATTCAGGAAGGCAATATCGGTCTGATGAAGGCCGTCGACAAGTTTGAGTACCGCCGGGGCTACAAGTTTTCGACCTACGCGACCTGGTGGATTCGCCAGGCGATCACGCGCTCGATTGCCGACCAGGCCCGCACTATCCGTATTCCCGTGCACATGATCGAAACCATCAACAAGCTGAATCGCGTGTCGCGCCAGATGCTGCAGGAGATGGGCCGTGAGCCGACCCCGGATGAGCTGGCCATCAAGATGGAAATGCCGGAAGATAAAGTGCGCAAGGTGCTGAAGATCGCCAAGGAACCGATCTCGATGGAAACACCGATCGGCGACGACGAAGATTCGCATCTGGGCGACTTCATCGAGGACATCAATATCCTGTCGCCGGTCGACACGGCCACCACTACTGGCCTGACCGATACGGTTCAGAAAGTGCTCGGTGGACTGACCCCGCGCGAAGCCAAGGTACTGCGCATGCGCTTCGGCATCGACATGAACACCGATCACACGCTCGAAGAGGTCGGCAA
>CAKZPB010000134.1 GCA_937138395.1 uncultured Pseudomonadota bacterium
CATGGCGATGTGCTTTTTCACGAGTCCAGTTACGATCGATTGTCACCGTATTTTGCTACCTTGGTGAGAGATCCAGAAAAGCAGTAAGATCACTGCAAAACATGCTGTCATACTCGTCAGGCAGCACTGTAAAAGTAGCCAGTCCAGCAATGTACAACACCCTGTAAAACAACAAACCCACTAGTGCACTTAATATAATCATTCTATTCGACTCAGTCGCCTGAACAGTCTATTATTTATTAAATTCTCTCCATCGGTTTGATAGAGAGCATGGTCTTGCCCTTTACGTTGTAATTCAATAAATCCAAGTTTTTCACACAATGATCTACCCGGCTGACTCCATGCTTCAGCAATTAGGCTTTTGAACATGACGCCTTCCTTAAAATATTTTAAGAACTGAATACAGAAGTCTTTAAGCAGGAGATGGCTTATTGTGGATGTTCTTATCCTATGATCAACTACGATTGATGAAATATAGCCGTAGTAATCACTGGGCCCATAATATTCTTGACCAAATATTTGATCTTCAGAGATTTTGCCCTTGCGAATTTTAGTAATTTCATCCTCTGTAATTAGAACTAAAGCCCATACGGCGATAAATCGTCCATTGTGAGTTATTGCACCCATAAAAGGAGCCGATTTACTTCGAAGCTCGACCCAATGGCTGAATGATGTATGACTGGCCGCCCAACCTTCAATATTCTCGGATGCGAGTCGGAGAGATTCGGCAACAATATCTTTAACATTCCATGAGGCTGAAATGAGATCATGAAATCTGGATACTTTAGGTCTATTGGCAAAGTTAATCGCATCAGAAATGAACAGATTAGAAATGTTATCAGGTAATTCCAGATCATGGTTTCTATAGAGGATGTCAATCAGCTCAAGCCATGTAGATTTAAATAAATCTGGCTTAATATTGGGGAGAGATAGGTCATTCATCAAAACAGAAACACGATGTCGTTTGTAGTTGATCGGATTTACTCTAGAAAACATCAGCTTCAGTTTTCTTAAATGTGCCGTACGATCATTGTGAATACACTCCAAATTTTCGATACCGTGAATGTAGTCATTAAGCATTTTTTGACCTTGCTTTTCTTCTCCTTCTAATAAAAAATAATAAAATCAAGAGTATGGTCGAGCTGAATGCACCAGCAGCAGAAAATACTTGAAATTGGCTGATCTTCGATGGGTCAAGCAGATACATGATTGATGAATAGATAGCCGGTGTTGCTTCAAAGAAAAACACTAGCACGCCAATGATGAACAACAATTCATTCTGCCATTGCTCCTTGATTGAGTAGTCAATATTCAATCTGTGCTGCAAAAAATCCTGGTTCGCTTGATACGATTTAAATTGTTTGTCAATTCCGAATTTATCAGCAATGTCATCTGCCAGCCTTTGAGCAGTCAAATACCTGAATACCCTCAGGTCCCAGAAACGCATAGTGCTTCCAAACTCTTCGCTAATAGAATCCATATCATGAAGTGATAGGAACCGGTTGTCAGCTATGCATTTTTTGATTCTTTCGTTAGCGCGTCCTACAGAAGCATCTCTAAGAAGAATCAAGATTAAAAGAAAAAGAAGTTTTGCATCGGAGGCAGCGGTGGGTGAGAGGCTTTTTTTATTCTGTGTGTCGTCCTGTCTGAATACTGTTCGTTCGCCTGCATATATTTCTGAAAGATCATAGTAAGCAAGGTTCTGTCCAAATTCATCCGAAAACCTATCCTCAAGAATTGATGAATTCATGTTGGTTGATTGAAATGTTTCATTCGCCAATAAATATGGCTTAAGGCTGGAATCAGGTTTATTAAATGTCGATAAACATACTCTGGGAGTGCTTACTAATTTTGCTGAATATTTTTCAGCAAATATATTCTCTAAGTTTTCTTTATGTTTATTGGTTTGGCTTTCGATCATCAACTCCTGGCGTGAAACACGATCAAGAAGTTGGCTAACAGCGCCTTGGAATTGATTGACACAAATTGTTAAGACTGATATGCCAGTTGTCGTATCAATTGTTATTATCAGATTGGCCTTGCAAGATTTGATGGGTTCATTTTCTGCTAATTCATGGTCGTCGCTGCATATTAAATTTATTTTCTGAAGGAATATCTGCTCGATATTTGCAGTTGCAAGCGGAGCAAGTTCATATCTGAACCGATCTGCCAGCTGAGATATTAATGCCTCAGAATTACTTGGCATCCCGTTTACACAGGTATCCAATATATTCTGCGGCTCCTCGCAGAATGCAGGACAAAAAATATACACATTGCCTTCAAACCAGTCCACTTTGCGCCCCGTTATTAACTGTGAAGATCGATCTTATTACGTAGTTACTTTCATATTCATTGAATATAGTACATGGCTATGCGCTGTCAGCAAAAAAGCTCATGCATAGTCTTATTTCTTTTTCGATATGTCTTTTGCTGCCTGTGATTGGATGGCGTTATTGTCGGTAGTGAATAAATTCTGCCCGCAAGCGAAATATATGCTGCAGATTGCTAATCAGGAATAGCAGACTCAATAAACGCCACGAGGTCATCCCGGTATTTCTGCATGGACGGCTGATGCAGGTACATCATGTGGCCGGCGCCGTAGTAGTCGACGCGGATGCGTTCTCTGGCTTCCATTGGAATGTCCAGGTGACGGACGTAGTAATTCGTCGCGCCAACCGGGGTGGCCATGTCGAAATACCCCTGTTGAATGTGCAGGTGCAGGCCCGGGTTCATGATCATGGCCATGGACATATCCGGCAATACGCTGACGGCGACCTGCCGACGACCGTTCGGGCCGCGGTGGGTCCAGTCCCAGTCGAGCGGCCAGGCCGAGGTTTTGTATTCCAGATCGCGACCGAATTCGAGCTCATTGTGAAGATAATCAAGAAACGCGGCCGTATAGGCCGGGCCGACGGCAGGGAAGAACGGGTCGTAGTCCATGGTTTCGGACAGTGGATTGACCGACGGTCCAATGAAACGTGAGTCGATGCGCCCGGCTATCAGGCGATCATCGCGCTTGAGTTCCTGAAGGAACTGCACGTGATCGACGCGCAGGTCGGCCTTTTCCCAATACTCGGCGCTGACCCCGGTGTAGGTTGCCAGCTGTTCTGCCACCTCGCGCTTGCGTTCCGGGTCGAGTGTGTACCCTGCGGTCAGGGCCGGCAGATAGACGTCCAGTGCAAAGCGATCCACTTCTTCAACAAACGCTTCAAGATCTTCCGGACGATTGTCATAGGAGTCGTCCAGCGCGTCGTGATACCAGGCGGTAGCTGCAAAGCCAGATAAGAACAGCGCGTGCGGCAAATCCAGACCTTCACCATCACGCCCGGCAGAGGCGTCCATAAAGGGTGACACCAGGATGACACCGTTCAGGTTCATGCCGTGACGGCTTTGCAGGTAATGTGCTAATCCAGCCCCGCGGATGCCGCCATAGCTTTCGCCCAAAATAAACTTGGGTGAGGCCCACCGCCCATTCTCGGTGATGTACTGCTTGATGAATGCGCCGACGGATTCGATGTCCTGGTCAACGCCCCAGAACAGCTCGCCCTCGGCGTCACCGATCGGCTTGCTGAAGCCGGTGCCAACCGGGTCGACCATGATCAGGTCGGTCTTGTCGATAATGCTGAATTCATTATCGACGCGCCGGGCTGGCGGTGGTGGCG
>CAKZPB010000135.1 GCA_937138395.1 uncultured Pseudomonadota bacterium
CGGGGCTGGATGGATTTGCCACGTGCTTCCAGGTGTGCCCGGCAGATCGAGGCACCGAACAGCAGGATCAGCGATGAGTAGTTGACCCAAAGCAGCAGCAACACCAGCGAGCCGGCGGCGCCATAGGCCGAGGCGGCGGCGGTGTTGGCCAGGTACCAGGCAATCAGGCTTCGGCCCAGCGTGAACAACAGTGCGGTAATGAATGCGCCGGCGATCACGTCTTTCCAGCGCAGGAGGACGTCTGGAAGAATCCGGAATATTGCCGCGAATAGCAGCGTGACCACGGTCAGTGAAACCACCGGTTCAACGCCTAGCAAGATCCAGCCCGGCAGCGGCAGCCACTGCTCGGCATGCGTCACGATGGCGCGGACCACGACGCTGAGCAGCAGTGAAACCAGCAAGATAAAGCCAATCGTCAGTACCATGGTCAGCGATAACAATCTGGCTTTCAAGAATAGCCAAATGGAGCTTTTCGACGGCCGCGGCGCCACGTCCCAGATCTGGTTCAGTGATTTTTGCATTTGTGCGAATACGGTCGTGGCGCCGACGGCAGTTGCCGCAAAGCCGGCCAGCATGGGTCCAATGCCACTGTTCTCAATCCGGGAGTTTTGAATTGCGGTTTCGACTGCGCTCATTGCCTGCGCGCCCAGGGCAGCCTGGAGCTGCGCCATCAGTTCGGCTCGCGCAACATCCTCACCCAGGAACAGCCCAAGCAGCGCCACGACCATAATGACCACCGGGGCAATCGAAAACACGGTGAAGAACGCCAGCGCGGCTGCATAGATAAAGGCCTGGCTATCAAGCCAGTTCTTGCCTGCAGCGCTGAACACGGCCATCCAATAGGTTGCGAAATGTCGGATCAAAGTGGATTCGATGAATGAAACTCACGGCCACTCTACAGCACCGTTTGCTTTTTTTTGCCAGTAATCGCATTCGAACAGCAGCGATAGGAGGCACGTTGATTAGAAGACACTGGCCGAAAATGTGACTGCTAGAATAATCTGGTTGCTAGGAGCCTGAATGTTTTCACCTGCGTTTATCGCGCTGATTGCCCTGCTGTATGTCGGTTTGCTGTTTGCCATTGCTTATCTAGGCGATCGGCTTGCCAGCGATCGGATCAGCGCGCGCACCAGTGCGGTCATCTACAGCCTGTCGCTTGGGGTGTACTGCACGTCATGGACATTTTTTGGCGCGGTTGGCAGCGCCGTCAATGATGGTTGGCTGTTCGTCACCATTTACCTGGGTCCGGTGCTGGTGTTTGTGCTGGCGCATCGCCTGTTGATCAAGATGCTGGACCTGACCCAGCGCCTGCGGCTGACGTCGATTGCCGACTTCATTGCGTATCGCTACGGAAAATCACGCGGCATTGCCGGACTGGTCACGATTACGGCGGTGTTGGGTTCGGTGCCGTACTTTGCCCTGCAGCTACATGCCATCACATCTGGCCTGGTGATCATCAGCGAGCCTGACAGCGGAATCTCGGAACCCTTCCTGGCGCTGATTCTGGCGCTGGCGCTTGGCCTGTTTGCCATTCTGTTTGGTGCCCGCCGGCTCGAGGTCAGCGAGCACCATCGCGGCATGGTGATTGCCGTGGCGTTCGAGTCCCTGGTCAAGCTGCTGGCGTTTGTCGCCGTCGGGCTGTTTGCGCTGTTTGTGCTGCTGGATGGTCCTGCTGGGCTTGTCGATGTCATCGCAGGCAACCAGCAATATCAGGACTTGTTCACCAGCAGCAGCCTGCCGAGCGGATTCTGGATTCAGACCATACTGGCTGCGGCCGCCATTGTGTGCCTGCCCCGGCAGTTTCACCTTGCGTTCGTTGAAAACAAGCATCCAAAGGACTTGATCGTCGCGCGCTGGCTGTTCCCCTTGTATCTGATAGTGTTTGCGCTGCTGGTGGTGCCGATTGCTGTCGCCGGGCTGGAAGCATTCAGCGGATCGGCAGGCGAAATTCACGGCGATGAATTCGTGCTGAGCCTGCCGATGATGGCCGATCAACCCTGGCTGACGATGCTGGCGTTTATCGGCGGTTTTTCGGCCGCGACAGGCATGGTGATTGTGGCGACTGTGGCCCTGGCGACCATGGTCAGTAATGATTTGATCATGCCCTTGATGCTGAAGTATTTTCGTTCGGATAGACCCGGCGAATCCTCATCCGATGGCCACCGCCGCAATTTCGATGAATTACTGATGTTGATTCGTCGCGGCACGATTCTGGTGCTCGTGCTGATTGCCTGGTTGTACTACCTGTTGATTGACCAGGCATCGGCTTTAGCAGCAATCGGCCTGGTCTCGTTTGTCGCAGCGGCACAGTTTGCGCCGGCTTTAGTGCTGGGCCTGTATTGGCCCGCAGCCAGTCGCATGGGCGCCATGTGCGGCCTGCTTGTTGGCCTGGTTGGCTGGCTTACGCTGGTGGTCGAGCCTGCGCTGCAGCCGGAAGGCACAAGTTGGGTTCAACTGGATCTCCACCAGGCCAGCTGGCTGACGCTGATCCTGAATACACTGACGCTGGTGTTGGTGTCGCTATGGACGCGTCGTCGTCGCCCGCTGCCGACTGGGCTTCTGGCCTCGGATGCGCATCGGGTTACGGTCGGGCAACTGCGTCGATTTGCGGCCGGGTTTATTGGTCAACAGCGCGTCGATGAAGCATTCAACAGCGCATTACAGCCTGCAAGCGGCCTCAGCGAACTAGACGATGCGCCGGCCGAAGCCGAACTGGTGGGCTTTACCGAACGCCTGTTGGCCGGCTGCATCGGGTCGGCTTCGGCTCGCGCCGTGCTGACTTCGGGCTTGCAGCGCACCGGGTTGAATTCGTCACAGGCGCAGGCGTTGTTGGAGCAGACCAGTAGTGCCATTCAATTCAATCGTGATCTGCTGGAAGCGACGCTCGACCACATTGCGCAGGGTGTCAGCGTGGTCGACGCTGACTTGCGACTGGTCAGCTGGAACCAGGCCTATATCGAGTTGTTCGACTATCCGCCCAACGTGGTCTACGTCGGACGTCCGGTCGAAGAGCTGATTCGTTTCAACCTGGCGCGAGGGCTGGCCGGTGAAGGTGAAATCGAAGAGGGCGTTGACCGGCGTATGCACCACATGCGTCGTGCCCTGCCGTATGTGTTCGAGCGAGAGTACCCGAACGGTCGCGTGATTGAAATCCGTGGAAACCCGATGCCGAAGAAGGGCTATGTGACCACCTATTCGGATATCACGCGCTACAAGGACACCGAGCATGAGCTCAAGCGATCCTACGCCACCATGGAGCAGCAAGTCGAAGCACGCACGGCCCAACTCAACCAGGCTATGCAGGCCCTGTCGTCGGCCAAGGCGGATGCAGAGCAGGCCAATCGCAGCAAGAGCCGTTTTCTGGCCGCGGCCAGCCATGACTTGCTGCAGCCGATGAACGCGGCACGCCTGTTTGCCTCGACGCTGCGCCAGCACAGCGACGATATGGAGCCCGAGTCCGCGGCGCTGGTGCGCCGCGTAGACCACAGCCTGAATACGGCCGAAACCCTGCTGTCCTCGCTGCTGGACATCAGCCGACTGGATCAGGGCGCGCTGCAGCCGCAATGGACTGAATTTTCCATCATCGACTTGCTCGACACGCTCGAGCGGCAGTTTGAAGCGCTGGCCCAGCGGCGTGGACTGGTGTTCAACGTGCGTCGCGCAGGCTGGGTTGTGCGAACCGATCAGAAAATGCTGCAGCGCGTGGTGTTCAACCTGGTCAGTAATGCCATGCGTTACACCAATCGTGGCGGTGTGCTGGTTGGCTGCCGCAAGCGCGGCGAGTTCATTCAGGTGCAGGTCTACGACACCGGTCGCGGAATACCCGAGTCGGAGCAGCATCGCATCTTCGAAGAGTTTCACCGACTCGATCAATCCGACCGGGTCGACAGTGAATTCGATTCAGGCCTTGGCCTGGGGCTTGCGATCTGTCAGCGCATGTGCCGCACGCTGGATTCAAAATTGACCATGCGTTCGGTGGTGGGCCGCGGTAGCGTATTCAGCGTCGAGGTACCGCTGGCCGCCGATCAACGACCAGTCAGCAATCGGGCTGATCAAGCGCTCAGCCCGATTGCCAGCAGTCGAACCGAGGGTCTTCAGGTGTTGTGTGTGGATGATGACCTGGACATTCTGGATGGCATGCGTGGGCTGCTGCAACGCTGGGGCTGTGAGGTCCGAACAGCCGAACATCGCACACAGGCAATGATCGAAGCGGAACCGTCATTTGACCTGCTGTTGATTGACTATCATCTGGCCGATGGCGACGATGGCCTGTCGTTGGCGCAGGCCCTGCTTGAACAGGCAGATCAGCCATTTCCCGTGCTGGTGCTGACGGCCGATCGGAGTGATGAGCTCGGCCAGACGATCGAAGCGCTGGGGTTTCTGCGGCTGACCAAGCCGATCAAACCCGCGGCGCTGCGTGCGCTGATGCGGCACGTTTTAGGCGCTTGAATCAGAGCTGCTAAAGGACTCGTCCGGTTTGAGTTCCAGTTCGGGTTTGTGGACCCGCAGACGGTTGTACAGGGTCACGGCCTGCGTTCGGTTGCTGACGCCGAGTTTTTTCATGATAGCGGTCATGTGAGCCTTGACGGTGGCTTCGGTTATATCCAGCTCCCAGGCGATCTGCTTGTTCAGCAGCCCCTGATCAAGCATCAGCAATATTCGGTACTGCTGCGGTGTGAGTTGACCGACGCGTTCGGCCATGTCGCGGTCGTTCTCTGAAGGTTTATCCTGCTCGAGACCTGCAGGGACCCAGGTGCCGCCATCCAGCACCTGTTCAATGGCCTGAATGATGTCTTCGGCATCTGCCGACTTGGACAGAAAGCCGGCGGCACCGCCGTCCAATGCACGGCGGATGATGCTCGGTTCATCGTGGGCTGAAATCATGATGATCGGCAAGGCCGGTTGATGGCCGCGTAACCAGGCCAGGCCCGAAAGCCCCTGTTGTTCTGGCAGATGCAGGTCCAGCAGCAGCAGGTCTGCATCCTGGTGCTGAGGCAGCAGCGCCTGAAGCGCTTTGAAGCTGCCAACCGATACCACCTGGCAGTCCGGCAAGCGACTCGAAAGCGAGCCTGACAACGCCTCTCTGAACAACGGGTGGTCGTCGACCACGATCAGCTTGCTCGGCCCGGTCTGCATCATGCTTCATTCAATCCTGTTTGCGATGGGCGACCAGGTGATCGACTACGGCCGGATCGGCCAGCGTCGAGGTATCGCCGAGCTGGTCATGCTCATTGGCTGCAATCTTGCGCAGAATGCGCCGCATGATTTTTCCGGAGCGGGTCTTGGGCAGGCCGGGCGCCCACTGCAGGTGGTCGATGGTCGCAATCGGGCCGATTTCGCCACGCACCCATTGGACCAACTCATGCGCCAGTTCATCGTCGCCTTCGCGCTGGTCATCATAATCGCCCATCAATGTGACATAGGCATACACGCCCTGGCCCTTGATATCGTGCGGAAAGCCCACAACCGCCGCTTCGGCCACGGCGTCGTGCGCGACCAGTGCAGACTCGACTTCGGCTGTGCCCAGGCGATGGCCGGACACGTTGATGACGTCATCAACCCGGCCGGTAATCCAGTAATAGCCGTCCTCGTCGCGGCGCGCGCCGTCGCCGGTAAAGTAGTAACCGGGGTAGGTTGAAAAATAGGTTTCGCCAAAACGCTTGTGGTCGCCGTACAGCGTGCGCATCTGGCCGGGCCAGCTGCCTTTCAGAATCAGATTGCCGGAAGCGGCACCTTCCAGCTCTTCGCCGGCGGAGCCCAACAGCGCAGGCTGAATGCCGGGCAATGGAAAGGTTGCCGAGCCGGGTTTAAGTGCGGTGGCGCCGGGTAGCGGCGTCATCAGAATGCCGCCGGTCTCGGTTTGCCACCAAGTATCAACAATCGGACAACGACCCCCGCCGACCACTTCGTGATACCAGTGCCAGGCCTCCGGATTGATCGGCTCACCGACCGATCCAAGGATACGCAGCGACGAACGATCGGTCTGCTTGACGGGCTCATCGCCTTCGCGCATCAACGCCCGGATGGCCGTTGGCGCGGTGTAGAAACTGTTGACCTGGTGTTTGTCGACGACCTGCCAGAAGCGGCTGTGGTCCGGATAATTCGGCACGCCTTCAAACATCAGCGTGGTCGCGCCATTGGCCAACGGGCCGTAGACGATATAGCTGTGTCCGGTCACCCAGCCGACGTCGGCCGTGCACCAGTAGATTTCGCCGTCGTGATAGTCGAACACCATTTCATGCGTCCAGGATGCATAGACCATGTAGCCACCGGTCGTGTGCAGCACGCCCTTGGGTTTGCCGGTCGAACCGGAGGTATACAAGATGAACAGCGGATCTTCGGCTTCCATTTCTTCTGGCGGACAATCCGCGTCGACGCCTTCGAGTGCCTCATCCAGCCAGTGATCGCGACCCTCCTGCCACTGCACGTCGGAATTGGTATTGCGCACGACCAGAACGGATTGCACCAGATTGGCGGCGGCATCATTGTTGAGTGCCAGGTCCACGTTGTTTTTCAGTGGCACACTGCGTCCCCCGCGCACGCCGGCATCGGCCGTGATCACCAGGCTGGATTCACAGTCGATGATGCGTCCGGCCAGTGCGTCGGGTGAAAAGCCGCCGAACACGATCGAGTGGACCGCGCCGATGCGCGCACAAGCCAGCATGGCCACAGCGGCTTCGGGAATCATCGGCAGATAAATGGTGACCCGGTCGCCTTTCCTGACGCCGAGTTTCTTCAAGGTATTGGCAAACCGACAGACGCGGTCATGCAGCTCCCGATAGGTAATTTTGAGGTCTTTGTTCGGGTCGTCGCCTTCCCAGATGATCGCCACTTGATCAGCGCGCGTGGGCAGATGCCGGTCGAGGCAGTTGGCGCTGGCATTCAGCGTACCGTCGGCATACCAGCGAATGTGCAGATCGTCCAGGTTGAATGACACGTCGCTGACTTCGCTGTAGGGCTTGATCCAGTCGATTCGCTGCCCGATTTCGCCCCAGAATTGTTCCGGATCGGCTTGCGCCCGGGCGGTCATCTCGGTCAACGCGGCTTGATTGACGTGGGCGTGGTTAGCGATCTCATCGGGGACCGGATAAAGATCTTGACTTGGGTGGTTTTGCGACATGCCAGGCTCCTTCAGCAATGCATTGATACGTAGTCAGCGGCGGAGCAGGGGCTCCGATACTCTATTCAGTGTCTCCGATCCTCGACAGCCTTGTAAAGCTTATTTCAGGAATTCCGCACTAGACTTTGGTCGAAGACTGTATGAGCTTGAGCAGCCATCTACGACTAAAGGCGAATTGTGGCGAGTCTCTTCGAGCCTGAGGATAGGGCTATGTCTATTCCGAGCTGCGCCAGGAGCCACCGTATGAACAGTAATCGCCTGTTATTTTTATCTGCATGTCGCTGTGCCGTTGTCCTGTTGATTTCGATGTCGCTGCTGGCTTCGCCACTGCTGGCTCAAACCCCTTCGGCCTCCGATGACCGCGTTGAAAAGCTCGAACAGCGCATTGCCGATCTTGAGGCCATGATCGAGCAGCTGGTCGAAGGGCAGCAGCGCATGCAAGAATCGATTGTGGTGCCCGGACAGGCCACCACACCCGCGCTGCGTGATCAGGCAGGTCCTGTTCCGCAGGCCGTCGCCGGTCAGCCGACCCCGGCCAAGCAGGTGCAGGTGCCGGACGATGATAACGAACCCGATTTCTACTGGGGCGGCTACATCAAGGTGGATTCCATCGTGTCCGATTTTGAAGATGGCGTCGTGGCCGGAAACAGCATCGGGCGCGACTTCCTGGTGCCGAGCACGATCCCGGTGGGTGGCGAAGGCGAGGGCGCCGGTCTCGACGTGCATGCGCGTCAGACGCGTTTCTTCTTCGGCGCCAATCATGACCTCGATGAGAACAATACGCTCGGTGCCTATGTGGAGTTTGATTTTCTGGTCACGCCCGGCGGCAACGAGCGGGTCAGTAACTCATTCAGCCCGCGCATGCGTCATGCCTACCTGAAATGGAATGACTGGCTGGTTGGTCAGACCTGGAGCACCTACATGGATGTATCGACGCTGCCGGAATCGCTCGACTTCATCGGCCCGGCCGGCAGCACGACCTTCATGCGCCAACCGCAGATCCGCTACACCAACGGTGGCTTGGCGATTGCGCTGGAAAATCCGGAAACCACGGTCAGCCCGAATGGCGGCGGCGGACGCTTTGAAACCGATGATGGATTATTGCCGGAACTGGCGATGCGCTACCGCTGGGCCGGTGACTGGGGTCATCTGCAGCTGGGGGGTTTGTTACGCCAACTGGCCTTCGAAGATGCAGCCTTGGGTGTCGATGATGAACAGACCGGCTGGGGCGTCAGCCTGTCGGGCAAGTTCGCGGTCGGGCGTGACGACCTGCGCTGGATGGTGCACCACGGTGATGGCATGGGCCGCTACGTGGGTCTGAATTTTGCTAACGCCGCCGTGATTGACAACGATAACGAACTTGAAAATATCAGTTCGACCGGCGCCTTCGTCGCCTACCGTCACCTGTGGAACGAACGCTGGCGCTCGAATGCCGTGATCTCCTACCTGGATGTCGATAACCCGGTCGAATTTACCGGTATGAGCGCCAATCAGTCCAACTGGAGCGGTCAGATCAATCTGCTGTACAGCCCGGTCAAGCCGCTGACGCTGGGTATCGAATACCTGATGGCCGAGCGCGAACTCGAAAATGGCTTGTCCGGACGACTGAATCGACTTCAGCTGTCGGGCAAATATGTATTTTGATCGTACGGCTTGGATATCGGTTCGGGCTACGCATGGCTGGTGATGACTTGCATAGGTATCGTGCTGTGCGAATGCACGCCCAGATGATGACTTTAGTTTGTATACGCCGCTTGTTCAAAAATTGGTATTGGCCTGTAACCTGTTGATTAATATTTAATTTCATAATCTTTCATGATTGGTGCAAGATTTAAGCCGCATCATTGGCTAGGTTGGCTCATCAACTATTCAAGGGTGTGGTTTATGCGCTATCTTCAACTTCTTGCACTTTGCATGAAGTCTTGCGGCTTCTCTCCGCATCATGCTTGGATTATTCAGCAGTCAACCCGATGCAATCAAAAACTTTCCCAGTACCGGATTGCGTCAAATTTCCGTGTTAAGCCAAACAGACATTTTCACAAACTACTAGCCATCTATTTTCTGGTGGTGGCCACTACAGCACAAACGGCATTAATCCAGGTTGACCCGGTAAACAGTTCGGCCACCGCGGATGGTCAATGCGGGCTGATTGAAGCGATCGAGAATGCCAATGCAGACAGCATTATCAACCCGGATTGTTCGATTGGAACGGGCGCCGATATCGTGAGGCTGGCACCAGGTTATGTCTATGAGTTCAACGACCCATACGGTAGCTCCGATAATGCGCTGCCGATAATCTCCGATGACATCATTATTCAGGGCTTTGATGCCACCATCCGGAGGAGCGTGTTCGGCAAAGAAACGTTTCGCCTGTTGGAATTTAACGGCGGCACTCATCGGCTCAGCGATCTTACGCTGTCTGGTGGAGGATCTGCACAGCCCATGGCCGGCGGAGGCGCGATATTAGCCACGAACGTTGCGAGTCTTCGACTCGATGATATGCAGATTACCGGCAATTCAGCTAGCGGCCTTTTTGCGTTCGGCGGCGCCCTGCGGCTGAATAACAGTACGGTGGAAATTAACGACAGTCTGCTGCAGTCCAATCGCACCTCCAGCAGCAGCCCTGAAACCGGTGGCGGTGCAATTGCCCAGTTCAATGGTTTACTTACCGTCAATCGCAGTGCGCTGCTGAATAATGACGCGAACGACTGTGGCGGTTCCAGGGGCGGCGGTCCGAATACTGCCGGCACGGGCGGCGCCCTGCGCATTGAAGCCACCGGTGTGCCAGGCGCGTTTGCCATCTTCAATGATTCAACCATCGCCAACAACCAAGGGCGGTTTGGCGGCGGCATCCATCTGGTTGCCATCGCTGACACCGGCGTGGCCGGCGAGGACGTGTTGGTCCAGCTGGTACGCAGCACACTGGTGCAAAACGATGCTGAAGCTTGCGGTGGGGCAGCACTGGGCGATGGTATGTATGTTCAGGAAGCCGCTGGCGGGAGTGGCCTGGTCACCTACGGCTCCAGCATTATTCACGGCAATGGCAGGCTGGTGAATAACACGATTATCGGTGTTGATTGCTCTGCCAACTTTCCAAACAATACCTATATGTCGTTCGACGGCAACGTGCTCGATGATCAGGACGAATGCCCGTTCCAGTTTGATACCTTCGCTGCAGACTATCGCAATATCGTTGACCCAATCCGTGTTGATAACCATCATTTGCCGCTGCGCAACGGGCCGGCAGTCGATTTCATGGAAGCCAATTTCAACTGCAACACCATGCTGCCCGATGCGGTGGGTAATCCACGCGCCGGCGGGCCGGGTATGGGCGGCGATATCTGCGATGCCGGTGCGATTGAGCTGCAGTATCCTGTCGATGACTTCAGTCTGCAAACCACGCTGGCCGGAACCGGCAGCGGCAGCCTGAGCAGTAGTCCTGGCGGAATCAACTGCCCCGGTACTTGCAGCGCCAGCTATCCGGTCGATAGCGTGGTGACATTAACGCCAACGCCCGATAGCGGCAGCGTATTTGATGGTTGGAGCGGTGATTGCATCGGTATGGGTGCCTGCAGCGTGACGATGGACCAGATGCGCAGTGTGACCGCCACCTTCAATCTGCAACCGGTGACCTTGACCGTTTTGCTGGACACCCCCGGCGGCGCAGCCGGCAGCGTGGTCAGCACTCCGCCGGGCATCAATTGTCCGGGTGATTGTCAGCAGAGCTATCCGCCTGGTACCAGTATCACGTTGACTGCTACGCCATCACCCGGCAGCCAGTTCAACCTCTGGGGCGGCGTCTGTTCGAGCAGCAGCGGCCCGGTATGCACGACTGTTTTGAACATGAATGGCGGTACTACCGCTCAGTTTGTTCTGGTCGAAAATGAACCAACCCTCCGTGTTTCGGTTACCGGCCCGGGTAGCATCACGGACAGTACCGGCGCCATCAACTGCCCCGGCAGCTGTTCGGCCAGTTTCCCGGCCAGCACAGATATCACGCTAACGGCCACACCCGATGTGGATGCCAGCTTTCAGAACTTCACCGGCGCCTGCAGTGGCCTGAGCTGTACCTTGCAACTAGATGATGATCAGCAGGTCGGCGGCGTGTTTCTACAAGCTGATGGCCTATTTATCGACGGCTTCGAATAAGCGTGCAGTCGTGGAAGATACTCAATCCGATTTGAAGGAGCGTACCCGCTCCCCCTGGTAGAACACCTTCTTGAACTCGGCGCGGCTGACCGGCACGTAGCGGTCGTTGCCGCCGATCTCGACCTGGGCACCCTCGGTATGCGCGTGACCGGATTCATCGACGCGCACGACCATGGTCGCCTTCTTGCCGGTGTGGCAGATGGTTTTCAGCTCACGCAGTTCATCGGCCCAGGCCAGTAGATATTGACTGCCCTTGAATAATTCGCCGCGGAAATCGGTGCGCAAACCGAACGCCAGCACCGGGATGGATAGCTGGTCAACCACTTCGGTCAGCTGAAATACCTGGTCACGCGATAGAAACTGGGCTTCATCGACCAGTACGCAGGCAATCGGTTTTTCCTCATGCTGGGGACGGATCTGGTCCAGCAGGTTGTCGCCAGGGCCGAAGACATCGGCCGGGGATTCAATCCCGACCCGGGAGCTGATCGTACCGTGCCCGGCCCGGTCATCCAGTTCGGGGGTCAGCAACAGCGGACGCATGCCGCGCTCGCGATAGTTATGTGCCGACTGCAGCAGGACCGTGGTCTTGCCGGCATTCATCGTCGAATAGTAGAAATACAGCTTGGCCATCGAAAAGAGGTGTTGTGATCAGTTCACTTGTACGCGCAGGAAATTGTAATCATAGCGCTGCTCGGCCAGCCATTCGAACAGCGTTTGTTCGACCCGATCGCAATCGCTGCAGTTATCGCTGGTATACAGGACGATCGTCAAGTCACGGGCCGGCAATGTATCCAGTGTCAAGTAACCGTCCACTGTCTCCAGGTCGGAATTGGGTCCTTCGGCCAGCTTCGCCCGCTCCAGCAGTTTGTCCAGGTCGACCATCGACCGTTCCTTGCGATAGCTTCCGACGGCCGACGCCATAAAGCGGGTGAAATCTTCGCGGTACCCCTCCAAGTGATAGGCCGCCCGGAAATCGGCATGGTAGACATACAGCTGAGGCAATTTTCGGATGGTGCCGCGAGTCTTGGCCTGGGCGCGTGTATTGCCGACCAGGCGCTGATCTTCCAGAATCGCCGAGCGATCCTGGGTCAATTCAATGGGTTCATGGCCGCAAGCCAGCACGGACCAGCCCAGCAACAGGCTTGAAATAGTGGAGTAAAGGAATTTCATACCAGTAAGTATACGATTTCGACTGTCGACAAGATCGTCAAAATCCGGGGGGCAGGTAGAGCACCAATCCGGACCAGTGCTGATAAACTTCGCTGCCTATGACCGAGCTTAATCCGCAGCAGAAACAGGCCGTTCGACACGTGGATTCGCCGCTGCTGGTGCTGGCCGGTGCCGGTTCGGGGAAAACCCGCGTCATTACCGAAAAGATTGCATGGTTGATCTCGGAAGGCCACTTCCGGGCCAGTCAGGTTGCTGCCATCACCTTCACTAACAAGGCCGCACGCGAAATGCGCAAGCGCATCGGCAAGCGACTGAAGCGCAAAGCCGGCGAAGGGCTGACCATCAGCACGTTTCACAGTCTGGGCTGGCTGATTCTGCGCCAGGAGCCGGAGGCCGCCGGTTTGAAACCCGGGCTCAGCATACTGGATCAACACGCATCATCCGATCTGGTGCGCGAATTGATGGCCGGGAAAACCAGCTCGGAACAGCGCTATCTGGCTCAGGCGGCGATTGGCAATCTGAAGGATCAGGGTGTTTCGCCAGCCCGGGCATTGTCGTCGGCTGATAGCGAGGGCGAGGCGCACATTGCCGGGCTCTATCAGGCCTATCAGCAGCGCCTGTTGGAGCTGAATGCGGTCGACTTCGATGACCTGATTGCACTGCCTGCCCGCATGCTGGAACAACCCGAACTGCGCACCCGCTGGCGCGCCACCTTGCGCTATTTTCTGGTTGATGAATACCAGGATACGAGTGCCGCGCAGTATCGTCTGCTCAAGGCGCTGACCGGTGACAGCGGCCAGTTCACGGCGGTCGGCGATGACGATCAGTCCATTTATGGCTGGCGGGGTGCCCGCCCGGAAAATCTGGATCAGCTGGGCGTCGACTACCCAAGACTGAGAGTCGTCAAGCTCGAGCAGAATTATCGCTCGGTCAGCAATATTCTGAACGCGGCCAATGCGGTGATTGCCGTCAACCCGCACAACCACGAAAAACGGCTGTGGAGTGAGCACGGACCGGGCGATCGACTGCAGGTACGGGAATTCGCCGATGAGCTGGACGAGGCCGAGGGTATTGCGCGTGACCTGCTGGCCGCTCGCGGCGGCAGTTCGATGCGCTGGAATCATGCCGCCATCCTGTATCGCTCGAATTTTCAGGCGCGCGAGCTGGAGAAAGCGCTGCGCGAGTTCGCCATCCCGTACCGCGTATCGGGTGGACCCAGTTGGTTCGATGCGCGTGAAATCCGCGATGGCCTGGCCTATCTCCGCTTGATGGTCAATCCCGAAGATAATCCTTCGTACATGCGCGTGCTCAACACACCGCGTCGAGGCTTCGGTTCTAGCTCGCTGGCGCGACTGATGGACCATGCACGGGCGGCTGGCACCAGCCTGTTCGAAGCGGGTGAAGACGAGATCTTTCAGCGCGATCTTCCAGAGAGAGCCGCGCGTGCCATACGCGGCTTCAATCATCTATTGATCGACTTCTCTGACCGGCTTCAGCGCTCGAGCTGTGCCGAGATCGGGCGGCTGTTTGGTGAGTTGATCGAGCACATCGATTACCCGGACTGGTTGGAGCAGCAATCGGATAATCCTGACCAGGCGCGCCGCCGTCAGCGCAGCCTGGACGATCTGTCGAACTGGATCGAACGCCTTGGGCATGATGTCGACAGCCCGGATGAGTTGATTGCACGGCTGGCGCTGGCCTCGAACCCGGATGACGACCGCGACGAATCAGCCGATGAAGTCCGGCTGATGACCTTGCATGCCGCCAAGGGACTTGAATTCCCGCGCGTGTGGTTGGCCGGTCTGGAAGAGGGGCTGCTGCCGCACCGGCACAGTCTGGATGAGGGCCGCATTGAAGAAGAGCGGCGCTTGATGTACGTCGGCCTGACGCGGGCAGAACGACGATTGAACCTTTCGTACTGCACAAGCCGTCGTCAGTTCGGCGAAGTCAGCCAGCGTGAACCCAGCCGGTTTATCGAGGAGCTGCCAGAGGAACTGCTGGACTGGCCGGATCGGTCCGGTGCCGAATCGGACGAGGCTTTTGAAGCGCGCGATGAGCTGGCCTCGTTGCGCGCGCTGCTGGAAAGCTGAGTGCAAGAGAATTGCTGGCCTCAATACTGCAGCGGAAAGCTGGGTGTTTGCTCGAAACCATCAATGAAGATGGCATCGGAGCACACCCGGCCTCTGGGATCATAGCCAACCTGAATTTCGACCTTGGAGCGTTCGTCGGAGTTCGAGAAGTCGTTGCTCAGGCTCAAATTGCCAGCCAGGATGAACCCGTCCTGATCATTATTGACAAAGCAGAAATCGCTGACGCTGTAGCTGGCGATCGTGCCCGCACCGCTCGGGTCAGTATCGACCGCGCCAATCAGGCTCAAATCATCGGCCTGTAGCGCAATATCGTTCAGGTGCAGGTCGGTGATCAGCACGCTTTGATCATTGTCCCGAACCGTCACGGTTATGGTCATATAGTTCAGTACGTCCGGATCGAGATTCACGTTTTCCGACTGGTTGGTGGAATTCAGCCAGTCGCCATACGGCACCAGCGATTCATTGGTGCTGGAAGTGTTTGTCGTGCTGAAATACAGGCTGTTCAGCGTATTGCTGTATTCGACCGTGAATAGCGTCAGGCCGCCGTTGTTCCAGACAAAGTCACGTTCGCTGCGGTTGGCGCCCACACCCAGATCGGGCACGCCAACAAACAGTTCGCGACCGCCGTCGTTGTTAAAATTGCGCGCACGGTAGGCCATGAAGGTCTCGACCTGCTGGGCGCCCTCGGTCAAAACCTGCGCGTCCAGTTGTGCGCTCATTCCGCATAATCCGGTAAGTAAACTGATGAGCAACAATGTTTTTGGTAAATAATTGGTCGTATTTTTCATATCAATTCATTATTTGTGACAGACAGCACGTATTTGCAAGTCGTATGCCAAATTGTCGAGACGTGATCCATTTCTCGGTAATTTCAAATCAGATTGATAGAAAACCCTGTGTTGACAGGGGTTTGGGAGGTTCATGAACACCACCATTGCACTGGCCAATGATGCGAACAGTCTGTCCTCGGACGACGAATCTGACTATCTGCGTCAGATTCACGCCGAAGACGGCTATCTGATTCAAGCCTTCAATACACTCGGTTATCGTGCGCAACGCGTGGCGTGGTCTTCGGAAACGGTCGACTGGTCGCACTTTGCAGCGGTACTGATTCGCCAAACCTGGGATTACTATGTTCGGTATGCCGAATTCAACAACTGGCTGAACCGCATTGAACACCAGACCCGGGTGATCAACCCGGTTCCGGTCATGCGCTGGAACGGAGACAAACAATACCTGCTCGAGCTGGAAGCGCAGGGCGTTGCCGTGGTGCCAACGCAAAAATTCGACATTAGCCATCAGGCCCCGGAACTCAGCGCCCTAATGCGCCAGCATGGGCATGAGGAGGCGGTCATCAAACCTGCGGTTTCGGGTGCCGGTCGAGAGACCTGGCGGATTCATGAATCGGAAGCTTTAGAACATCAGACGCATTGGGAGGCTTTGCTGTCTGCCGAAGCCATGCTGTATCAGCCGTTTATGCCGGACATTCTCGCCAAAGGTGAAGTGTCATTGATTGTCATCGGCGGCCAGGTTACCCATGCCGTTCGTAAACAGGCAGCTACCGGAGAATTCCGAGTGCAGGACGACCATGGAGGAACGGTGCACGCCTATCAACCCAACGCAACAGAGATTCAGTTGGCCGAACAGGCCATTGCGGCGGTGCCGGGTGCTGTTGAATATGCCCGGGTGGACCTTGTCGATAGCGAGCAAGGCCCGAGGGTCATGGAGCTCGAGTTGATTGAACCGGAATTATTCTTCCGGCAAGCGCCCGAAGCCGCCGAGAAACTCGCCCAGCGTGTAGTGCAGCAGTGCAGCGAATGATCACAAGTACCGATTGATCAATGACGTGCGCTCAAGAGCGCTGACGCGCAGTGCAGACAGGCCGTCAACGTTGACGAATGGTGATCAGCCGGGCGGGCCTGCATGGTAAATTGTCGTTAGACGTCATCCGGCGTCGATCGCTACATTTCCGGCAAAGGACACAGGCTCAAACGTTGTGATTTATCGATTCAAGGGATTCCAGTTTGATGCTGTGCGCGAGTCGCTGATTGGCCCGGATGGCCCCATCGCCTTGCGGGATCAAGCGCTGCGCGTGCTGAAAGTATTGATCGAGCGTGCGCCGGGTTTAGTTTCCAAAGACGAAATCCTTGACAGCGTCTGGGGGCACGAAGCCCTGTCGGAAAGCTCGATACCACAGGCCATCAAGGATATCCGGTTGGCCCTGGGTGATTCGGCCAAGAACCCCGATATCATCATTACCCGTTATGGCCGGGGCTATCAGTTTGTTGCCGAACTGGAAGATGATGCAGTGGCGGACTCGGTAACCAAGTTGCCCACGCACGCCGCGCAGCAAAGCCAGATAGGGCAGCTGCTGCGCTTCTGGCCCTTGATGTTGGCGGTGCTGGTGCTTAGCGCGTTGCTCGCGCCTTGGCCGTTTTCTTCTGAGCCCGAGGTGGCTCAGATCGATATTGGGCAGGATCAGCCACTGCTGCTGCGTCCGGTCACCGGTGGTGCGGCCGATTCCCTGTCAGAACCGTTCGCGCGCTACCTGGCGTTTGTTGTCGGCAGGGCCATTGGAAGCGAGAATGTGTCTGTGCTGGATCCGGACGAGGATGTCGGGCAACAACCGGTCATCGATCTACAGCTCGATGTCAGTGAACGTGATGACGCGGACAATCGCTTTGCGCTGGCGTTGATTCCGGGCAATGAGATGATGCCGCTCAGACGCGAAGATCGGGTTTTCCGCTATCGGACCGACCAGGCCGCCGAACTGCTGCAGTCCAGCCTGGATGCCATTTATGCGCGATTCGAGGTCGACACCATTAACCCTGAAGTCGGATTGACCTCCACCAGTAACTTCGCCGTCGAAACCTTATTGAGAGGCATGACGGCACTGTTTGCCGGGGAGCTGGATCGTGCCCGTGAAATGTTCGAAGCCGCGTTGGCTGAAGACCCGTCGTTTGATTTTGCCCGCTACGAATTGGCCATCACACTCCGACGCCAGGGTGAATACCAGCGCTCCCTGGCCATGATCCTTGCGCTGGAGCAGCGCGTCAGCGGGGCATTCTGGCAGCAAAAAATGGACAATGCTGCGGGCATCGCACTGTGGCGCCTGGGGCGGCTGGACGAGGCAGCAGCGCGACTGAACAACGCCATGGCGCTGGCTGAATCACCTGTAGGTAAAAGCATTTACGGCAACAATATCGGCTTGATTTTGCGTGATCAGCGCCGTTTCGATGAGGCCAGAATGGTATTGGCTCAGTCTGTCGAATTTGCTGTTGAAGCCGAGCATCCGCGATCGGAAGCCAGTGCACGGAACACGCTGGCCAGCGTACTGATGCGCTTGGGCGAGCTTGATCTCGCACTCGACGAACTGGGTCAGGCCGAGCAGCTGTTTGTTGAGGTCGGTGACCGAGCTGCCTATGCTTCGGTTATGTCCAGATCCGCACGTGTACTCAGGATTCAGGGTGACCTGGCCACGGCTTCACAAAAGGCCTTGTTATCTGCCGAGGTGCGACGACAATTGGGCGATGAGCTTGGCGTTGCATCCAGTCTACTGTTGCTGGCCTCGCTGGAGCACGTCCGGGGGCAGTTCCAGGCCGCACGCGGCCATATTATTGAAGCACAGTCGTTTGCAGAGCCGTTCAACGAACTCAACTTATTGCACAACGTGCAGCTCCAGCTTGCCAAAGTCAGTCTGGCCGAAGGCCAATTTGCCGATGCAAGCTTGCATATGGCGGAAAGTCTGCGGTTGGCCGAACTACGTAATGATGTAAACGACACGATCCAAAGCCGCATGCTCGAACTTCTGATCAAGATCGAACAAGCGGAATCAGGAGCGCTGCAATCCGAGGTGGCTCGCCAGGCAATCGCGTCGTTTCAGCAGCAATTTTCTCTGGAACAGGGCACGCAGGAGTGGTCGCAGCTGCGCCTGTTACAGGCCAGGCTGGCGCGACTGGACCAGGATCTGTCTGCTGCGCAGGCCTTGTTCCAGTCCGCGCTGGACGCTGCTGAACCATTGAATCAACGTGATGTGCAGCTGATGGCACTGCACGGTCTTGCCCGGTTGATGTTGATCATGCCCGGTGCCGAAAATGAAGCGCGCGCATACGAATTGCTGGACAAGGCAGAAGAAATCAATCCTGCGCCGTATCCGCATTTGCTGATTCAATCCGAAGTGGCAGAAGCACTCGGCAACAGTCAGGATGCGCTGGCGCTGGCGATCGAAGCGCGCGAGAAATCAGGCGATTGGTGGCAGCCGGAGGATGAGAACTGGCTGCAGCAATTGATGGCCAATCAATAACAGCAGATTGAACGTTCCTGGATAGAGCAAGTACTTAACAAGAGCGTGGTTTTTCAACCGCACCGGCCGTGGAGTTGTCCGAGCGAAACAACAGTTCGTCCAGTTGCAGTAGACCGAGCCGTTTCGCAATTTTGTCATCGCTTGCAGCCAGCATCGGGCTGTTGATCTCGAATGGCAGTTCGCTGATTGGTGACGACTGGCGTTCGTTTTCAATAGTGGTGTGGCCATCCGCGCCTTTGTTCAGCGCAAAAGGTTCATTCGAGTGCTGCCGGCCCGGGGCGAGCAGCATTGCAGCTGCCATCATCAGTACCGTCAATACTTCGACCAATCGTTCGCCATCCTGGGTCATGCCGTGCTCCTGAACCTGTGCTTTTCGTTCGACAATTTTTTGTGCTTCTACTGCATAGACCTCTGAAACACGAAAAAGGTTGCAGGAATTTCCCGCAGCAGGATCCGGATTCAGTCCGAGCTGCGCTCGGCCTGATGTTCGATGCTTCGCTCGGACCGTGCCAAGCGGTCGAGTACGCCGTTGACAAAGCTGTGGCCCTGTTCGGCACCAAAGCGATGGGCAAGCTCGACGGCTTCATCCAGCACCACGCGGTAGGGAATGTCCGGATGGTTGATCAATTCGGTCGCGCCGATGCGCAGAATGACGCGTTCCATCGGGTCAAGGCTGGCATCGAGTCGATCGATATGCGGTTCGAGTAATTCATCAAAGCGCTCGCGCTGCTCGATGACTTCGCGCACCAGCTGCTTGAAGTAGTCGGTGTCGACGCGCTTGAAATCCTGTTCTTCGAGGAATTGGTGAATGATCTTGCTGGCTGAATCATCGTTCAGGTGAAACTGATACAGGGCCTGCAGGGCGCGGCGCCGGGCGCGGCGTCGCGGTTCGAACGGATTCTTGTCGCGCGCAGTTTTACTCGTGCGTCCGCGCTTGACCTGTTTGGAGTTGCTGGATTCAGGCATCGGCCAGGCTTCGCTTCAGGCTGATCATCTCCAGGGCTGCCAGTGCGACCTCACGGCCCTTGTCTTTGCGCTCGGGGTCTGCGCGCTCCATGGCCTGGTCCGCATTCTCCGGGGTCAATACGCCAAAGGCCACCGGAATGCCGGTGTTCAGGCTGACTTGCGACAAGCCCTGCGCGCACTGGTTGCTGATGAAATCAAAATGCGCGGTTTCGCCTCGAATGACTGCGCCCAGTGCAATCAGTGCATCAAAGCGCCCGGCTTGTGCCATCTGCTGACAGACCAGTGGCAGCTCCCAGGCGCCCGGCACATGGACCACGGTGATTTGCTCGCGGCCTACGCCGTGTTCGGCAAGCGCTGAGACGCAGCCGGACAGCAGAAGGTCGGTTACGGGCGCATTGAAGCGCGCGACGGCGATGCCGACAGAGCAACCCTGTCCATTGAAACCGGATGGATCAATTACATTCATCAAGAAGTTTTCCTGCCGTTGAGTTCGTCGTCGGGCACCACATATTCAACGATTTCAAGTCCAAAACCGTCCAGCGCATGCAGTCGCTTGGGCGCACCAAACACCTGCATTTGCTTGATACCCAATTCGGCAATAATTTGAGCCGCGATGCCATAGCTGCGCAATTCACGGGCCGACTGATCTCGATCATCTGATTCACTGTGATCGTGTGTCTCGACCGGGTTCAACAGCCCATTCAAACGTGCGCTGTCATCCTCATCATAGCCCAAGACCAGGGCCATGCCGAGCCCGCGCCGGTCGATGTCGGCCAAGGCCGCATCCAGCGGCATGCCGAAATTGGGTTGGGTAATGCCGATGACGTCACCCAGCAATTCAGGCACGTGCACCCGAACCGGGAACGGCCGGTCGGGTTGAATATCGCCACGAATCAATGCCCAGTGCAGCTTCTGGTTGATCCGGTCGCGAAATACCTTCAGCTCGAACGCGCCATGCGCAGTGCCGACCTGCTGGGCGTGGATGCATTCGACGTTCTGCTCGGTGCCGAGCCGGTGTCGAATCAGGTCGGCCACGGTGCCCATTTTCAAGTCATGTTGTTTGACAAATGATTCGAGCTCCGGCCGACGCGCCATCGTGCCGTCTTCGTTCAGGATTTCAACCAGCACGCCGGCCGGCTCAAGACCGGCCAGCATGGCCAGGTCCAGACTGGCTTCGGTATGCCCGGCCCGAGCCAGCACGCCGCCGGGTTGAGCCATCAGCGGAAAGATATGCCCGGGCTGGGTCAGGTGATGCGGGCTGGCGTCCGGTCGCACCGCCGTGCGAATGGTGTGCGCACGATCGTAGGCAGAAATGCCCGTCGTCACGCCTTCGGCCGCCTCGATCGATACTGTGAAGTTGGTCTGATGGTGACGATCGGTGTCGCGCACCATCAGCTGGAGACCGAGCTGTTGGCAACGTTCCCGCGTCAGCGAAAGGCAGATCAGGCCGCGGCCATAACGGGCCATGAAATTCACGTCTTCGGGGCGCACCAGGCTCCCCGCCATGATCAGGTCACCCTCGTTTTCGCGGTCCTCATCATCCAGCATGACGACCATCTTGCCGGCTTTGATGTCGTCCAGAATCGAGGGTATGGAATCAAATTTCATGGCGTTCTCGTTGCTTGAGCAATCGTTCCAGGTAGCGCGCGATCTGGTCGACTTCCAGATTCACCAAGTCGCCGGGCTTGACCTGGCTGAGCGTTGTAACGTCCCAGGTGTGGGGAATGATATTGACTTCGAACCAATCGTCTTCGACCTGATTCACGGTCAGGCTGATGCCGTCGAGCGTGACCGAGCCCTTGTGCACGATGTAGCGGGACAGCCCGGTCGGAACCTCAAACCGCATGCGCCAACTGTCGCCCTCCGGCTCGGCTTCGATCAACCTGGCCTGGCCATCCACGTGACCGCTGACCAGATGGCCGCCCAGCGCGTCCCCGGCTTTCAGCGCCGGTTCCAGATTCACCCGATCCCCGGGCTGAATGCGTCCCAGCGACGTCAGTCGCAGTGTTTCAGCCGACGCATCGGCGCTGAATTGATCCGGCCGAGGCGCTAGTGCAGTCAGGCAGACCCCATTGATGGCTACGCTGTCACCCTCGCCGATGCTGAATGCGGCCAGTTCAGGAGACCTGATTTCGAGTCGAGCGCCGCCATTACGCGGCTCGTTCTGCTTGACCTGGCCCAGGCACTTGATAATTCCGGTAAACATGAATGCAATTCGCTTCGTTTGATTAGGCTGCCGTCGGTTTCAATCGGTAGATCCAGCGCAAATCCGACCCGACACGCCGTTGATCCAATGGTTCTAGATGGAGACGCTGACTGAATTTTTCCATGCCAGGCAGGCAAACCAGCGCCTGGCCACGTTCACCCATCAGGCTTGCGGCCTGGTAGACGATCAGTTCATCGACCAGCCCGTCCATCAGCAGGGCACCGGTCAGTGTCGGCCCGGCTTCGACGTGCAGCGTATTGATATCGAATTCGAGCAAGCGATGCATCAGATCGGCCAAAGGCACGCGGCCATCGGGCCCGGCACTCAATTCAAGTACATCGGTAGCATGCTTGTCGGCCGGCGTACCGGTAGTGGCCTGAATGACCCGAGCATCTTTACCCTGCAGGATCTTGCGATCGGCGGGCAGTCGTGCATGGCTGTCCACAACGACCACCGGTAGTCTGCGGCTGAATTCATCCAGACGAACATCCAAAGCTGGATTATCCGCCATTACGGTTCCAATGCCTGTCAAGATGGCGCTGGCCTGTGCGCGCCAGCGATGACCATCCTGGCGAGCCGCGCGCGATGTGATCCACTGCGATTGACCATCAGGGCCGGACGAGCGGCCATCGACAGAGCCTGCAATCTTGGCCCGTACCCAGGGCCGCTTGCGCTCGAAGCGGCTGATAAAGCCTGGATTCAGCGCGCGCGCCTGAGCCTCCATCAAACCCTGTTCGACCTGGATGCCGGCGTCGGCCAGCCGGTCATGTCCCTGGCCATCCACCAGCGGATTCGGATCAGCCATGGCACTGACAACCCGGGCCACGCCGGCTTCGATCAATGCATCGACGCACGGTGGCGTTCGGCCGAAGTGGCTGCAGGGTTCGAGTGTGGTGTAGACCGTCGCGCCCCGGGCCCGGTCGCCGGCCGCTCTCAAGGCCATGATCTCGGCATGCGGCTGACCGGGCGCCTGGGTAAATCCGGCGCCGACCTGTTCATCATGCTGCGCGATGACACAACCGACAGCCGGGTTCGGATCAGTCGTCCACAGCCCCTTGCGCGCCTCGCGCAGCGCTCCGGCCATGAACTGATGGTCAATCGCACTGAAACTCAACGGGAGCTACTCATCCCGCTGGCCCAACAGCGAGATCTGACGAGTATCCAACCCACCCGGATTCTGCTGCTCCAACCGCTCGATCTCCTCGCGGAATGCCTGAACATCCTCAAATTGACGATACACGGAAGCAAAGCGCACATAGGCCACTTGATCGAGCTGAGCGAGTGCCGCACCAACCCAGTCACCAAGGTCCTGACTCGGGATTTCAGGGTCTTCCAGGGTGCGGATCTTGCGCAGTAAATCGCGGATTGCGCGCTCGACCTGCTGAGTCTCGACGGGCCGTTTCTCCAGTGCCCGCAGCATGCCACGGCGCAACTTGTCTTCGTCAAATGCCTCGCGCGAGCCATTCGACTTGATCACATTCGGGGCTTTCAGCGCCGGCGCCTCAAACGTATTGAAGCGCGCGCCACAGTGCGCACACTCCCGCCGCCGCCGAATCTGGAAGCCGTCGGTCGTCAAGCGCGAATCGACCACGCGCGTGTCGGTGTGATTGCAGAATGGACACCACATGAATTGAATTGTTTTGCGGGTTGTCGTTAAACCGTCATTTTAACTGATTGGGTTTGATCCGAATAAGTAGAGATTTTCAGGGAAAAGTCAAAAGGATTCCGCCGGGGCACCGCCGGCTGATGACCAGTTTCTTTAGATAGTTTTTTAAGATCAAAATCATTTCGCCGCACGGCTTCGCCGGCTGATGCGACTGACCGCTTGTCATCACGGCAAAAATCCGCGATGCATTACCAGAAAACCACCCGCAGTCC
>CAKZPB010000136.1 GCA_937138395.1 uncultured Pseudomonadota bacterium
CCGCGGTTCTGCAGGATAAAGCCCAGGCCCGGCGGCGTCATGCCGGAACCCATGCCACGGTAGTTGGACTGGATCAATGAGACCATGTTGCCGTCCTTATCGGCTGTGGTCAGGTAGATGGTATCGGCATCGTTCAATCGCGCATCGCCAGCCGGCACTTCGCGTGCAGCGCGATCCATATCGATCAACTTGCGACGCTCCTCCGCGTACTCCTTGCTGATCAGGTAGTCGACATCGATGTCGGCAAACTCCGGGTCGGCATAAAACTTTGCCCGGTCCTCGAAGGCCAGCTTCTTGGCCTCGGTGAACAGGTGAATATGCTCCGGCGAGCCGAATCCGTAGCCGGCGATGTCAAAGCCTTCGAGGATGTTCAGGATCTGCAGCGCGGCAATGCCCTGCCCGTTCGGGGGCAATTCCCAGACGTCATACCCGCGATAATTACTGGATACCGGCTCGACCCAGTTACCGGTGTGCGCGGCCATGTCTTCATAGCTCAGGAAGCCGTCGTTTTCGGCAAAATAGTCGCCGATGACGCGCGCGATATCGCCCTTGTAGAACGCATCACGACCGCCTTCAGCGACGGCTTCAAGCGTATTGGCCAAGCCGGGGTTTTTCCAGATCTCGCCCTCTTTCGGCGCGCGACCGTCGATCGTGAACTGCTCGACAAAACCCGGATACTCACTCAGCACCGGCACCGTCAATTCCCAATAGTAGGCAATCAACTCGGCCACTGGATGGCCGCCTCTGGCGTAGTCGATGGTCGGCTTCAGAATGGACGGCATATCGAGCTGGCCGAAGCGTTCGTGCAGGGCAAACCAGCCGTCAATGGTGCCAGGCACCGAGACCGGCAGCGGCCCACGACGCGGAATTTCGTCGTAGCCATTCTCGATGAACCACTCGAGCGACAGCGACTGTGGCGATCGGCCGGAGCCGTTGTAGCCGTAGAGTTGCCCGGTTTCGGCATCCCATATGATGGCGAAAAAATCACCGCCGATGCCGTTGCCGGTCGGCTCCATCAAACCCAGGGCCGCGTTGGTGGCAATGGCCGCATCGATCGCGTTACCGCCGCTTTTCAGAATATCCAGACCAATTTGCGTTGCCAGCGGATGGGAACTGGCAACCATGCCGTGTTCTGCAATCACGTCCGGTCGCGAGGCATGCAGCGCGCCGGTGACGCGGTCGAAGCCGCTCAAGGTCGTGCTCCAGCCAAGAGCTACAGTAAACAGAAACACAGAAAAGAAAGAGAATAAACGTGAATGATGCATGTCGGGTTCCTCATGGCGCTACGTTCATCAATGAATCGTCTGCACTTGGCACAAAGCTTGATGCGGCCGTTGCAAGCGAAAGTGTGATGTCGATCCGTTAAAATACAGCATTCCCTAACGTCTATTCGAGGTATTCCGCATGACTCATCCTGTTCGCGTGGCCATTACCGGCGCTGCCGGTCAGATTGGCTATCAACTGTGCTTCCGTATTGCCGCAGGCGACATGCTGGGGCCGAATCAAACCGTGATTCTGCAGTTGATTGAAATCCCACCCGCACTGGACGCGCTCAAGGGCGTCGCGATGGAACTGGAAGATTCAGCACTACCGCGATTGGCCGGCGTTGAAATCACGACCGACATCAACGAAGGCTTCAAGGACACCGACTACGCGCTGCTGGTCGGTGCCAAGCCACGCGGACCCGGCATGGAACGTTCAGACCTGTTGAGCGAAAACGGCAAGATTTTTGGCCCGCAGGGCAAGGCGTTGAACGATCATGCGAGCCGTGACGTCAAAGTGTTGGTCGTCGGCAATCCGGCCAATACCAATGCGCTGATCGCCCAGGCCAATGCCCCGGACCTGCCGCCGGAGAACTTTACCGCCATGATGCGTCTGGATCACAACCGTGCGATTGCCCAGCTAGCCAATCAAACCGGCGTGCATCATACGAACATTCGACAGATGACGATCTGGGGAAATCATTCGGCAACCCAGTACCCGGACCTGCATCACGCGATCGTCAACGGTGCGCCTGCGACCGACAAGATCGACCGCGAATGGTACGAGAACGAATTCATCCCGACCGTGCAACAACGCGGCGCAGCCATCATCAAGGCGCGCGGTGCATCGAGCGCGGCATCCGCGGCCTCGAGCGCAATTGACCATATCCGAAACTGGGCATTGGGTACCACTGACGACTGGGTTTCAATGGCAGTGCCCTCTGACGGCAGCTACGGCATCAAAGAAGGTGTGATCTATGGCTTCCCCTGCACCTGTGAAAACGGTCGCTGGACCATCGTTCAGAATCTTGAAGTGAACGATTTCAGCCGTCAGCGCATGGATGCAAGCGACGCCGAGCTGCGCGAGGAGCGCAAGGCTGTCGAACATCTGCTGTAATTGAACTGAGTTGCTCCTGTGATCTTGAAAAAAGCCGGCGTATTGCCGGCTTTTTGATTGATGCAGCTTGCTGCAATGATGGAGCATCCGGTTGGGCCCCGCTCAACCTCGGCGGTTTTTCAATCGACTCTGCTGATCCTGACTGTAGGCCCGGGCGGCGGCCAAAAGCACCTCGGGCGACAGTCGAACGCTGTAATCCGGATTGACGTAGCTGAACTGGACAACACCTTTCGATCCAATCACAAACGTGGCCGGCGCCGGCAACACAGCCCGCTGGCTATCGGTTCGATCCTTCAGATCAATCCCGAATCCGATGTATTGTTCCAGCGTAGCCGCATCGACATCAAATGCGATGCCCAGCGCTTCGGCGGCACTCGACTGTGGATCGGAAAACAGGGCGTAGTCGAATTCCGATTGTTCACCTTCCTTGAGCAGTTCCGGCTTGTCCGGACTGATGAACCAGACGTCGAAACCCAGTGCCTTCAGCTCGGATTCCGCGTTTCTGAGCTCTGCCAGGTGCAGATTGCAGTACGGGCACCAACCACCACGATAAAACGTCAGAACGACCGGCCGGTCAAGTTTGTCCGGATCGATTTCCATGAATTCACCGTCCAGATCCAGCACTCTCAGCGCTGGAATGGTCTGGCCCGGCAATAGCGGCGATACCTGATCGGCCGTGCGATAGATTTCTGCGTTGGCCACAGCCAGGATCAAAGCGATCAATAGCGTAATGGCAATTTTTTGAAGAGAAGGCGTCATGTTGATTCCAGTCGTTGTTTGAGATCGAGCTTGCTGACTGGACCGCGCTACTCGTTGTTTTCTTTCAACGTTGTTTTGTTTCAGCGTTTTTCTTTCCGGTATCTTCGTTTCAGCGCGGTCTGTTATTGAACTTCAGCCTCCCAAGAAAAACAGGCAAAAAAAAGGCCGCCAGTAAAGGCGGCCCGTGTGTGCTGAAATTCACTCGGCTTATTGCTTCAGACTGCGATGTTTCTCAGCGATCAGCATCGACAGTTCAAGCGCCTGTTCGTAATTCAGGCGAGGATCAACCGTGGTCTTGTAGGCACGCTGCAAATCATGCTCATTCAATTCACGAGCACCACCGATGCATTCAGTGACATTCTCGCCGGTCAGCTCCAGATGGACACCGCCGAGCCGCGAACCGCAGGCCGCATGGATGTCGATCGCTTGCTCCAGCTCGGACTGGATATTGGAGAAGCGGCGCGTCTTGTAGCCATTGGCCGTTTTCTCGGTATTGCCGTGCATCGGATCGCAGATCCAAAGCACCGGTGAGCCGGTCGCTCGAGTCGCTTCGATCAACGGCGGCAGCTTGTCTTCGATCTGGTCCGCACTCAGACGATGGATCAGCACCAGTCGACCGGGCTCATCATCCGGGTTCAGCGTTCGGATCAGGGATTTCAACCAATCCGACGACATACCCGGCCCGACCTTGACGCCGATCGGATTGCGGATGCCACGGAACATTTCCAGATGGGCACCCTCGGCGCCGGCCGTTCGCATACCGATCCACGGAAAATGCGTTGACAGATTGAACCAGCCCCACTGATGGGGTACCTGGCGCGTCAGGGCCTGTTCGTAGTGGAGATGCAGCGCTTCATGCGAGGTAAAGAAATCGACTCGTCGGGTGCTGCCCGGCATCTGTCCGGTAATGGTTTCCATGAACGACACCGAATCGCCTATGGCCTCGGCGATGCGATGGAACTTGTCGGCCTGCGGCGAATGTTCAACCCAGCCCAAATCCCAGTATTCCGGATGATGCAGATCGGCAAAACCGCCGTCGATCAGCGCACGCACGAAGTTCATCGTCATGGCCGAACGCGCGTAGGCACGAATCAAGCGATAGGGATCGGGCCTGCGGGCTTCCGGAGTAAAGGCCGGATCATTGACCAGGTCACCGCGATAGCTCGGCAGTGATACGTCGTCACGGGTTTCCAGATCGGCCGAGCGTGGTTTGGCGTACTGACCGGCAAAGCGCCCGATGCGTACCACCGGCATCTGCATGCCATGCAACAGCACCAGCGACATCTGCAGCAATACTTTCAGCCGGTTGGCGATGATGCTCGACTCACATTCGTCAAACACCTCGGCGCAATCACCACCCTGCAGCAGGAACCGTTTGCCGGCCTGGGCTTCAGCCAGCTGCTTCTTCAGGCTCAGGATTTCCAGCGACGAGACCAGCGGCGGCAGTTTGGCCAGCCGCTCGAGCGCATCGGTCAATGCAGCCGGATCGTCGTATTTGGCCTGCTGCAGCGCTGTTTTTTGCTGCCATGAATCCAGCGTCCAGTCTTTGGGCGTGCTAATTGTTTTTAGTGGTTTACTCATAATTTGACATTCTGCGTAATACAAGCAAGGAAAGCAACATCAGTACAGCGTACCAAATCAGCGTCCACCAGGGCATCGACAGGCCCAGAAATTGCCAGCTGACCAAAGCACAGTCGCCTGAGCCTGCAAATGCGGCGCGAATGGCTTCACCCCAGCCGAACAGTTCGACGTTATAGGCAAAGCCGGCACCACAGTCCGGCACCTGGTCGGGCGGCAGGTTCTGGATCCAGACATGGCGTGCTGCCGTGATCATGCCCCAGATGCCGCCGAGCCAGATGATCAGCACATACAGCCATCGTGCCCGGCCGCGACTACCGTGCAGAAGTCCGAGCAACGATCCGAAGGCCATGATCATGAACGCGAAGCGCTGCAGGATGCACATCGGACAAGGGTCCAGGTACATCACGTATTGGGCGTAATATGCAAACGCCAACAGGCTGATGCAGACGAGAAAAATCAGGCCGAAAATCGCTCTGGGCGATTGAATGAAGTTTGATTTGAAATTCATAGCGCTATTTTGCCATGCCTGTGTCGGTCCTGAGCCGGACTGCGAGAATCATTTGCGAGTGCGATGCTGAATACCAATTCGCCAAAGTCAACGCGACCAGCCCACTGCGGTTGAACGACTTACTGAACCGGGCTCGGGCAGGATATACCGGCAATCTGACCGGCGGCACCCTCACTGGTCAGTAGGTGAGTCCATTCGCTGTCGACCGGCAACCATGCCACGGCCTCACCCTGAAGCAGATCGAGGGGCTGCAAGGCGCAGCGTGTTGGGGCGATCTCGATCAGTGGCAGACCCGTCGCCGGATCTGTCGCAAACACGAACAGGTTTGCGTAGGACAAGACGGCCAGCGCGCGACCATCAGGCGACAAGGCGGCACCAGTCACCCACTCCCCGGTTTGTTGAGTGACGCTTTCAAACAGTGTCAGCACGCGACGTGATGTGGTCGGAGACGAAGCCGCTGCACCCAGGTTGAGGGTATGCAGGTGAACGGAACCCTGGCGACCCTTGCTGACCAGACCCAGGTGGCCGTTCGGCATCAGGAACATGCCCTCGACATCCTGTGCACCCTGGTCGTGGCGAAAGTCGATGCGTTCTGCTGTCAGCCGTTGGACCGGGGCTGAATCACCGGCCTGGATTTCAGGCTCAGATACGATATAGATCGTGACATACTCGCGCTGTTCCGGATTATCCCCGGTATCCCCAATGAAGATACAGTCACCCTGCTGAGCCTGCGGACAAGCGCCCTGCGTCATGGCCTCCCAGTCGATGTTGCTGGCAGACGCAATCGGCCAGCTACCCAGATCGCGACCGGCCAGGTCAAACGCGTAGAGTTTCGCCTGGCCGCCGGAATCGTTCATGGTCCAGAATACGCCGGCCTGCTTGCGGCTCGCGGCAAGACCAGAGCTCTCGGTAATCTCGGGGTTGGCGAACCGGCCCAGCATTCGTTCGCTGACCCTGGCTTCCTGCGGTTGAATTTCAGGCTGAACGCTGCAGGCGGTCAATAGACCAAGACCGCACAGCAGCAGTGCCGTGCATAACCTGGTGTTGTTGCTGCTGTCAGCATTCATCAGCCGAACCACAGGCTTCAATAAAACCCAAGCCAAACAGTATTGACGCAGTATTTCATGCTTGAACTCTAATCAATTACTCATTGGCCGACGACAGGGCCTGCTCGAGCAATTCGAGTAATTCGTCATTGCTGTACCGATAAGGACCCCACGCGTTCAACTGAATCAACTGCTGAATCTTGGCACCGATGGTCATGGCCTGTTCGTCGGCATTGGGTACAACCATGTAGCGCCGTAGAGGCTGTTCATCAAACAATGCGTGGACAAAGGCTGCGGTCACCTCATCGGGGCGCTTGTAGGACAGCTCACGTGCTGTTGTCGCTTCAACCGCCTGCTGCATTTCCGGCGTAATTTCACCGCCTTCATCGACGATACGCTGATGGCGTCGTTGCACCGCACTGCGCCGGATGTTGGTCTGATAGTTGCCGGGCTGGATGACGCTGACCGAAACGCCATGCGGAGCCATTTCTCCGGCCAGCGCATCAGTAAAGGCTTCGATCCAGTGCTTACTCCCGCTGTAGGCACTGCCGCCGGGCCAGGACAGCGTGCCGGCAATGGATCCGGTCGTTGCAATGCGACCCTGTGACTGCATGACCAGCGGCGCAAATGCCCGCGTTACACGGTAGACACCCTCGACATTCACGTCATACACGAACGTCTGCTCGTCGATCGGCGTATCTACTACCGGCCCACCATCGCCAATGCCGGCATTGTTAACCAGTGCATACAACCCTGTGCCTCGTTCCTGCACTTTCTGAAGTGCAGCGTCGATGTCCTGCTGAACGGTGACGTCCAGCCGGAGCGCAGTGATGTTGTCAATCGCATTCAACGCTGCCAGGTCCTCTTCGCTTCGGGCCCCGGCGTATACATGGTGGCCTTGCTCGGCCAATGCCTCGGCCAAGTTACGACCGATACCGGAACTGGCGCCGGTGATCAGAATGGATTTCTGCTCATCGCTGGCATGGCTGGTGTTCGCATGCAGGACGGGTGAAAGCACAACACAAATGAATAGAATCTGGATGAATCGAATCATGATGGCATCTTCTTTTTCAGGATTGATGGTTCAACAACGTAGTATTCCTGCAGTATGGCAACGCTGATCTGGTTCAGACAGCTGAATTGTAATCGGATTGATGACTGGCAGTACATTTTTCCGACTGTGCATGTGGTCTTTCCGGCCCTCAGCCGCGGTGCTAAAGCAGCTGCTGCAAGTAGAACGCGGCTGGAACGGAAACGGCCAGATACACCAGTATCAGTGTCCAGAAGCCAACGGGCGATTGGCTGCGCTGGTAATGATAGACCTGGCCGATGTGTCCGACGCAGGCAATCCAACCCAGACGAAGCCCGGTCAGCGTATAGGCCAGAAGCAGCAACATGCAGGCGAACGGCATCAACCGAATCGCCAGGTAGGAAAACCATTCACGGTCCATCAGCGTGGACAGCCAGATCAAGAGCAGCGTGAGAAATCCGGCAATCGCCAGTGGCCACGAAAACGGGTTGGATGGTATGCGTTTTGAAATCCGTTGATTGATCATTCGTGATTCAATTCACGGCGGCTGTTTGGATAGCTCATAGCACCTCGGCCTGATGCCGCAGGCATGGTGAGCTCAAATTACAGCCCGGCAAATTCAAACGCCTGTGCAGGCTCGAAACCGTCCAGCGCATGCCCGGCATAGACCGCACCATCGTCGAGCGTCAACTTCATTACAGCCTGCCTTGGGCTGAAATCGATCTGCTTCAGATCAATCCAGAAGGTATTCGGTGTCAGTGCCGTTTCAAAAAAATAACGCAGGTTTTTATGATCCGAAACGGTGCGCCAGCGGGTGGATGAGATATTGGGTTCTTCTTGCGAAGAAATCCCGTACGGAACGGATGCATTGCGCATGACGCTGAACACACCGGCCACGCCGATTCGAGGGTCGCTGGTTTTTGGAATGGCGTTGATATAGAACGAGGCGCGAACGAATCGGTCAGCGGCACGATTTGTGCCCGGCAACATGGTCAGGCCGCCAATCTGCTGCCAATAGGCGTTCAATGCAAGCTGTTGATCAAACACCGGTGAATTGGTCATGACATTGAATTCCCGACTGTGATGAATGACCAGATCGCCATCAATGTATTCAAAAATAGCGCTGTCGCCGGTCGCATCGGAAATGGACAGATGCAGCGTTGCGAACCGTTCAGTCCCGGGAATATTGGCCGAGACAATCACAAAAGGCTCCGCGCGCAGGGCTTCGACAGCCTCTTCAACAGTCGCGAAGTTATCCAGCACATATTGCACCCAGGCCGCGACCGACAACCCTTGTTTTTCAGTAGAGAACTCCGGATATCGGGATTCGGCCAGCCAGAGCAGATTTGCCACCAGGCCCTGCTCGTTCATGCCATCGGTGCTGCTGATATCGAACGCGCTGGTCACGATGCTGCCGTATTTCGACGTCCAGCTGACAGAATTCTCTCCGACTGCACCATGTCGCTGCATGCCGCGGGGAAACAGCCAGATATTGGGGTCGATTTCATCCTTCCAGTCCATCGATCGGCCGGTGATCATCAAGCCCTCTTCGCCCTGATACACCGCACGCGTACAGCCCCAGACCGACAGGGAAACGATTGCCAATAACCCGACAACGAACCGTTGGATCCAGACGGACTTTTTGACTTCTCTTTTCAATTCAAACATCTGCAAACGCCTCAAATATTGATGCAAGCCGCTCTTGCATTCAGGAACAAGCTAACTGCAAACCTGCGCATATGCAAGTGCTTGTCAGCCCACTCGACCGGCGATGAACCCGGCACGCATGCATGAAGCTCAACCCCCTTTTACAAACAACACCTGCAGGCAGACTGATTGAAAAAAATAGCAACAATTCTCACTTTGCAAAAAAAATCAGCGCTTGTATGAGCGAACAAATTTGTTTAACATAGGTTAAGTGTTTGATTACGTTGGGGGTATCACGTGGCCCATTCAATTGTGTGTCATTGGCTTCATGAGCCTCACGGACCGAAATGGTATGAATTAGCCGCGCAATTGAATCGTGTGTTTCAGAACCGTCTCAGCCGACCATCCTGTACGCACGTGAAATCCACTTTGTCTGCTGCCGTTCCAATCCATGCGGCGTTCAACGCTGCCGGGTCGGCCTGTTGAAACTGAGAACCGTCACCTGGCTGATCGTCACGGCGTCTGCCGTTGCGCTGCTGGGCGGGCTGTTCATCGGCTATACCTCATGGGCCGACATTCAGCGGGGTACAGTGCGCGCTGACGAAGTCGGGCAACTGCACAACGAGTACCAGCGAATTCGGCTGGCCCTGGAAGATGCGGTGCTGGTTGAGCGAACGCCGGATGCGATTACTCCGGTCCTTGCCAAACTGCGGTCATTGGTTGATCCTTCAAGATCCGGTTTCCATTTCAATACCGATATTGAAGACCTGATGCAGTCATTGATCTCGGCGGTCGAGGGTATTCAGCAGGACCTGCAAAACAATCCTGCGGCAACCATGCAAACCTCACTCGAACTGCTCGTTGACGAACGTGTCATTCGTCGCTTGGACGCAGAACTGCAGTCCAATCTTCTCGCCAGTGAGCAGGCAGCGATGCAAACCTTCCAGGACAACTTTCGACAGGATTTGAGCAGGCTGGTCCTCGCGGTGATCGCGCTTGGGCTGCTGATGCTGATCAACGCGGTGGTGATATTCAAACGAACCCGCGGTCCGTTGGACACCCTGATGAGCGGTATCCATCAGATTGGCAAAACAGACAGCCCGAGCCCGGAGCTCATCGAGCTGAGCACGCGCGATGAATTCGGCCTATTGGCGCAGGCGATCAATTCGATGAATGGTCGATTGTTCGAACAACGTAACGAACTGCTCGAATCTCAAACCCGCTTTGATGAGCTGGCAGAAACCATTGACGACCTGTTCTGGATTTTTGATGTTGAAAACAATCAGGCCCTGTACCTGAGCCCGGCCTTTGAACAACTGTATGGATTCAATCCCGACCCGGCCGATCTCAATCCAGCGTACTGGGAGGCGCATATACCGGAAAAAGATATTCCAGCCTATCGGGATTACATCCAGGGCTGGAGCAAGGGCAATAGCGAGGGCAAGTATCGATTTACGCGACCGGATGGTGAAACCATCTGGGTGCAGGATAAAGCCTATGGTGTACATGACGCCGACGGCACATTGGTCCGAATGGTGGGTATTGCACGAAACATCACTGCCCAGGTCGAAGCCATCGAGGCGCTTGAACAACGCGATCGCCAGCAGGCCATTGTGTATGAGCTGGCTCATGAAATCAGCAATTCGCGAGAGGATCTGGTCGCTATTTGCGAACGCCTTGTTCATCGTTTACCCGAATTGCTGGATAAACATAGCGATGGTGCCGCTCGAATCACACTAATGAATGACCGGTTCCAGACTGACAACTGGGAACACGTTGAACAATCCATCGAATTCCCGATTGTGATTCAGGGTGCCGAAGAAGGTGTCGTTGAACTGGGGCTTCAGGAAATGGATACAGAGCACGACACTGCGTTCTTTTCAAGCGAAGTCGAATCACTTGAGCTCGTTGCGACTCAATTGACCACCCTGCTGCACAACCGCCGAATCGAGTCCAGGCTATGGCAGGACGAAAAACTCAAAGCAGTAGGCGAACTGACCGGTGGCGTTGCGCATGATTTCAACAATCTCCTGACCGTGATACTGGGTAATGCTGAAATGATTCGGGATGACATGGGAGAGCAGGACCCGAATCTTGATCTGATCGAGATGATCCTCCAAGCCTCTTCACATGCAGCCGATTTGACGGCCCGCTTGCTGGCCTTTGCGCGTCGCCAGCCGCTCAATCCCGAGACCGTCGAACTGAACGCATTGATCGAGGAAATGGCGCCAATCATACGGCGAACGCTGGGTGAAACCATCGACGTCAACATCAAACTCGAACCCAATCTCTGGGCCAGCCGGATCGATCGAACGCAGCTGAGCGCCGCCTTATTGAATCTGTGCATCAACGGTCGCGATGCCATGACCGATGGCGGGTCCTTGTTTATCGAAACAGTCAATCAGACGGTTTCCGAAGAGGAAGCCGATGAGTTCCTGGATCTCGCATCCGGCGACTACGCAGTAATTTCCGTAACCGACGATGGCGAGGGTATCCCTGACGATGTTCTGCAGCATGTGTTCGAGCCCTTCTACACCACCAAACCGAAAGCGGCTGGAACGGGACTGGGGCTGTCGATGGTCTACGGGTTTACCAAGCAGTCCGGCGGCAATGTCACGATTTATTCCGAGCCGGAAAAGGGCACAACCCTGCGGCTGTATCTTCCGCGGACCGAGCAAAGCGGAGACGTGCAAACGGCTGGCGACCCCGGCGAATTCATTGCCGAAGGCATGAGATGCCTGCTGGTCGAGGATGATGCGCTGGTCCGCTCTTACACCGAACGACTGCTCAAACGGATGGGCTTCGAAGTAATCAGCGCGAAAGATGCCGACCAGGCACTTGAAATTTATTCTCGCGAATCGGAGTTCGATCTGTTGTTGACCGACGTGGTCATGCCCGGTTCCATGGACGGTATTGCACTCGGCGATTGCGTGCGCCAACAAAATAAACGTATACTGATACTGTATATGTCAGGCTACACGCGTGACCGGTTCTCCAAGAAAAAAGAGCTGGAACCGGATGCCATCTTGTTGAACAAGCCGTTTCGGCGTGGCGAGCTTGTAAGTGCCTTGCAGCAAGTCTGGAGCAACCAAAGACCCACCTTATCTGCAGACCGATAGCAGCAATCAATTCTGGAGGGGCGGAATGAGTGATGAACTGAATGCCCTGATTATCGACGACGAAGAGCTGGTGGGCTTGACCATTCGCGGGATGTTGCGACGTGCCGACATCAAGGCCGAATGGACGCCCGACCCGGATTACTTCCTCGAATTGCTCAACGAACACAATCCATCGATCGTGTTCGTTGACTTGAGCATGCCGGGCACCGACGGCGTTTCGCTGCTGATCAAGATCAGTGAAGTGGCACCTGATATCCCGATTGCACTGATCAGCGGCAAGGGACGTCGCATTCTCGAAGCTGCGCGGCAGTCAGCGACCGAACACGGACTGTGGGTCAAGGCTGTTCTGGAAAAACCATTTCATGCCGAACAGGTCGTTGCAGCCGTGATCAATTGCACTGAACACGGCTGCTGTAATGAAAATGCCGTTAAACAGCGCCGCGCGCACGATCAGGGACCGAGCTGGCTGCTGTCGATGGAGCAGGTCCACAATGCAATCGAAACCGAACTGATTGTCCCATTCTTTCAACCCAAGATCGACTGTGAAACCAACCAGTTGGTCGGCATTGAAGTGCTGGCCCGGTGGCCGGCAGAAGATGGACGATTCATTTTCCCGAATGAATTCATCCGCGTCGTCGAGGAAGCCGGTCTGATCACCGAAATGACGCTGTCGCTGGCGCGCCAGACGTTTGATTGGATGACAACCACCGGCTTTGAACACCTGATCGTCTCGTTGAACCTGTCTGCACACTCACTGGATGATGAAGATTTTCCCAGGCAGCTGCAGTACCTGGTCGAGGAATATGAGCTCGATACTGAACAAATCATGCTTGAGCTGACCGAAACCAGTGCGCAGAACCTGTCCGTCAGCACCCTGGATTCATTGACCAGACTGAGCCTGCGGGGTTTCCAGCTATCGATGGACGATTTCGGCACCGGGTACTCGTCAGTAGCGGCCTTGACCCGCATGCCATTCAACGAGTTGAAAGTGGATCAGGAGTTCGTTGCCAAAATGATTGAATCCGAACGGGCTCGCGCCGTGGTGGATATGGTGGTGGCGCTGGGGAAGCGGCTGCAAATGAAAGTGACCGCTGAAGGCGTGGAAGATCAGGAAACGCTGGAGGCGCTGCATCAAATTGGCTGTGACCTTGTGCAGGGGTACCATCTCGGCCGTCCGATCAGTGGAAACGATTTTGTCGAACAGTGGGGTAACGCAGAAAAAAACGTCAATACAACAGCCTGAAGACCTTGGTTGACGCTGCATTTTTTTTGCTGCTCGGATCGCCACCCACATCGTGTGGCCGCGCAACACCGACTAAAAACAGATTTTTATCAAGCATTTGAACTACCTGCGAAATTTTTCTAACCAGTTAGTTCATAAAACTGAAATAAATACCTAATTTATTGATATTTAATCATTTTTATCAAGATTTTTGCCCCTGAACGCTTGACAATACACTTCGTTGGGCGTACAACTATAACTAACGCGGAAGCCTCACAAGGGTGAAGCGGCGCTAGAAAGCTCGAACCAATGAGATCTGGCGGCAAGTTTGAACACTGTCTCAGTTTTCGGATTTGCTGATTTATCAGGTGACCAGCGCTAGTGCTTCAATCTCAAATTATCCGCGGACAAGGCCCGGCTCCAGAAGCCCGGGCTTTTGTTATTGGGGATTTCAAACACAGCCAGCATTGAGCGTTCACTCGGCCGGAGTCGGGCGAACGGTTACTTCGACAAACAACTCGGCATTCTCCGGCGTAGCCGTTTCAATATCCTGACCGACAACCGACACCGTCCCTGTTTGCCCCGGCGGCAGGCCCAGCATGGTGTCAGCCAGGAACTGCCATGTACCGTCAATTTCTTCTTCTATGGCCAGGTCCAGCCAGATAGCACCATCCATGGCCTTTTCTGAAGCATGTGCAGGCTGAATATTCACGCTCATGGCCCAGGCAGTCTGACCGCTGCGGTTTTCAATGCGTGCATCGCTGCCGGCCTGAACCTGAAGCGAGGGCTCGCCTTGCAGTTCACCATCCATCCATACGCGCGTTTCGACCAGATATTCCTGAAGGCCGTCATCAGCCAATAATTGAGCTGAACAGCTCAACATCACAACGAGCAAGAAAGGCCACAAGAGAGGCCAAGAAAAAAACCCGGAACAGGATACTGTTTGACGTCGGTTCAGCTTCATATCATTCTCAACATATCGAGCCTGTCTGGATGGTAGGCCTGGTCGGCGATCAGAGCCCGCCATCCAGCTGGATTGAACGTATCACTATGAGCTGCGGAAACGTTCAGGGATGACCTCGACATCAGGCTGGTCAGCACCTTCCTTCTCGACTGGCATCAGATCCTGCTTGGACACACCCAGCGCAATGGCCGCAGTGCTGGCGATAAAGATTGACGAGTAGGTACCAACAACAACGCCCATGATCAGCGTGTAGGCGAACGAGTGAATGATCTCACCACCGAAATAAAACAGCGCGATCAGAACAAGCATGGTGGTGACCGAGGTCATCAACGTTCTTGACAGCATTTGATTGACCGACAGGTTGGCCAGTTCAACCGGCGTGCCTTTGCGCTTGACGCGAAAGTTTTCGCGCAGGCGGTCATAAACAACAATCGTGTCATTCAATGAGTAACCGATCACGGCGAGGATAGCAGCCACGACGGTCAGGTCGAATTCCATCTGAAACAGCGATATCAACCCAACGACAATCAATACGTCATGCACCAATGCCGCGACTGCGCCGACGGCAAAACGCCACTGAAAACGGAACGACACGTACAGCAGAATGCCAAACAAGACATACAACAGTGCCAAACCGCCTTGTTCGGCCAACTCCTCGCCAATCTGCGGGCCGACGAACTCGACCCGACGCATGTCCATGCCCTGGTCGACAGTGGCCATGGCCGCCAGCACGTCCGTGCTGATATCCGCGCCCTCTTCAGCGGCCGCATCGGCTGGAATGCGCGCGACGATATCTCGCGCGGTGCCGAAGGTCTGTACGGTGAAGCCAACGTAGCCGGCATCGGTCAGCGCACTGCGCACGTTGCCCAGATCCGGAGCCGTCGGGTAGGAAACTTCGATCAGCGTACCGCCGGTAAAGTCCAGTCCGAAATTGAGGCCGCGCGTTGTCAGCGAGAACACGCTCAGCACAATCAAGATGGCCGACAATATCAAGGCGATTTTACGCCGGGCCATGAAATCGATCGTGGTGTTGGTTTTGATGATGTCCATAAATAATTCCGTTTACGGCTCAGATCGCCATCAGATGGCCAGCTTCTGAACGCGCTTGCGGCCTCCGTAAATCAGATTGATCAATGCCCGCGTGCCAAGGATGGCGGTAAACATCGACGTGACAATACCAAGCGAGAGCGTGACGGCAAAGCCCTTGACCGGCCCGGTACCAAACATGAACAGCACCATGGCTGCAATCAGCGTCGTCACGTTGGCATCGGCAATGGTCGAAAACGCCTTGCCGTAGCCTGACTTGATCGCAGCCTGCGGTGTATTGCCGAGCCTCAGCTCTTCGCGGATGCGTTCGAAAATCAATACGTTGGCATCGACGGCCATACCAACCGTCAAGACAATTCCGGCTATGCCCGGCAGGGTCAGCGTCGCGCCAAGCATCGACAGCAGCGCGACGACCAGAATCAGGTTGACGGTCAGCGCCACGTTGGCGACCAGGCCAAACACCTTGTAGTACACCGCCATCAATACCAGCACCAGAACAAAGCCGATGATGACCGAGCGGAAACCCTGGTCGATATTGTCCTGACCCAGGCTGGGGCCAACGGTGCGTTCTTCGATGATTTCAACCGGCGCGGCCAGTGCACCTGCGCGCAGTAGCAGCGCGAGCTGGCTGGCTTCACGGGATGAATCCAGGCCCGTGGTCTGGAAGGTGCGACCGAATGGCTCGCGCACCACGGCCACCGAGATCACCTCTTCAACCCGGCGCGATTCGCGCACCTCTTCACCATCCACCATTCGGGTTTCCGGACGCTGTTCAATAAATACCACCGCCATCCGGTTGCCGACGTTTTCATTGGTAAAGTCCAGCATCGAGCGGGCGCCCTGGGGGTCCAGATTCACAACCACGCTGGGCGAACCATCGTTCTGATCGAAGCTGGCCGTCGCGTTGGTCAACTGATCGCCCGATGCAATCAATTGGCGCGAAAGCAGGATCGGATTACCATCACGATCCGAATACAGTTTGGAGGTTGGCGGTATCCGGCCCGTGCGTTGGGCCTCGAAGGGATCGTTCTGTTCGTCCACGGCACGGTATTCCAGCGTTGCGGTCTTGCCGAGAATATTCTTGGCCTCGGCCGTATCCTGCACGCCGGGCAACTGCACCACGATGCGATCAGCGCCCTGCTGTTGAATGATTGGCTCGGCAACACCCAGTTCGTTGACGCGGCTGCGCAGGGTTGTGATGTTCTGTTGCAGTGCCGTCTGCTGAAGTTCCAACAACACTTCCGGCAGGACCGTACCGATCACATTGAAAGTTTCATTGGCTTCGGTCGTTTCCAGCTCCAACTCTGGCAGTTCGCGCGTGAAAATGGTCAGTGCCTGTTCACGATCTTCTGCCGTTCGAAGTTCTGCAAGCAGCGTTTCGCCATCGGTGCGGACCGAGCGGTAGCGGATACGCTCATCTCGCAGGATATTGCGCATATCATCGACGAAGCGTTCGAGCTGGCCCCGACGTGCTGCGTCCATATCCACTTCCATCAGAAAGTGGACCCCGCCCTGCAGATCAAGCCCAAGCACCATTGGCTCGGCGCCCAACATCGACAACCAGTTCGGCGTGGCCGGCGCCAGATTCAGCGCAACGACGTAGCCGTCGCCCAGCGTTTCACGAATCAGGTCGGCCGCACGCAGCTGCTGATCGGAATTCTCGAAGCGAACCAGCATGCGCTCCGGCAGCTTGTCGACGCCCTGATGGGCCATGTCGGCCTGATCCAGCGCATCGCTGACCACATCCTCCAACGCAGGATCCAGCTCAAAACCACGCGCCGACGAAATCTGTACGGCTGGATTTTCACCAAACAGATTGGGCATCGCATAGATAGCACCCATCGCCAGCACAATGACCAGCAACACATATTTCCAGGCGGGATAACGATTCATGTTGACAACCTATTTCTACAAGCCGGACTGCCGGCAATTGTGGTGAAAGCTTAGCCGGCCGAGTCTAGCGTGCCTTTCGGCACAACCTGGGAAACGGATTGCTTTTGAAGCTGAACCGTCACCTGATCGGCCAATTGCACGCTGATGAAACTGTCGCCGACCTGAGTCACCTTGCCCAGCAAACCGCCGGCGGTTACCACTTCATCGCCGACACCGATTTCCGCAATCAGTTCTCGATGCTGCTTGTTGCGTTTCATCTGCGGCCGGATAATCAGCAGCCAGAAAATCAGAATGATGATCAGCAAAGGAATGATCGAGCTCAGCAGACTGGGCTGCGGCTGTGCAGCCGCCTGGGCCATGGCCGATGGAATAATCCAATTCATCAGGGATTCGAGCATCATACATCTCCGTAACATCGTGCAATCGACTGGAATGCAGCCGATGATCAATAATCTTTCCAGGTAATTTTTTCCAGGACACTTGCTTGCAGCAGGTTCCGTTCAGCCGCTCATTATCCCATATCACGCGCCATGCATGTCCTGGTCTACACCATGTGATGGGGGTTGACTGACCCGTTTCAAAGGGCGCCTGAAATCCACCCTGCTCAGGAGCAAGCTCAAAACGTGCTGAAAAATCAGCTTAGGCGGCGCCTGCTGCAAGCTGCAAATAGCGCTGGTGTAGTGTCTGCACAGCCTCGCGCAATGCCTCTCGCGTGCCGGTGTTGGATAGAACGTCATCGGCCCGTTCCAGCCGCTGTTGTCGGGGGATCTGGGCATTCAGTGCAGCGCCCGCCTGATCCTCACTTACCTGATCCCGCTCCATCAGACGCTCGCGCTGAACCCGTTCCGGCACATCAATGACCAATACCCGATCCGCTTCTGTGAACAGCCCGCTCTCGACCAACAACGGCACGACCAGCAACGCGTAAGGTGCCTCCACCTCGCTGAGCTGCCGCATGGCCGACTGTGCAATCAGCGGATGCAAAATACCCTCAAGCCTGAGTCGAGCCGGAGGGTCAGCAAAGATGATGCTGCGAAGCGTGCGACGATCCAGTGAGCCATCCGGATTCAGAACGTCCGGACCAAACGCATCGACCACCTGCCTGAGCCCCTCCGATTCGGGCGCTACGACCTGACGCGCAATGACGTCCGTATCAATGATCGGCACGCCAAGTGCGGCAAACGCATCAGATGCTGCAGTTTTGCCGCTTGCAATTCCGCCGGTAAGGGCTATGACAAACGGTCGCGATTGACGGTTGGTTGGTTTTGATGGTGTTTTATTCACACCTCGATCATAGCGATTCTGAAAAACCCAAATCAAAACCATTTCGCAGCCGTGCGGCGAAACGCTGCTGACTTTGAGGCCACACACTCCTGGTCAAACCTTCCAAGCAACCCAACAAGTACCGGCACCAATACAGACGTGATCAATCCAGTGGTCTTGCGGCCACTTCCAAGCGGATCGCATCCCCCGGATGATTACGCATGCGCGTTTCGAACAACTCGCCGTTGAACTCGTACTGAACCCAATAGCCCTGGGCCTGACGACGCGTTTCATAGGTGGTCTGAAGTTCGCAGCGCTCGTGATAGACCGGGCGAGGTCGTGGATGGCCGTGTTGGCTCGCATTGTGGCCAACCGATGCGCCCAGTGCAGCTCCGGCGACGGTCAGCGCGCGTTTGCCGTTTCCGCCGCCAAATTGATTGCCAATGACGCCACCAATGATGGCACCGGCGATGGTGCTGGTTGCTGAATCTGGCCGCTGACCATGCCTGTGATAGCCCGGTTCCTGCCAGCACACTTCACGCTCGACGGGCACTTGTTGATCAACCAGAATCGGACGTACATCGACGACTGGGGCGTATTCGAAAAACACAGGGTGCTGCTGCGCCTGTGCCGCAGCGGCTGTCATTCCAAGCGTCAGCAAGGATGCTTTCAGCAATCGGGTGAATCCAGTCATGTCGCGTGCTCCTGGCCTGATGACCATCTCATTGAATGAAGCTCATCGTACTGCTCGATGACTGAATCGATTCTGAACCGACCGGCTTCAGGCGAGAAATCTTTGTATAAGTAGCCGCTGAGCATTGTTCTGGGCAACGCACTGGGGTCGCGACGGCTACACTCCGGGCAAGTAAGGATGGTTTTCACAATGCCATTTCAAACCAGCGAGTCCGCTTGGCATGAGAATCGAGGCATGACCTCGCAGACAGTCGGCCCCGGACCTGATCCGGGGCCGTCCTGCAAGTCGATTGTGATGGTCAGCGGACGGAAATGCCGCGTCTCGTTCGATGATCGGAATCCTGATTAACCGGCCCGGGCGATATCGAGCACGTTGTAGTTCGGATAATCATTGCCACGAACGCGAGCCAGTTCCACGCGATTGCGGCCTTGCTGTTTTGCCGAATACAGTCCGCGGTCGGCTGCTTCGATCAGATCAGCAGGTCGCACGCCCTGCTGCGGCACTGCAGCTGCGACTCCAAGACATGCAGTGACAAATCCACGACGGGGGCCGGGTTTGGCGAATTCAAGTGAAATCATCGCCCGCCGCAGTCGGGTCGCCAGCTCGCAGCCTTCATCACCGGACAACCCCGGCACGAAAGCGATGAACTCTTCACCACCATACCGCGCCATCATGCCGCCGTTCGAAGCAATCAGCAGGGATAATGATCGTGCAGCAGCACACAACAGGTGATCACCAGCAGCGCGGCCGTTCTGTTGGTTATAACTTCTGAAATCATCAACATCGAACGTAATGATGCAGGTCGATTCTCTGGAATTCTGAGCATCGAACCAACGATTGTCCAGCGCTCGCCTGAACGCGTTAATGGTGTAGAGGCCAGTCAGTTCGTCGAAGTCATCCGCGCGCTTGGCCGACGTACGCTGCAGGCTCGGCTTCAGGTCGTAGACGTTGGATGACATGGAGCCGGACGATGCCTCGGACATAGCCGGCGTTCGCTCAACCAGGGCCGTCAGCAGCAGCATCATCGTGAATCCACTCACCAGGAATGCTGCAAGTACCGCCATGCCGACCGAAGCACCGATGACAGTTTCCAGCCAGGAGAGACTTTGAACCGGCAACAGCGTCGCAGAAGTCGCCAGGCTGGACAGCATCAACAGAATCAGCGAAAGCACCATAAGACTGATCCCCAGATACAACTTCCACGAGTCAACTCGTACAGTCAACAGGGATTGCAGGTCGGAGTCTGTGGTCGTCTTGATCGGTTTGCTATAGTCCATTTTTGCCTCGGTCCACACGGGTGGCGTCTGTATTACCCTACCCATGCAACTATCAAGCCAAAACTGATAAAAATGCGTAATAAACCATGAAAACAGACGCTCAAAAAGCGCTCGATCAACTCAATGCCTGGTCTGAAAACACGCTGATGGAAACCCTTGGTATTCAATACAGCGATGTCGGTGAGGACTATCTGGAAGCCACCATGCCGGTTCGAAAAATGCACTATCAACCGATGGGTATCCTGCACGGTGGCGCAAGTGCTGCTTTAGCTGAAAGCGTTGGTAGCGCTGCTTCCGGGCTCTATCTGGCTTCTCAGGAAGGGGATCAAACCGCCGTCGGCCTGGAGCTTGCCATCAACCATGTACGGAGCGTTCATGAAGGCACGGTCACGGCGCGTGCTGAAGCCATCCACCGGGGTCGTTCGACCCACCTCTGGCAAATCGTGATTCGCGATGAAGAAAAACGCATGGTTGCACTGGCCAAGCTGACCATGATGGTGCTGAGCAGGCAAAAATTGTCAGATCAGTGAGTTTTCAGGCAAATTCGGGCCCTCGGTGCCCGGTGAAAACAACCTGACTACGCACATGAATCTAACGGCTGCGCAGCAGCACCCATAGCGAAAAACCGGTCAGCAGTGCCGGCGGCAACACCGCAATCGGTGGTGCGGACATATTTGCGACCAGGCCAAAGTACCCCAGCATGCTGGTCAGCAGATAATAGCCAAGGCCGATCCCGACTGCCAACACAACCTTCAAGCTGACCGCCCGGCTCTTCGTTGGCGTGGCACTCAGCGCTGTTGCAATCAAGACCATGCCCAGGCATGCCAGCGGAAGAGCAATCCGCTGCCACAGCACCAGTTCGAATTCACTGGCATCCCGGTCGCGCGCCTTCAAGGTTCCGACATAGGTCCACAAGTCCGTAAGCGGAAGGCTGACTGGAGGCTGTCTGAACAACTGCAGCTGTTGTGAAGTCAGAAATGACGCCCAGACCAGCTGCTCGATCGATTGAATCCGATCTTCGGTGCCCATGCCGTTCAGCTGCTTTACAACCACATCCTCGAGCAGCCATTCATTTTCATTCGGTACCGCGCGATCGGCCTGGATGTGTCGAACAAGCTCCCCACGCTGATCGAACTGATAAATGTTGATCTGACCCGGCAGTTGGCCGGGCTCCATCAGCCCGACATTCATGAATTGGGTGTCCGATCGCACCCACAAACCATGCCAGGGATGCCAAAGACTGCTGTCACTCAAGGCTTCGCCGGCAAGCCGCTCAGGCGTTTGGTAGAGCACCGGAGCCAGGTATTGCAGTGCCACCAGTGCAATCAGTGCCACACCCAGACCGGGCAGCAGCGCCACCCGGGTGATTCGCATCAGCGATACGCCAGACGAACGCATGACCGTCAACTCTCGCTGAGCCTGCATCGACGACAACACCGTTGCAGTAGCGAGCACGGCGACAACCGGCAGGAGATCAATCAGGTCTACCGGTACCTGCATCAGCGCCTGCCAACCCGAAACGACCATCGAACCCTGAATATTGGACTGTCCGAGCCGTTCCAGCAACGCGATCAGCCACAGTAGTGCGCCGATTGCCAGCAACATGACAGCATAGCCACGTGCCAGGCGAATCAGCAGATGCCGGGTCAGGATATTCATGAATCAGATTGGCGCACCAGGCCCCCTCCAGCGCTGCCACAAGACACAGCCGAGTAGCGGAACGATTGCGATCGGCAGCCAGAACAAGCCCGGCCAGATCGGCATCGTGCCTGCATCCACACGATTGGCCAGCATACCGACCAGCGCAAAGTACACTGCAGCCAGCAGACTGGCGGAGACCACTTTGGCAGCCTGTCCGCGACGCGGATTGATTCTACCGATTGCCAGTGCCGTCAAAGCCAGCAACAGCACTGAAATCGGACTCAGAGTCCGCCACTGCAGTTCGCCCCATTCCAGCGCACCGGGGTCGGTCATCAGATCGGACAGCGTCAAGGCGCGGCGAATACGATTCCGCTGGACTGGCGGCGGTGGGTCGAAGGTGACCAGCAGTTGTTCGGAATGGCTGATCAAATCGGCATCGCCGCCAGTCTGTAAACGATAGGACCGTACGTTGCCGCTGAAAACCAGGCCAATGGAGCCATCGCCCTGGTCGTCCTGTTCGAGTCGTTCAGCCCTCAGCATGTTGCGGTAGTTTGGTAGCCGCTGATGGACCAGAACGTTTTCCAGTACCCGGCCGTTACGCTGCTCTGCAAAGATGACCCACTGCTCGTCGCCGATTTCAAACCGACCTGGCTCGACCCGGGACAAATCGACTTGGGCGACCAGTTCCCCTTCCATTGCATACAGTTTCTGGTACGCCCAGGGTCGAAAAACATTCGATAACAACAGCACTGCAATCAAGCCGATCAATCCGACGATGACTACCGCTCGGACAATCGTGCTTCTGCCGAGCCCGGCTGCAGCGATCGCGGTCATTTCATAACCGCTCTGCAAACGCCCGAGCGCAATGACCAGGCCCAGCAAAATGGATGCCGGGATCAACACATCCAGAAACAAACCCAATCTCAGGCCGGTCAAGGCGGCCACCGCACCGACCGAGAGCCGATCGACGACCGCATCGGCAAGATAGCTGCTCATAAAAAATGCCAGCACAATCGCCAGAATCACGAAAAACACACCGAGGATCGGTCGCACAAGCTGGAACAGCAGGTAACGCTCGATTCGTTTCATCTGCGATTGCGCTCAGCGAAGATGGTCTTGACCAGCGCCAGGTCTGCCGGCGAATCCACATCGACTGCAGCCTCCGGCCAGGCCAGCAATACCGGCCGTGCATACACACCGATCTGGCGCGAAAGTGCAGCAAAGGCCTGCTCCAGGCTGAGTCGTCCAGTCAGATAACGGAGCAGATTTCCAATCCCGATTCGCGCGACGATTTTCCAGGGCTGTTTGCGATTCTGCTCAAATGACTGCCAGGTTTCGGCAATGCTACGACCCCGCGCCGAGGTCACCAGAAACAGGTTGGTGCCGCAGACGCTGCGGTCGGAAAATCGATACCGGGTCCGACGATTGCCGGGAAAGCGATGCATGACCTCGTGATAGTCCACGACACCGACCCAAAGATCGACGTCCGGCTCGGCACTGGCTCGTTCAATCAACGGTTGGAACCAGTCCGCTTGGATCAACGGGTGATCGCCGGTCAGCACCAGCACCGCACGATTCGGATCATCGGACAGGTCATGAAAAGCAGCCGCCAGGCTGGCCGCCGGCCCTGCGGCTGGATCAACCCGTTGATACACCAGGCCGACATCGGCTGCCGTTTCATAGGCCGGCAGTGGATTGCAAACCAGACGCACCTGGTCAAGGCCGTCCAATGCAGCCAGGCTATGCATGACATGCGTCAACATCGGTTTGCCGCCAATCGGCACCAGCACTTTTCCCTGGACCTGCGCTGTGACAGCCAGTGGATCTTCCGGTCCGCGATCTCCTGCCAGAACAACCGCGTCGACCCTGTCTGTGCACGTCATCGTGCCCTATGCTCCAAGCACAGCGGCAAGCACCCTGCCGCAACGACCGATGGGCCGTGGCATCGGTGGAGCAAGCAGTTGAATCCATGAATGGGTACTTTCATTCAGTTGCATTGCCCAATGCTGTTCAAAGCAGTCAGGGTTAACTGCGAGCAAATGGCGCCCGGTCATTGCTAAGACGTCATCTGCCAGCGCTGCATCAGGCAGGCTTTGACGATCATCGCAACGCAGCCCCTTCAACACGATATGCACCCTCTGGTCATGCTGTTGACCGCGCCATCCCGATAGCGCTTGCAGTCATGCAGGCACATCGCAGCGCAGTTCATTGAGTCGAACCCTACCCGGCGGATCTGGGAGGGCCACCCCACCGGTTGGGTCTTTACCGATTGGACATGAACGATACTTGGAATAGGAATGTGCATTCAAGTGGCCAAAATGTGGTAAAAAAACGACGAGATGTGGTAAAAACACGTCGACAGGCACATTATGTAGGCAAATGCGGGTATATTGTTGTGATCTAAAAATTCAAATTAGTATTTTCTTTGTCACGCCAGCCACTTATAATGGTCGATTAAGCTTTTTTGACAGCTCGCGAGACCACCTGAGCGAGACACCAAAATAACGAAGGGACTCCCGGTTTGAGTATCTTACCAACCCCTACAAATAATTCGCTTCCGCTCAAAACTTCTGGCTATCAAAGTCTGGCTGAAGCCCTGGATTATGCAGCGCGTGGCACAACGGGCTGCAATTTCTATAATGGCCGAGGTCACCTGGTCGAAGCACTGAGCTATGCCGAGCTTCGATCCAGCGCACTGCAACTGGCCAAGCGCTTGACCGGCCTGGGCCTGAAGCGCGGCAGCCGGATTGCGCTGGTTGCAGATACCCACCCCGGTTTTCACAAGATGTTCTTCGCCTGCCAATATGCAGGATTGGTCCCGGTACCGCTTCCGGCAGCCGTGCATCTCGGCGGCAAGAAAGCCTTTATCGAGCATCTTCGCGCACTACTGATTGATTGCGAAGCGCAGGCAGCCTATGCCTCGGAAGAATTTGTTTCATTCCTGGATGAAGCTGTAACCGGTATGAACCTCGCGGCAAGTGGCACCCTGTCCACCTTCGATGCATTGCCGGCCACGGATCATCTACCTGAACCACCTCAAGCTCACGAACTGGCGTATCTGCAATACACTTCTGGCAGCACGCGCTTCCCGCGCGGCACGATGATTACGCAGCGGGCCGTGCTGACCAATCTGGCCGGAATACTTCAGTATGGTGTCCAGATCAGACGTGGCGATCGCTACATGTCCTGGCTGCCGTTCTACCATGACATGGGCCTGGTAGGCCTGATCCTGGGGCCCGTGGTGTCCCAGTTGTCTGTGGATTATCTTGGCACTCGTGAATTTGCCATGCGGCCCCGCTTGTGGCTCGAACTGATGTCACGCAACGAAGCCACCATTTCCTATGCGCCGCCGTTCGGTTTTGCGCTGGTCGCTCGACGCCTGCGCGATTCCGATCTTGAGCGATACGACCTATCAGCCTGGCGGGTTGCCGGTGTCGGCGCCGAAATGATTCGTCCGGGCTGGCTGAAACAGTTTGCAGCAAAACTTGACGGGGCCGGTTTTTCCGACAAGGCATTCCTGCCTTGCTACGGCATGGCCGAATGCTCATTGGCGATCAGCTTCGCCCCCCTGGCTCAGGGCTTGGACATTGATCGTCTCGACGCCGACATCCTGGCGAATGATCGCCATGCACTCCCTGCGAACAGTGATTCAAATCGAGTCACTGAGTTTGTCAACTGCGGCCGGCCTCTACCCGATTATGAAGTCGAGATCCGCGGGCCTGACGGTTCGGTCATGCCGGAACGTCACTGCGGCACTATTTTTCTGCGTGGGCCCAGCGTCATGTCCGGATACTCCAACAATCCGGAAGCGACGCGCGAAGCACTGACCGAGGATGGCTGGCTGAATACCGGCGATGTGGGCTATCGTGCCGGTGATTCCCTGTTTATCACGGGCCGTTCCAAAGATCTCTTGATCATCAATGGTCGCAATATCTGGCCACAGGATCTGGAAAACCTGGCCGAGCAGCAGGAAGAAGTCCGGCCTGAGGATTCATCCGCCTTCGCAATCGAAGCCGAAGATGGCACCGAAGTGGCCGTACTGGTCGTCCAGTGCCGCGAGCAGGATCCATTCCGCCAGGCCGACCTGGTTGAGCGCTTGAAACAGGGTATTCAGTCTGAATTCGGCATTGCCTGTCTGATTGAACTGGTGCCGCTGCACACACTGCCACGCACTTCATCGGGCAAGTTGTCGCGTAGCGGAACCCGGCTTGATTTCCTCAAGCGCAATCAGCTTGAGGATTCACAGGTACTCCCGCGTGAGCTGGTCAACCGAACGCCGCATACCCAGGCCCTGAATACCGTCGACTGATGAACCGCATAGCAGTGACCGGCGCGACCGGCTTTGTCGGCCGCGCAACGCTGCTTGCATTGCGCAACGCGTACCCCGATTGCCAAATTCGGGCGCTGGTCCGGAAACCCGATGAACGTTCGTTACCGTCGGTATTCGACTCGATTGATGTGATCGGAGGCGACCTGAGTCGGCAACCGGCACTCCAACTGCTGGCTGAAGACACGGATGTTGTGGTCCACATCGCAGCAGCCATTGCCGGCAATAATAAAGCGGACTTCGCGACAGCCAATATCGACGGCACCCAGCAACTGATCGCCGCGATCGGCCGCTGTGCACCACAGGCTCATCTGGTTCATCTTTCATCGCTGGCTGCCCGCGAGCCGCATCTCTCCTGGTATGCAATGTCAAAATTGATGGCCGAGCAGGTCATCAGGGCCAGCGGAATTTCACACACCATTCTGCGCCCACCTGCAGTTTATGGGGCTGAAGACCCAGCGCTGGCCGATTTCTGGCGACTCTTGGCTCGAGGCTGGATGATCCGGCTGGGCCCAAAACAGGCCCGGTTTTCCCTGTTGCACGTGGACGACCTGGTTGAAACCATCCTGCGCGTGATTCAGATTCGGCCAGACGGTGCATTGATGACCCTGCACGATGGCCACAGGGAAAGCGAGTCCGAATCGGGTTGGAGCTGGCCTGAACTGGCCTCGGTGGCTTCGGAACAGCGTGGGCGTCGGATACGCGCCGTTGGCATGCCGGCGCTATTGCTGAAAGGAATTGCCCAACTCAATCTGCAGCGGGCTCGCATGATGCGCTCAACGGCCATGCTCAGCCCGGGTAAAGTGCGCGAATTGATCCATCCGGATTGGGTCTGCGATAATGCTGATATTCAGGAAATGCTGAATTGGAGCCCTGCGACAACACTCGCACAACGTCTTGCTACGCTACCAGGATGGAACACGGCACAATGAATACTACTCAACAGAAGATTCGAGCTGCAATTGACGAAGCGGTACACGCATCGTTACCTGAATTGGGCGAGGTGGACTACAACGCCGCGCTGACCAGCGACATTGGACTGGATTCGGTGCAGGTCATGGATCTGGTCATGGAAATCGAAGATCGACTCGACCTGTCCATACCAATCGAATTGCTTGCTGAGACGCAAACACTGGCTGACCTGGCTACACGGCTCGAACCGTTGCTGGAATCGAACTGAGCCGTAAAGGCCGGACCATTATCGAGGGACTACCATGAGCCTGTTTGAAAAGTTCAATGATCTTGCGCAGTCACGTGCCGGCCTTGGTGATCAGCACGTCGCGCCCGTCGCAACGCCGATTGAAAAGGTGTTTTCAGCGACTGAGGGCCAGATCAACGGGCAAAGAACGATCCTGGCGGGTACGAATAACTACCTGGGGCTGACGTTCAATCAGGAGGTGCTGAGCGCTGCGCATGCCGCGCTCGATGAATATGGCAGTGGAACTACCGGCTCACGCATGGCCAACGGCAGTTATCACGCGCACCAAAAGCTTGAACAAGAATTGGCCGATGCATGGGGCTGGCCCGCAGCCATGGTCTTTTCCACCGGCTATCAGGCCAATCTGGCGACTATCTCCACGCTGGCCGGCAAGCAGGATTACCTGCTGCTCGACAGCGATTCCCATGCCAGCATCTATGACGGTGCCAAGCTCGGTCAGGCTCAGACCATCGTATTCAGACACAATGATCCGGCAAACCTGGACCGTCGTCTGACGCGGCTCGGGGATGATGCCAAACGGGCGTTAATCGTGGTCGAAGGGCTCTATTCCATGCTGGGTGACCAACCGCCGCTCGAGGCTTTTATCGAGATCAAGCGCAAGCACGGGGCCTGGCTGTTGCTGGATGAAGCGCATTCGTTCGGCGTCTTCGGCGAGCATGGGCTGGGTCTGGCCGAGGCACGACATTGCATGGACGGCATTGATTTCGTGGTCGGCACATTCTCCAAGAGCCTTGCGGGCATTGGCGGATTCTGCGTCAGCCCACACGCTGAACTCGACCTGCTGCGACTGGCCGCACGCCCGTATATCTTTACCGCATCACCTTCGCCTGCCGTGATTGCGTCAACCCGAGCCGCTTTGAACCAGGTCATTCACGGGCAAGCGTTACGCGATTCCCTATGGCGCAACATCGAGCAACTGTATTCTGCCTTGAACCAGATGGGTTACAAGCTGGGTAGCGAACAGCCGGGCCCGGTGGCCGCAATCATCCTGCCCGACCGGGAGTCCGCACTGGCCCACTGGTATGGTCTGCTCGAAGCCGGTGTCTATGCCAACCTGATGATTCCTCCGGCAACGCCAAAGGGGCTGAATCTGCTTCGGATCAGTCTGAGCGCAGCGCATTCGCCAGCGCAGGTTGACCAAATGATCGATGCCTTTGGCCGGCTCCAGGCAGCGGCTTGATCGGCGGACTCGGACGCATAACTGAAGGTTGTCTCCAGCCGGCAAGCTGAGATCGCCCGCTGCAGCAATTGTGCGAAACCGCTTTGAATCAGGCATGCAGCGCATGGCCGTATCAAGGCAAACAACGAATTGCCCACATTTTGACTGGGCATGGGCGCTATCCTAGACGCTCATCCAAACCCTGATTCAATACACATGAATGTCCTTATTACCGGCAACTCCAGCGGCCTCGGCCTCGGTCTGACAGAAGCACTGCTCGATCGCGATGCGATCGTCTGGGGCCTGAGCCGCCGCGGCTGCCCGATCAACAGCGACGGCCTGCGCGATCGACAGCATGACCTGGCCAATCTGAATACGCTGCCGGATGCACTGGAAGGCTTGCTTTCCGATTGTCTGCGGCTTGACCTGGTCGTGTTGAATGCGGGCATCCTGGGTCGCATCCAGCCTTTTTCCGAGACTCACCTTGCCGATCTGGAACACCTGATCCGGATCAATGTGTGGGCCAATAAGCTGATCCTGGATTGGCTGATCGAACACCAGCTGCCAACGACTCAGGTCATCGCCATTTCATCCGGTGCCGGTCATAATCTGAGCTATGGTTGGGGTGCCTATGCATTATCCAAGTCCATGCTGAATGACATGATCCAGCTCTATGCACATGAAATGCCGGACACCCACCTGACCTCATTTGCGCCAGGCCTGGTGGATACCGACATGCAGGAGTATCTGTGCAACGAAGTCGATACCGATGAGTATCCTTCGGTCCAGAAATTGAAGGACGCGCGGGGCAGCAATGCGATGCCTGATGCCAAGACGGCCGCTTCGAACATACTGGATCTCATGGACGAGCTCAGGAAGGGCGACAGCGGGCAGTTTGTAGACATTCGAACGCTCTGAATTCGACATTACGTCGAATTCGCTGCAATCGTTGGCTGATGACAGGTCATTTACGACACGACATGGCGCATATCGGCATCAATTCCCGTTGAAAGTACCAGTACCGCCCAATCTGAAAGGACTTCGAGCATGATGGATTTCAAAATCGGCGAGATCATCTCGCTACTGCTGAAAACGACCCCTTTTCTGGTCTTTCGTTTTCTTATTTATTTCGGTATCACGCTAGCCTACGTACTGATCACCGGCGTCGGCGCAGGCATCGGCTTTGGCGTCGGTTCGATTGGCGGCAGCTCCGAGGCCGGCGGGCTTTGGGGCGGTTTGCTCGGCTTCGGTATTGCCAGCGTTGGCGTCTACCTGATTCGCGAATATCTGCTGTATATGGTCAAAGCCGGGCATATTGCCGTTCTGGTTGAACTGATGCAAGGCAAAGAGCTGCCTGGCGGCAAGGGCCAGATCGACTATGCACAGGGCATCGTGCGAGAACGCTTTGCCCAGTCCTCAATCCTGTTTGGTCTGGACCAGTTGATCAAGGGCATTCTCAAAGCCTTTAACCGCGCGTTTTTCTCGATTGCCAACTTCCTGCCGATCCCCGGTATCCAGGGCATTGCCGGTTTTATCAATACGATTGTCAACCTGTCGCTGACCTATCTTGATGAAGTGATCCTGGCCTACAACCTGAAGACGCAGGCCGACAACCCCTGGGCCGCGAGCCGCACCGCCCTGGTGCTGTATGCCCAGAACTACAAGGCATTCTTGAAAAATGCATTCTGGCTTGCATTCGTGATCTGGGGCCTGACCTTCCTCGTATTCCTGATTGTGCTTGCACCGGTTGCCGGCCTGGTCTCGCTGTTCCCGGGTGCAGCCGGCCCACTCGCGCTGATCATCGCGCTGGTGTTTGCCTGGGGCATCAAGCAGGCCGTCATCGAGCCCGTTGGCATGACCGCATTGATGCAGGTCTTCTTTACCGTAACCGAGGGCCAGGAAGCCAATCCGGAATGGGAGGGCAAACTGGACAAGGTCTCGAAGAAATTCTCGACCCTGAAGGAGAAGGCTGCAGACTGGCAACCGGATCAGACGCCCAGCGAAGAACCAAAGCCCGGCTGAGTCAATCACCAGTCAATCGGATCCCGGTCGGCCTGCGGCCGGGAACCATTCATCATCGAACCCCTGGCTCAAGAAGATTTCGGGCGCTGCCGGCCTGCAGATTCAACGATTGGCTAGCGCAATACGCCTTTTTTGCTCATGTTGCGTGAGTAGCGCAGCAGCACGACACCGACCACAACGATCACCGCACTGAAAATCCAGCCGGATTGACCCATGGCTTCCTGTGCCTGCTCGGACCAGAAGTAGGTCGCAAAGCTGGCCAGCATGCCCACCAGCGATACGGCAAACATCAACACCGCCCAGCGTTTGGCCAGAATCAATCCAATGGATCCGAGGAGTGCACCCCACACGCCGAATGCCCATGCCGATACCTGCCAGGCAGGCAGTCCATAGAAGTACTCCAGCTGACTCTCGGTGAAATTCGACATGTAGGCTTGCCACTGAAACTGCGTTGCACTGTAGTCAAACGCGCCGAAACCGTTCCAGATCAGGCTGAGTATGCCAACGACCCATAGATGCCAGGGTCGCGGTCGAAGCACTGGTGCTTGAGAAATGGCGGCTTTGTGATCGCTCATTGAAAACTCCTGATGTTGCAAGCCGGCTTCATGGTTACACAGCGTCAAGCCACAGGCAAGTGCGGCCGGAGCGGCGCTTATGAACAGAAGTACAGCGACGAGGTGTCTTGAACAGGCGCGGAATGGATCTTTACCACCAGGCTACAGATCTGGATTTACGTACAAAATGAAGACATGATGCACTGCCGCGCATCGGCCCTTTCTTGGCGTTCGAATGGCAATGGACAACCGTTGATTTCTATCGCCTTACACGTCCGATTTTCACCTTTGCCCGCGGTTGGCGACCAGACGCGTTCAGCTGTCAGCTTGATTGCGGATAACAGACGGCAATGGAACCGGTTCGCCACTTGATTTGTCAATCCATACGATGGTGATGGTGCCGTCAGCAAACAGGGTCGGCTGGACATCTTGATCATCAACCACGCTCAGAATCTCGTTGTTCAGTTTCAAACTCGAACGGCCGGGCGATTCGGGCTTCAACGTGATTCGGATCCGCTGAGGCCAGTTCATGACCTGTCGATAATTCAGGTTGACATTGGCAACGACCGGCCCACTGTCATCATCACCCAGGCCGCAGCCGACCGACTCCATCCAAAGCGTACGAACCTGCTCCAGATAGGTGAGATACACCGCATTGTTGACGTGACCAAATCCATCCAGGTCACCCCAGCGCACGTCCAGTTCCGTTGAAAATTCAGCCATCGGATTCTCGATCAGGTTCAAAAAATTACATCAGGCCGACTTGCGCTGTTTCTTCAACAAGCCGGGCATGTCGGCCAAATATCGACCGGTCCAGGATTTCTTGTTGCGCGCGACCTGCTCCGGACTGCCAACGGCAATGATTTCACCGCCGCGATGACCGCCTTCTGGCCCAAGATCAATGATCCAGTCGGCCGTCTTGATGACATCCAGATTGTGCTCGATCACCAGCACGGTATTGCCGTGATCGCGCAGTGTATGCAGCACCTTCAACAATTGCTTGATGTCATGAAAATGCAGCCCCGTGGTCGGCTCATCCAGAATATACAGCGTATTGCCGGTATCGCGCTTGGATAATTCGCGCGCCAGTTTAATCCGCTGTGCTTCGCCACCGGACAGCGTGACCGCGCTCTGTCCCAAGGTGATATAGCTCAGGCCCACATCCATCAGCGTCTGCAGTTTACGCGCGATGGCGGGAACGGCCTCGAAGAAAGGCAATGCGTCTTCGACCGTCATTGCAAGAACTTCGTGGATGTTCTTGCCCTTGTAGGTCACGCTCAGGGTTTCACGGTTGTAGCGTTTGCCGTGGCATACGTCGCAGGGTACAAAGATATCCGGCAGGAAGTGCATCTCGACGCGAACGACGCCATCGCCCTGACAGGCTTCGCATCGGCCACCCTTGACGTTGAATGAAAATCGACCGGGCTTGTAGCCGCGTGAACGCGCTTCCTTGGTGCCCGCAAACAGCTCACGTATCGGCGTGAACAGTCCGGTATAGGTGGCCGGATTGGAGCGCGGGGTCCGACCAATAGGACTCTGGTCGATATCAACAACCTTGTCGAATAACTCAAGCCCCTTGTGCATCGAATACGGCGCCGGGTTGGTCGAAGCGCCGTTCAATTCTCGCGCCATCAGGCGATATACGGTATCGTTGATCAGCGTCGACTTACCCGAACCCGACACGCCGGTCACACACACCATCAGCCCGGCCGGCACCTCGACATCGACGTTTTTCAGATTGTTGCCGCTCGCGCCGTTCAACTTGAACATGCGTTTGCGATCTGGCTTGTGCCGTTCGGCCGGAATCTCGATCGCACGCCGGCCCGACAAGTAATCGGCGGTCAGTGATTCCTCGCATTCAATCAGTTGATCGGGATGCCCGGAAAACACGATTTTGCCGCCGTGCACGCCTGGGCCCGGACCGATATCGACGATGTGATCAGCTGAGCGGATTGCATCTTCATCATGTTCGACGACAATGACGGTGTTGCCGAGATCGCGCAGGCGGGTCAGTGTCTCCAGCAGCCGGGTGTTGTCGCGCTGATGCAGGCCGATCGAGGGTTCATCCAGCACATACATGACGCCAACCAGCCCGGCACCGATCTGACTGGCCAGTCGAATACGCTGGGCCTCACCGCCCGACAGGGTGTCGGCCTGACGGTCCAGCGTCAGGTAATCGAGCCCGACGTTGACCAGAAAATGCAGGCGCTCGCGAACCTCTTTCAGTATTCTGCCTGCAATCTCACCACGCCAACCCTGCAGCGCCAGGTTGCTGAAAAACTCAAGGCACTGCTCGACCGACCACGAGGAGATCTCCGGCAGCGAGCGCTCATCGATGAATACGTTGCGCGCTTCACGATTCAGCCGGTGGCCCTCACAGTCCGGACAGGGCTGCATTGAAATATAGCGCGACAGTTCCTCACGCACGATGCGCGAGTCCGTTTCACGATAGCGCCGTTCCAGGTTGGGAATAATGCCGACAAACGGATGCTTCCGGGTCTGGCTGCCGCCATCTGAGAAATAGCGGAAGCTGATTTTTTCATCGCCGCTGCCATGCAATATGATCTGTCGAATGGACTCAGACAGGTCCTGGAAAGCCGTTTCCGGGTCAAAGTCGTAGTGACGGCCAAGGGACTGAATCAGCTGATAATAATAGGCATTGCGTCGATCCCAACCACGGATGGCTCCGCCTGCCAGGCTGAGCTCGGGATTCGCGACCACGCGGCCAGGATCGAAATATTCTTTATGGCCCAGGCCATCACAGGTCGGGCAGGCCCCATGCGGGTTATTGAACGAAAACATTCTGGGCTCGAGCTCAGGCAGACTGTAGTCGCAGACCGGACAGGCAAAGCGGGCTGAAAACAGGGTTTCCTTCAGGTCACTATCCTGGTCAGGATCCATCGGCGCAACGATGACGACACCATCGGCCATGGCAAGCGCGGTTTCCATACTTTCCGCCAGCCGCTGAGCGATATCCGGACGCACTTTGAAGCGGTCAACTACGGCTTCGATGGTGTGTTTTTTGCGCAGCTCCAACGCCGGCAGCCCGTCGTCAAGATCGATCACCTGGCCGTTGACTCGGGCCCGAATGAATCCCTGCGCACGCAAATCCTGCAGCAAATTCTGGTGCTCGCCCTTCCGATTGCGAACCACCGGCGCCAACACCATCATGCGACTGCCTTCTGGCAGGTTCAGCACGGTGTCCACCATTTCGCTGACGGTTTTTGCATCCAGTTCAACCTGGTGATCCGGGCATTGCGGAATGCCCACCCGCGCATACATCAATCGCAGGTAATCATGGATTTCGGTCACCGTGCCCACGGTTGAACGCGGATTATGGCTGGCCGCCTTCTGCTCGATGGAAATTGCAGGCGAAAGACCTTCAATATGATCCAGGTCGGGCTTCTGCATCATCGATAGAAACTGCCTTGCATAGGCCGACAACGATTCGACATAGCGACGCTGGCCTTCGGCATAAATCGTGTCGAACGCCAACGACGACTTGCCGGAGCCGGACAGGCCTGTGAATACAATCAGCTGATCGCGTGGCAGCTCGAGATCCACGTTGTCCAGGTTGTGCGTACGCGCACCGCGTAGTGAAATTTTGTCCACGAAATTCCGTTTCAGCCAAACAGTAGGTAACGTTGCAGTATACCGGTGCCAGTGAATTTTGAGCAAATACAGTTGGGTCAGAACCAACAACGCCCTGCCCGCTGATGAGAGCCAGGCAATCGTTCAGGAAACCGGCCGGGAATCGCCCAGGCATTCGCTGAACAGCCATGCAAGCGGTTGGGAAGCAGGCTGTAAAACCACTGCTTGTGCGTGCCAAGGGGTGTCATCACTGGTCGTCAGGACAGGGTAACGATGCTCAGCACAAGATGCGGTCTTTGCGCCTGCGTGCCACCACGCTCGGCTGCGAGGACGAAGCCCGTGTAAAGTCCGGGTCAGGCGGTTTGCCTTCTCTCTGCCCGATGCAGACCACCGATTGACATAGGATCGTGAGAAGCGATTGAAAACCGCAATACTTTTCGCTCTTCGGGTTCGCTTGTTTGAAATGACGGATGGATATGCCCATCGGTACTGACCCAAGTCCTGCCGATGCTTCCCGCATCAGCCGGGCACACGCAAGCGTCGTGATTCAGAGGTGCGCTAGTTCGATTTTCGCCACTGATACACATGCATCGGCGGGATATTCAACAGCTCCGACTCGACGCGAGCCGGTGCGCCAAATACCGGATCCGTACGTTTCACTACGTCGGATCGGAACTGATAGGCCAGGAACACGCCGCCCGGATTGAGAATGGAATGAATCGCCGACACAATGGCCAGCCCCGTAGTCTCGGGAATCGTCGAAAAAGGAATCCCGGAGATCACGGCATCGACGCCATCCATATGATGCGTTTGCACGGCTGAAGTGATGTCTTCGGCACTGCCGGTATGGCTGATCAGACGATCGTCATTGAACTGCCGAATGATTTCTGAAAACGCCGGATCCAGATCGACCGCCATCAGCCGTGCGTCAGACGCCAGCGCCTTGAGCAAGGCGCAAGTTGTGCCACCGGTGCCAGGGCCCAGTTCAATCACGTGCCGGGCGTGGTCCAATTCCGACAGGGCCACAATCCGACGCATCAGGAATCTCGAGCTCGGAATGACCGAACCAACCTGTGCCGGATTGCGCAAAAATCCTCGGAGAAATGCCAGGGGACGGGGCTTGACGGGCTTGGTTGAGGGCTCGCCGCTTGGGCTGTATCGAATACGATCGTTGGACACGTTGCTGCCACTCGAAATGGTCAGCCGGTGAGTCTAGCAGTCCCTTGAGTCCAACACCCGGCCCGATTCAGTCCCTGACGGGCTCAAGCAGTGCATTCTGGAGCTGCCGTGGGTGCTCAGGGCTCAGCAGCAGCGCGCCGTTTCTATGCTTGAGCGGAATCAGCAAAACGCTGGGATTGGTGACCAGACAGAACAGTTTCTGCCACTGCTTGCTGCGAAAGTGACCGGCATGAAAGCCGGGCAGTGAATAGCCATTGGTCTTGATCATGGGCCGAAGATGGGTGTGTTCATCCAGGCTCAGCACTCTGGAATGCTCCAGATCCAAATCAGCGATGGCATGCTTCCAGGTATAAAAGGTTGCAGCCACGCGCAGCTGACCACCGTCAATCTGAATCCTGCGCCGACGAGTAAACAAGGCGATGCCGACTGTAGTCAGGACCAGCGTTAGCCCAAGCGGTATCGACAACCGCAGGTCCGACCTGAATTCAGGAACCATCAACAAGCCGACCAGGATGACGGGAGGAATGGCCAGAATCAATAGCTGCCAGATCAAGGTTGATTTGCTGACCGGTGCGAGCGTAAACGATTGCATCCTGTTTCTCCTGGATTAGTTAAAAGACGCGTGGATCCATTTGGCCATGTCCGAAATAACCTCAGGATCCACATGACCCACATCATTGATATATTCAGCCGGGGTGGCCATACCCTTTCCGGAAATGAACACGTGATTCAGTCTGTCATAGCGTTTCAGCGTCACGCGACCAACCTCCGCGAACGCCCGTTGCCACATCGCAAAATCATCTTCAACGGTGACCTGATAATCCCGCCCCCCTTGCAGTATCAGCATCGGCAGGTCCAGCGACCTGGCTGTTGCGATCGGATCGTAGTTCCTCAAGTCCAACAGGTAACTTTCCGGCACACCCAGTAATCCGGGGGCTGCAGACTGCGGATCGGACAGTTCGGCAACGGCCGCAGCCTGAGCATCAATTTGAGCCAGTTGCGCTGCCTCAGCCTGGTCAATCTGGCCGTCCAGGCTGAAGATATAGCGTAATTGCTGTGGCACCATGGCTTCCAACCCACGAGCCGGAGCAGCCATCAGAATCAATCCGGCCAATTCCGGGTTGGCCAGACCGATTCTCGGCGCCAGCAACCCCCCGAGGCTCAGCCCCGCAACAACCACCCGCTGTGGATTGATCTCGTTGACCTCCTGCACTTGCTCAACTGCGGCGCGCACATCGGACAGGACCTCCTGCTCAACCGTGTAGGCCCCGGTCAAATCAGCCGGCTTCACCAGGCTGCGCTTGTCGTAACGCAGACTGGCGATGCCCTGCTCGGCAAGCCCATGGGCCAGATCACGAAACGGCGTATTCGGCCCGATGGTCTGGTCGCGATCGCCCGGCCCCGAACCATGGACGAGAACCACAGCCGGAAACGGTCCGGTACCTTCGGGAAGCGTCAGAATTCCGGGCAATTCGTCAGCAACTACAAATTCGCTTTCAACCCAGCGATCGCTGCTGGCCAATGCTTTTTCAGCTGGAGCCCCGGGTGCAGCCGGCACCAGAAAAAAGCCGTCCACCTGCCCGTTCTGGTTCACGTTGATGCGTGCATCCAGGGCCGCATTGGCGAAATTCAGTCGAAATAAAAACAGATCGCCGGTTTCGCTACTGCTGATCTGCGGTGCCTCGTGCCCCTGGTACGCTCCGACCTGCCCGGGCAGGCTGAGCCAGATCTGCTCGAGCTGTGCCCTGCTGATCTGATCACTGACCTCGCTCGAAAGCATGGCATGGGCCTGGTCGAAGCGAGCCTCTTCAAGTGATTCCAGAAACTGCTGCGCAATGCCTGCTGTTTGTGCCTGGATCACGTTGATCAACAGACAGGCAGACAGGGCCAGGAGCACTGGCGCCGACCGAACAGTACTTTGCTTTATCCATGTCATTTTGCTGCAACTCCTTGAATCAACAAGGCACCGGATGTTTGATCAAGCCGGTGCGTCTTGATCGTTATTCGTCTTCATCGCTGACCGTCTTCATCGCTTTTCAAGGCGGGATCATCATCTTCAACCGGCTCGGCCTGAGTGCGCTTCAACCGGCCCGCTTTGCGCAGGCCTTCGCGCAACACCCATTCGATCTGGGCATTCAACGAGCGAATGTCGTCATCGGCCCAGCGCTGCATAGCGGTCATGACCTGGGGGCTGATGCGAAGTGCGAACGGTTTTTTGTTGGCCACTGGAATCCGGTGTATTGCCTGTGATCCGTTCTATAGTTTATTGATGAATGCTGCCGGTATTGACCACTGGCTGAGTGGCGCGATCCGAACACAACACCACCAGCAGGTTGGACACCATCTGCGCCTGTCGTTCCTCATCGAGCTCGACAATACCCTGGCTTTTCAAATCCGATAGGGCCATGTCGACCATGCCCACAGCACCGTCGACGATCCGCCGTCGCGCGGCCACTACCGCGTTGGCCTGCTGGCGCTGGAGCATGGCATGGGCAATTTCGGGCGCATAGGCCAGGTGACTGATGCGGGTTTCGATGACATGCACGCCAGCCGTTTGCAAGCGATCATCGAGCTGGGATTTCAGATCATCGCTGATCTCAAGCGCGTGGCTGCGAAGAGAAATCTGGCCTTCTTCCTGCTGGTCATACGGATACTGCGTGGCCATCGAACGCAGCGCGGCCTCCGATTGAATCTGGACAAAGCTTTCATAATCGTCCACGTTGAATACGGCTTCGGCGGAATCGACCACCTTCCAGACCACAACGGCGGCAATTTCAATCGGGCTGCCGTCCAATTCATTGACCTTGAGCCGACCGGATTCGAAGTTCCGGACCCGCAAGCTGACTTTTCGGTTTGAGTAGAACGGATTGCTGAACCGAAGCCCCTGCTCCCGCACCGTGCCGACATACTTCCCGAACAGCGTCAATACCGCAGCCTGGTTGGGTTCGACCATGTAATAGCCGAACATCAACACGGTGGCAACGATGAATAACAAGATCGCGCCGATCAGCCCGATCATCTGGGTAGGGTTGATTGAATCGAAGAACCACCAGGCCGCACCGGCCACGAGCACGATGTTCAAGGCCAGCACCGGAATACCATTGGTTGAACGCACTTGTATTTCCTGCATGGGGGGATACTCCTGTTCGTTCGAGTTATGCAAAATAATATCACGATGATATCACTTTGTAAAGTGCGCTGATTCCCCTCATGCCGGACTGCTGAATCACGCAGCGCTTCAACTACCCTGCAGACCACTCAGGGGATATAGCAATCTGTATTGACCTGTCAGGCCAAAGTCGGTAGAATTCCCGCTCTTTAGTCACGCGTAGTGCTCGAGGAAATTTCTATGTACGCGGTATTCAAAACCGGAGGCAAGCAGTACAAGGCCTCAACCGGCGATGTCTTGCGGGTCGAAAAATTACCTGCCGGCAGCGGCGATTCTATTGAACTGAACGAAGTGTTGATGGTAGCTGACGGCGAAGATATTCGCGTTGGCGCTCCCACGCTGGATGGCGGCAAAGTCACGGCCGAGGTCGTCAGCCACGGCCGCGGCGAAAAAGTTCGCATCATCAAATTCAAGCGGCGCAAGCACCACATGAAGCAGATGGGGCATCGTCAGCACTACACCGAAATCAAAATAACCGGCATCGAGGGCTGAATCATGGCTCATAAGAAAGCAGGCGGCTCTACACGTAACGGCCGCGATTCAAATCCAAAATATCTGGGCGTAAAACGCTACGGTGGAGAACAGGTCGACGCAGGCAATATCCTGGTCCGCCAGCGCGGCACGCGTTTTCATGCTGGCGACAACGTCGGCGTTGGTCGCGACCACACGTTGTTTGCCCTTGTTGATGGCAAGGTTGTGTTCAACAGCCGTGGCAAACCGCTGCGCAAGTTCGTGTCTGTTGAACCTGCTGAATAAGCCTTCAGCAGATTCACATAACTCCTGAAAGCCGGCCCAGTGCCGGCTTTTTTGATTGCCAACCAGTGATTGGCTCCGCTCAAACTGCTGATGATGGTCATGATTCGCTATGAAATTTGTTGATGAAGCCCAGATCGAAGTCCGCGCTGGACGCGGCGGGCATGGCGTGGTCAGTTTTCGGCGCGAAAAATACATTCCGCGGGGTGGCCCGGATGGCGGTGATGGCGGTCGCGGCGGCAGTGTTTTTCTTGAGGGTGATTCCGGCCTGAATACGCTCGTCGATTTTCGCCATGCGCGCCTGTTTCAGGCCAGAAACGGTCAGCCCGGCGCCGGGCGTCAGAAAAGCGGCAAAGCAGCAGACGACGTCATTATCCGCGTGCCGCTCGGCACACAGGTCCGCAATGTCAGTACCGATGAATTGATCGGCGACGTGACCGAACACGGTGAACGGCTTCTGGTCGCCCGAGGCGGTACCGGAGGCAAAGGCAATATCCACTTCAAGTCTTCGGTCAATCGTACGCCTCGACAATTCACCGAAGGCACACCCGGCGACGAACGCGGGCTGCATCTCGAGTTGAAAGTGCTGGCGGATGTTGGCCTGCTTGGCTTTCCGAATGCGGGCAAGTCAACGCTGATCAGCGCTATTTCCGCGGCGCGGCCGAAAGTCGCGGATTATCCGTTCACCACGTTGCACCCCAACCTTGGCGTCGTCAGTCTTGAGCCCGGTCGCAGCGTTGTGGTTGCCGATATTCCGGGTTTGATTGAAGGCGCAGCCGAAGGTGCCGGGCTTGGCCATCAGTTTCTGAAGCACCTGCAACGTACCGGCCTGCTGCTGCATCTGGTTGAAATCCAGAGCTTTGAGGCACTCGACCCGGTCGAACAAGTGCAGACACTCGAGCGTGAACTGCAGGCTTATGACGCCGGGCTTCTGCAGAAACCACGCTGGCTGGTGGTGACCAAAACCGACCTCCTGCCCTCGGAGGAACGCGATGCTGCGGTTCGGGAACTGATTGACCGACTCGACTGGCAGCAACCCTGGTTTGCCGTTTCAGCCGTGACCGGTCATGGGTTGAAACGGCTGACTGGTACGGTTGCAGATTACCTGCTGGACGGCGTGGCGCCTGAGGTCGCAGCCAGCGACGTGTAATTCACTCGGGTTTGAACTGAACCGCAGCTCGATTCCAACGTCCAAGCACACAGTCTTTTGTTGTCCTGGAGTTTGCCAATGCGTTATTTCCAATGGGTTTGTGCACTGGGTGTTGTTTGCTGGGCCTTGCTGGTGCCCGTGCCTGCAGTCGCAGAACTGCAGTCGGTGGTCGTCTATCCTGACCGGGCCAGCATCACGCGGGTCATCTCAATCGAGTTCGAGCCCGGACCAGGGCAGATTGAAATCGAGGATCTGCCGGCCGGGATCCTGCGCGACAGCCTGCGCATTTCAGCCGGCCCGAATCAGGGCCTGCAGTTGGGTTCATTCGAGTTTTCCACGCGACGGGGCATTGACCGGGTCAATCCGCAGGCACGCAGACTCAGCGAACAGATTCAGCAACTCGAGGACGATCAGGCCGCAGTTGATGATCGAATGCGCGCACGCGATATGCAGCTCGCGGTATTGAATTCGTTATCGAACCAGTCCGATCGCGATGGATCACTCAGTATCGAACAACTGGAGCAGGCGCTTCGAGTCGTTGGTGACAGTGCCGATCAGATTCTGTCAGAACGGCGCCAACTGGACCAGCAGAAACGTGAGCTCTCCAGCCGGATTCAGCGGCTCGAACGCGAGCTGGCCGATCTTGGCCAACAGCAGCGGGATACCACCGGCCTGACGATCCAGTACGCTGCGAATACATCGGGCGATGCCGAATTGCAGTTGGACTATATTGTCATGCAGGCATCCTGGCGCCCGACGTATGAATGGCGGCTCGATACAGACACACGCCAGCTGGAGATGATTCAATCGGCCATCATCCGGCAGAATACTGGCGAGGACTGGTCCGACGTGAGCCTCTCGGTCTCGTTGGCCCAACCCAGCACAGGCGGCCGATTACCCGAACTTCGGACCTGGTGGATCGGAGTTGCAGAACCGCCAACCTCCAAGGCATCCCGTGCGATGGAGCAAGCCGAAATGGCTGCTGACTTCAGCGCCGTCCAGGTCACCGGATCAGGCGTGAACCCGGCCGGCCAGTTTGCGGCGGAACTGGCCGGTACTGAATACACGCGCGAATACACCATCAACGGTCGCTCATCGGTTGCCGCGAATAATCAGGAACAACGTTTCCGGCTGGCCCAACAAGTCATGCAGGTTGATCTGAGTGCGCGCGCAGTGCCGAAACAGCAGCCCAGGGCCTGGTTGTACGTCGAAGGCGAATTCAGCGGCGAAGCGCCGATGCCACCCGGTCAATTGACCCTGTTCCAGGACAATCGCATCGTTGGGCAACGGTTTTTTGAAGGCATTCGCCCGGGTGCATCGCTGGCCGCCAGCTTTGGTGTCGATCAGCTGATCGAGATCGATGTTCAACTGATCGAAGAGCAGCGCGCCAGTGCTGGCGTGATTCGTCGTTCGACCGAGGAACTGCTGAAACATCAGATTCGCATCCACAATCGACATACACAACCGCTCTTGTTGACGGTGCTCGACCGTATGCCGGTATCAACCGACGAACGCATCCAGGTCGAATTAACGCGCGACACGACGCGCCCTGACCAGCGCGATGTGGATGATCAGCCGGGTGTACTGGCCTGGTCGATGGAGCTGGACGCGGACCAGCAGGAAACCCTGATCGTGGGCTACAGCGTCAGTTATCCGGAGGATATCCAGGGCTTGAGCGGCTGGTAGCTCAGCATCTGAAGCGTTTTGCGCGGCGTTGCTATACTGCGGCGTGATTGACTACGCGCAGGACGTGGAATGGATGACGCCAAGACAAGCCGACTGACCCCGGCGCGCAGGACGTTGCTGGATCGCCTGCTGGACCAGGTGCTGGATCTGGAGTCAGATCAGCGACAGGAGGCATTGACAGCCATGGCCCGGACGCACCCGCGCGTGCATGCCCACCTGGCCCGTCTGGTTGATGCGTCAACTGAACCGACCCAGTATCTCGAAACGCTGTTCAATCGCGTTGGCAGCGCTGCACTCGAGGCTGTTGAACCGGAAACCCCGAAATTACCGGCCGGCACACGAATCGGCGACTGGCGAATTGTTGACGCCGTAGGTGCCGGCGGGATGGGTCAGGTCTATCGCGCTGAACGAGCCGATGGCTCGTTCGAGATGACCGCAGCCATCAAGTTCATCCGCACGCCGAATCATGCCCAGTTAAACGATCGCCTGGCGCTGGAACGCCAGCTGCTTGCCCGGCTCGATCATCCGAATATTGCGCGCATCATGGATGGCGGCACGCTCGACGACGGCCAAACCTATCTGGTCATGGAATGGGTCGATGGTCAGGACTGGAGTGATTGCCATGACCGCCTGAGAACCGCTCAGCACGGTGGGCTGCAGCATTTGATCGAAGTCGCCTCGGCAGTTCAGCATGCGCACCAGCGTCGAGTCGTCCACGGCGATATCAAACCGGCCAACATCCGCATCATGGATAACGATCGGGTCCGCCTGCTGGACTTCGGTGTTGCACGCCTGCTCAGCAACGACGGCGACGCACACGACCGCAAAGCCCTTGCACTGACACCGGCCTATGCGGCGCCAGAGCAGCTGGCAGGTGAACCGGCGTCAACACAAAGCGATATTTTTTCGCTCGGCAAGCTGATGACCTGGTTGTTGACCGGCACGACTGAGCCCGATCAGCGCACGGTCGAATCTGCAATCAATCGCCGGCCCCGTACAAAAGCCATCAAAGCGATTATTCAAAAAGCAACCGCAGCTGACCCTGGTCAGCGTTATGGCGCAGTGTCGGAATTGATCAATGATCTTCAGGCGCTGATTGAACAACGCCCGGTCTCGGTACAGCGCAACTCGACCATCCAGCGGCTGTTTTTGTGGGCGCGCCGCCATCGCCTGGCGGCCGCGACCGCCAGTTTGGCTGCACTGAGTATTGTTGTTGGCACGGCAGGACTGGCCTGGCAGGAGCGCATTGTTCGGGCTGAACGCGACCTCGCCCGATTCGAGGCAGAACGTGCAACGCTGATTCGAGAGCAGCTGACGCTACTGTTTCGCGAAGCCGGTGAGGAAATTCAGCAGGAGAATGTCACCGCTCGCGACCTGCTGGCCGAAAGTGTACGCGTCGCCGAGCAACTGCACGCAGACGATCCGGAAGTCCTGGCTGCGGTTCGCGCATTTCTGGGTGAACTGTACATTGCAATGGATGACTTTGCCGCAGCCGACCCGCTGTTGACCGCGTTTGTCAACGATGCCGACGCCCGGGGTTCGCCTGATTTACTGCGTGCGGTGGTGTTGGCAGATCTGTCCCAGATTCGTCTGCGCCAGGGCGAATCTGAAGCCGCACTTGCATTGGTCGACGAGTCGCTGTCGATCCTGGCGGACCATCCGGCCGATAACCGGGCGCGGCTTGGCGATATTCTGACCATTCGCGGGCAGGCGTTGCGGGGGCTTGGTCGATGGGACGAGGCCATTAACAGCGCCGAACGTGGCCTGGCCATGGCACAACAGGTGGTGTCTGCACCGTCCCGTCTGCTGGCCACGATCGAGAACAATCTGGCGACCACCATGATTTACTCCGGACGAACCATGGAAGCTTTGCCACATTTGCGCAAAGCCCTGGACAACTGGCGCGGCCTGGGGCTGGAAGACAGCTCGTCGGCCCTGACCGTGATGACCAATCTGGCCAGCCTGTTACATCAGCAGGGCAATCTGGAGCAGGCTGAGCAGTTGTATCGTGAATCCATCGAGCGTCGCCGTCAGCGGTTTGGCGAGTCAGGCGCACTGGGTGCAGCCTACTTGAACCTGGGTACGCTGCTTACCCAGCGCTACGAATTGGAGCTGGCCGGTCAGCACGTGCAACAGGGTATCGAGCTGATCGAGCGTTTCGAAGGGGAGCAGACCATCAATCAGGCCCGCGGCTTACTGGTTCGCAGCCGTTGGCGCCTGGCTGTAGGTGATTTCATCGATGCCCACGACGATGTCAGCGAAGCCTTGCGATTGTTCGATCAGACGCTGGGCAGCGATCATCTGTTCAGTCGCGTAGCGCAGGCCCAGCAGGCCATGATTGTTGCGCAGGCGGCGCGCGATGAATTCGCCAACTTGAATCAGTTGACCAGCGCACCGGTACGCAACCAGATCGAAGACGTCATCGGGAATCTTGAGAACCTGAAACCCCAATCCAATCGGTTTCTGGCGCAGGCTCTGTGCGAACTCGCGCGCTATGACCTGGCAGAACGTTCGCCAGAACGTGCACTGGAGGCTGCCAGTCAATGTCTTGACCTGCGGCTGGAATTGACCAGCGAGCGCAATTGGGAAGTTGCCGAAGCGCAGACGATTGTGGCTGCGGCAGAACTGGTTATGGGATCACAACAGGCTGAAAATGAACTGCAACAAGCACGCAGTCATCTGGTCCAGGTGCTGGGCGATCAGCATCCAAAAGTGCAATGGTGTGAACGCTGGCTTGATTTAACCAGCTGAATTGTCTGGAACCAGGCTCGCCGACCGCCAATACGGTCGGCGGGTCAAGCGAAGTCAATCAGAGATTTCGGACGTGTTGACCCAGTCGCGTCTTGTGGCGCGCTGCCTTGTTGCGATGCATGATGCCTTTGCTGACAGACCGGTCAATAGCGGGGACGGCTTCGCGATAGGCTTGTTCGGCCGCGGTCTTGTCTCCAGCCTCAATTGCGCTGAGTACTTTTTTGATCATGGTGCGCACATACGAACGCTGCGCAGCGTTATGCTGACGATTCTGCTCGGATTGACGTGCGCGCTTGCGGGCTGATGCACTATTCGCCACGGGTAGCTCCTGTAAACAATTAATTTTGGAAAATCAGCCAGCTAGTATGCCGTTTCAAACGCCTATCGTCAAGATCAAGAACGCATTTCGTGCAGGTCTATTCTTGGGTCATCCGCAAAGGCAACCAGACGCTGCAGGCTCCTTAAACCAATGAAATTATTGAAGTCCAGCGCCGCGTTTGGCGCAATGACCCTGATCTCGAGAATACTGGGCTTTGCACGCGACGTCGTGCTGGCGCGTTTTTTCGGGGCAGGCATGATCATGGACGCCTTCGCCGCTGCATTCCGACTGCCCAATCTGCTGCGCAGAATTTTCGCCGAAGGCTCGTTTTCGCTGGCCTTTGTACCCGTGTTCTCCGAAGCGCGCGAACAAGATGATCCGAAAGCGCTGCGTGAATTGATTGATGCTGTCGCTGGCAGCCTGCTGGCCATTCTGCTGGTGGTCACAGCCATTGGTGTTCTGATGGCGCCGCTGATCATGCGCATTGTAGTGCCCGGGTTTGCCGACAACCCGGAGCAGATGCAGCTGGCCGGCGATTTATTGCGCGTGATGTTCCCGTATTTGATGCTGGTGTCGCTGACCGCGATGGCTGCAGGCATTCTGAACACGATCGGGCGATTTGCGCTGCCCGCACTGACGCCAGTCATGCTGAATGTCAGCATCATTGTGGCGGCCGTTGCGTTCAGCCACTATTTTGAACGGCCGATCATGGCGGTCGCCTGGGGCGTTCTGATTGCCGGTTTTCTACAGCTGATGATGCTGATGCCGGCGCTGATGCGCCATGGTCTGCTGCCGCGACCGCGCACTCAGTTTCAACATGCCGGCGTGCGCAAGATCGGCAAGCTGATGCTGCCGACCTTGTTCGGCTCATCCGTTGCTCAGATCAACCTGCTGTTCGACACGTTTCTGGCCTCTTTGCTGATTGCCGGAAGTGTCAGCTGGCTTTACTATTCGGAGCGGCTGATGGACTTTCCGCTCGGGATTTTCGGTGTTGCATTGGCCACAGTGATTCTGCCGACCCTGTCCCGCATGCACGCGCACAGCGATCATCAGCAGTTCCGACAGACGCTGGAATGGGCACTGACGCTGGGCATGGTCATTGGCGTACCGGCTGCTGTCGGCCTGATGCTGCTGGCCGAACCACTGATGCTGACGCTGTTCCAGCGCGGTGAATTTTCGCTGCAGGATGCGCAATGGGCGGGCTTCGCACTATCGACCTATTGCCTGGGCCTGCCTGCCTTCATCGCCGTAAAAATACTTGCGCCTGCCTATTATTCGCGCCAGGACACCGTGACGCCGGTCAAGATTGCCGTGGTCGCTCTACTCAGCAACATGCTCTTGAATGTCGTGTTTGTCGGCCTGTTGGTGCTCTACTGGACCGAACCCGGCGGCGGTTGGTGGCAGCGGATGCAGCAGTCGCCCGGTATTCACGCCGGGCTGGCGCTGGCATCATCGGCGTCTGGCTGGTTGAACGCAGGTCTGCTTTGGTATTTCCTTAAGCGCAGTGGTTCACAGCCGGATCTGCAGTGGAAACAGGCGCTGCGCATTATTTTTGCCGCCATCGGTATGGGCCTGATGGTCGTCTGGCTATCGCCGCCGATCGAGCAGTGGCAAGCCGCTTCAGGCACGCAGCGCGTGTTGTGGGCGGGTTCAACGATCACCAGTGGTGCGGCGGCATTTGGCCTTTTATTGATGGTGTTCGGCATGCGCAAGCACCATCTGATTCGTTCAGATTGAGTCCCCGCATCCAGGCTTGAAACCATGCATTCACTGGTTTCCGCTTGTCGCCCAACAGGTACAATCGCGCCCATGCAGCTGATTCGAAGACTCCCCTGCCGATTGACCGATGCACGACCCAGCGCTCTGGCAATCGGCAATTTCGACGGCCTCCACCGCGGTCACCAGGCCTTAATCGAATGTGCCGTGAGCCTGACACCCGACAATGCACCTTCGCTGATGTGCTTCGAACCGCTGCCGCAAACCCTGTTCGCGCCAGACCAGCCCGTACCGAGGCTGATGGGTTTGCGCGATCGCTTGCGAGTGAGCGAATCGATGGGCATTCAGCGTTTGTTTCAACTGCCGTTTGATCTTGATTTTGCGGGCTTGTCGCCGCAGCAGTTTATCGACCGGGCCATCATTGACGGTGCCCGGGCGCAGCATGTGATTGTCGGTCAGGATTTCCGTTTTGGTCACCGTGCAGCCGGTGATGTCGATCTGCTGCGTCGCCTGGGTGGCAGCCTCGGCTTTGACGTTCACGTGATTGAGCCGATCATGGCAAGCGATGATGAAAAGGTATCGTCCACGGGGCTACGTACGGCGCTGAACGATGGCAATCTTGACCGCGCCGAAGCCATGCTCGGACGCCGCTATGCCCTGTCCGGCCGGGTCCTTCGGGGCCAGCAACTCGGCCGTACGCTCGGCTTCCCAACCCTGAATCTGAGCGTACCCGTACCGCCGGCGCTGGCGGGCATCTTTGCGGTTTGCGTCAATGGGCTCGACGACGCTTCTGCCCTTGCACGCTGGCCCGGTGTCGCCAGCCTCGGCAAACGCCCCACCGTCAACGGTAAAGAATGGCTGCTCGAGGTGCACCTGATTGATTTTGACGGCGATCTATACGGCCACCACGTGTCTGTGGAGTTTATCGCCAAGCGTCGGGACGAGGCCCATTTCGACAACCTGAATGATATGACGGCAGTCATGCAGCAGGATTTTCGCTGGGCCCGCGAACAATTGCAGCCGATTGTGACAAGCGAGACACCCTCTGAACAACGCTGTGCGGACGTTCCCTAACCCAATCCCCAGCCGATCAAGTCACCCATTTCGGCAGCAATGGAGTGCCAGACGCTGAAATCGCAGGGACGCGTCCGCGTACAATGTAGGATTGAATCTGCCGCACGCACATAGACCCGAATGGAAACTGTTCTACCGCGCATGACCCTGCCACGCTATGGCGCCTGGTTGCTGTTGGCGCTGTTCGTGGTCATTCTTGACCTCTGGACCAAACACCTGGCCAGTTCCAATCTGGAGCTGTATCGGCCCGTTGCACTGACCAGCTGGTTCAATCTGACGCTGGCGCACAACGACGGGGCCGCGTTCAGCCTGTTGGCGGATGCCGGCGGCTGGCAACGCTGGTTTTTTGTCACCGTCGCCATCGGCATCAGTGTTTTCCTGCTGGTCTGGCTGTCGCAGCTTCCGCATCAGGCGCGCGCACTGCCAGTCGCGCTGATGCTATTGCTGGGCGGCGCCGTCGGCAATCTGGTTGATCGACTCCGCTTTGGCTATGTCGTGGATTTTATCGATCTGCATGCGCGCGGCTGGCACTGGCCTGCGTTCAATATTGCCGACAGCGCCATCGTGATCGGCGTTACCGTCCTGCTGATCGAAAGTCTGCTTCCTCCACGCCAGCCGGCCCAGCCGGACTAGCCTTGCATCTCAACTGATCGCCTTCATCAACCGGTGACCGGACAGAAACGCATCATCATTGTCGGGGCTGGAATTGCCGGCCTGACCACGGCTTTTTGGCTGCATCAGTCGGGCCACCAACTGCTGTTGATCGACGCCGGCGAAGTCGGTCAGGAATCCACCTGGGCTGGCGGCGGCATTATTTCGGCCGTGCCGCCCTGGAACTATCCAGATCTGGTCAATCGATGGGTCTCGCGCAGTAGAGCGCTCTACCCATCGATGATTGAAGTGCTTGAACAGCGCACCGGCATCGACTGCGAATACCGTACCAGTGGTCTGGTTTTGACTGGATGGCCCATGACAGCAGCAACCGCCTGGCTCGCTGCCAACGCAGTGACAGCCATGACCGGGCCACTGAAAAACTTCCAACCCAACCTGTCGAGTCCGGAACAGGATGCAATCCTGCTGCCGGACGTCACCCAGGTCCGCAACCCCCGATTGGCCAGTGCGTTTCGCGCATGGCTCGACCATCAGCCGATCGACCTGCTTGAACACACAGCCGTCGAGCGTGTGCTGCTCAGCCACAAACGAGTGCAAGGTGTACGCACCGTCCGGGGTGATACGATTCCGGCACGCCACGTCGTGCTTGCTTGCGGCGCGTGGACCGATCGGATTCTGCTACGTTCCGGGCTCGATCGATTGGGTATCGAGGCCATTCGCGGCCAGATGCTGCTGTACAGGCCCCAACCGGCGTTGCTGAACCATATCATCAACACGCCGGCAGGCTACTTGATTCCCAGACAGGATGGGCGCATCCTGGCCGGAGCCACCGTCGAATCGGTCGGCATTGATCGCCGTCCGAGCCACACCGGCTTTCAGCAGCTGGCCGAAATGGCGCAACAATTGCTTCCCGCGCTCGAGCCAGACTGCATTGAGTTGCATTGGTCCGGTTTGCGCCCCGGCATCCGCGGCGACGAGCCAGTCTGCGGCCCGCATGATCTGAACCACGGCCTTTGGTTACAATCGGGAGGGTTCAGAAATGGCCTTGGCATTGCACCTGCAGCCGCAGAGCACTTGACCCAACAGATGAATCAGGCCGTGTCTTGAGCGCGAAACTGTGAATTCGCTGCAGAAACAGGCTTCAAATCAAGCGCTCGGGGGCGTTGTAATCTCGGCCCGATTGCGTGAAAATACATCAGGTAGTTAGGGCACTGACCTGAAAACAGGAGAACAGTATGGCGACGACCCGCGATGAGTTGGAAGTCTTTTTATGGGAAGGTAAAGACAAGCGCGGTAAAGTCCTGAAGGGCGAGCGCTCGGCCAAGAGCCAGCAGTTGATCAAGGCTGAGCTGAGGATGCAGGGCATCACCCCTTCCCGCATCCGGAAAAAACCGAAAGCGCTGTTCGGTAGCGCCGGTAAGCGCATCTCGCCAAAAGACATTGCCGTCTTTACGCGCCAGCTGGCAACCATGTTGAATGCGGGTATCCCACTGGTCCAGGCCTTCACGATTATTGGGGCGGCGGCCGAAAACCCGCGCCTGCAAAAGCTGATCAATACGATTCGAGTCGATGTCGAGTCGGGTGCCACGCTGGCCGAAGCGCTCAGCAAGCATCCTGTCTATTTTGACGAACTCTACGTGAACCTGGTTGCATCAGGCGAAAGCGCCGGTGTGCTGGACCAGGTCCTGGAGAACATTGCGACCTACAAGGAGCGCATCGAATCGATCAAGGGAAAAATCAAGAAAGCATTGTTCTATCCTGCAACAGTCGTGGCGGTAGCCATTATCGTGACTGCAATCCTGCTGATTTTCGTTATTCCTCAGTTCGACTCGATCTTCGAAAGTTTCGGTGCCGATCTGCCGGCATTTACTCAATTGATTGTCAACCTGTCCAACACGCTGCAACAATATGGGTTTCTTGTGCTGGTGGCCGTGATTGGCAGCATTGTTGGATTGATTGCGCTGAAAAAGCGAAGCAAATCCTTTGCTCATTTCCTCGATCGAATCAGTCTGAAAATCCCGGTGATCGGCGATGTATTGGAGAAAGCCGCGCTTTCTCGATTTGCGCGTACATTAGCCACAACCTTTGCGGCTGGCGTGCCACTGGTTGACGCGCTGAAAACCGTGGCAGGCGCTACCGGCAATATCGTCTATTCCAACGCAACGGATCAGATTCGCGAAGATGTGGCAACCGGTCATCAGATGCAGTTGGCCATGCAGCAAACCGGCTTGTTTCCTCCGATGGTGGTTCAGATGACGGCCATCGGTGAGGAAGCCGGCTCACTCGACGCCATGCTGCTGAAGGTGGCTGATTTCTACGAGGAAGAGGTCAATAATACGGTCGATGCGCTATCCAGTCTGCTCGAGCCGTTCATTATCGTTCTGGTCGGAACCATCATCGGTACCATTGTGATTGCCATGTATCTTCCGATCTTCCAGATCGCTTCTGTTGTGTAAACAATGGATTCACTCGAATCGCTGAACCCTGCCGTACTCTACGGCGGGGTCCTCGTGCTGAGTTTGCTGGTCGGGAGTTTTCTCAACGTCGTCATTCTCCGTTTACCGAACCGGATGATGCACGATTGGAAGTGTCAGTGTCGGGAATTGCTGGGCCTGGATGAAGGTAATGCCACCGAACAGCCGCCTGGCGTGGCAACCGGCCGTTCGCATTGCCCCAAGTGCAACGTCAAGATCGCCTGGTACGACAACATCCCGGTCATCAGCTGGCTGATGCTACGCGGACAGTGCCGAAACTGTGGTACGTCCATTTCGATTCGTTATCCAGCCGTCGAACTGCTGACCGCCATTCTTTCCCTGGTGGTTGTGGTGCAACTCGGCCCCACGCCTGCAGGCATGGCGGGGCTGTTGTTGACCTGGACCCTGATCGCAGGCGCTGGTATCGATCTGGACCACAAGCTCCTGCCTGATCAATTGACGCTGCCCCTGGTCTGGATTGGCTTGCTGCTGAACCTGTCGATGGGCCTTTTTACCGATCTGGAGTCTGCCGTTATTGGCGCCGTGGCCGGCTATCTGGTTCTGTGGCTGGTGTTTCATCTGTTCCGGCTTGCAACCGGCAAGGAAGGCATGGGCTACGGCGATTTCAAATTGCTATCGGCCATCGGCGCCTGGTTTGGCTGGCAGGTACTGCCCAGCGTGATCCTGCTTGCATCACTGGTCGGTGCCGGCATCGGAATTGGCTTGATCGTAGCCAAGCGACTGGGCCGCGAAGTACCGATCGCCTTCGGGCCATTTCTGGCGGCGGCCGGTTGGTTGGTGTTAGTCAGCGATGGCGCAATCGTGGACCTGTTTTTCTTCTATTGATCGCCTCCAGCAGCGATCGCTATAGCCGGATCTGACAGGCGGGGCTGAAACCCAAGCCCAGAATTAAACCGAGGTGTTTCTGCAGCCCCAGCCCAGCGGACTACGAAGGCTGAAACACCGGCCGGAGAACAAAACCCGATCGTTAATCCGGCTTGCCATGGCATTGCTTGTACTTCTTGCCTGAACCACACGGGCACGGCTCATTGCGACCAATCTTGCGGCCTTCTCGGACGAAGGTTTCAACCGACTCGGCCGGGTTGCCCTGGCCGCTGGCACCTTGTGCGGGTCCGCCAGCCTGCGGATTGCTCATGCCTGCAGCTTCGCGGTGCTGGAACTCCATCGGCGCTTCGCGACGACGCTGCTCGTCGACCGCCTGGACGTCCTGCTCGGACTTGACCTGCACCCGCGCCAGAATCTTGATGACTTCGTGACGCATCCGAGCCAGCATGTCGGTAAACATTTCGAACCCTTCACGCTTGTACTCCTGCTGCGGTTTTTTCTGAGCAAAACCGCGCAGGTGTATACCCTTTCTCAGGTAGTCCATGTTGGCCAAGTGGTCTTTCCACTGCTGGTCGAGCACGTTCAGCATGACGGCTTTTTCGAACTGCAACATGACCTCGCGACCGGTCTGTTCCATTTTCGTATCGAAATGGGCATCGACCTTTTCCATAATGCGCTTGCGCAGTGCTTCTTCAGCCAGATCATCGTCTTCATCCAGCCACTGCCGAATCGGAATTTCGATGCCGAACTCAGCCTCCAGCGCTTTCTCGAGCCCGTCCGGATCCCACATTTCGTCGATGGAATCGGGCGGAATGTAGCGATCAATCAGGTCGACAAAGGCTTCATCGCGCAGATCCTCAACCAACTCATGCACGTCATCGGACTGCATCAGCTCATTGCGCTGTGCATAAATGACGCGACGTTGATCGTTCGCCACGTCATCGAAATCAAGCAGGTTCTTGCGCATGTCGAAGTTATGTGCCTCAACCTTGCGCTGTGCGTTCTCGATGGCCTTTGTGACCCAGGGATGTTCGATGGCTTCACCCTCGCCGACCAGCTTCTGCATCATGCCGCCCATGCGATCCGGCGCAAAGATGCGCATCAGGTTATCTTCCAGCGACAGGTAGAACCGGCTGGAACCCGGGTCACCCTGACGACCGGATCGCCCGCGCAGCTGGTTGTCGATACGGCGCGATTCATGTCGCTCGGTGCCGATAATGTGAAGACCGCCCGCTTCGATGACTTGATCGTGACGCTGCTGCCAGTCCGCCTTGATTTTTTTCCTGTTTGCTTCGTCGGGCGAATCGCCAGCCTCGGCCAGTTCGACTTCCAGGCTGCCGCCCAGAACAATATCGGTGCCTCGACCGGCCATATTGGTGGCAATGGTGACCGCACCCGGCCTGCCGGCCTGGGCAATGATGTGGGCTTCGCGCTCATGCTGCTTTGCGTTCAGCACTTCATGCTTGATACCGGCTTTCTTCAGCGCCTTTGCCAGTAGTTCCGAGGTTTCGATGGACGTTGTACCCACCAACGTCGGCTGGCCTGCCGCGCTGCACTGCTTGATGTCATCGATGACGGCATCGAATTTTTCCATCGTGCTCTTGAACACCAGGTCGGGGTTGTCGATACGCTGCATCGGCTTGTTGGTCGGTATGACCACGACCTCGAGACCGTAGATGGTCTGGAACTCATAGGCTTCGGTATCAGCAGTACCGGTCATGCCGGACAACTTTTCGTACAGGCGGAAATAATTCTGGAAGGTAATCGAGGCCAGCGTCTGGTTCTCGCGCTGAATCGGTACGCCTTCCTTGGCCTCGACGGCCTGATGCAAACCATCCGACCAGCGCCGACCCGGCATCGTGCGGCCAGTAAATTCATCGACAATCACCACTTCACCATCGTTCACGATGTAATCGACATCGCGATTGAACAGATGATGCGCCCGCAGACAGGCGTTCAGGGTATGGGTCAGATTCAGATTCTGCGCATCGTACAGACTGTCTTCAGGCTTCAGCAGGTCCACCTCAGTCAGCAGTTGCTCGACGTGCGCCATGCCCTCTTCACTCAAGTGTACCTGCTTGGATTTTTCGTCAATTGAAAAATCACCCGGACCGTCCTCCTCTTCCTGGGGCGTCATCTTCGGAACGATGCGGTTGATCTTGACGTACAGCTCTGGACCCTCGTCGGCAGGGCCCGAAATGATCAAGGGCGTTCGCGCCTCGTCAATCAGGATCGAGTCGACCTCATCGACGATGGCGAAATGCTGGCCGCGCTGGACTTTCTGATCCTTCGAGAAGGCCATGTTGTCGCGCAGGTAATCGAAACCGAATTCGTTGTTGGTGCCGTAAGTAATGTCGCAGGCATATGCGGCTCGCTTGGCGGCGGCCGACATGCCCGGTACCGAAACACCGACGCTCAGATCCAGGGCATGATAAATCGGCCCCATCCAATCCGCGTCTCGCCGGGCCAGGTAGTCGTTGACGGTAATGACATGCACGCCCTGATCAGCAATGGCGTTCAGATATACCGCAAGCGTCGCGACCAGCGTTTTACCCTCACCGGTTTTCATTTCAGCAATCTTGCCCTGGTGAAGCACCATGCCGCCGATTAACTGGGCGTCGAAATGACGCATTCCCAATGTTCGTACCGAGGCCTCACGACAGACGGCAAAAGCCTCTGGCAACAGGTCATCGAGTGTTTCTCCAGCTTCGAAACGCTGCCGAAACTCGACTGTTTTCCCGCGCAGCGCCTCATCACTGAGCTCCTTGGTATCGGCCTCGAGCTCATTGATTTGGTCAACGTGTTTTTGCAGTTGCTTCAGCAGTCGCTCATTACGACTGCCGATAACGCGGGTGATCAGACTTTTTAGCATCGTGAATTCACTTGATTTTTCAGGACTGTGCTGTACTACCAGCTTGGGGCTGACTGGCACGGTATCAAGCAGCTGGGCCTGATTGCCAGAATGTGTTGTGGCTCAAGCCAAGCGGCTCAATGCTCTATTTTATCGGAACGCAGCGTTCAGTATCATGCTTGTACCAGGTCGCAGAATCACGTAAATTCGAGTATCCAGGATTCAACCCACGTTCGCAAATGACTGAGCAAAAACCAGCCGACAAGTCTCGCACCGTTTCTCAGGTCGCCGCCACGAGCCAAGGCCTTGGCGGCGCTGTCCGACAAGCCCAGGCTTTCCAGGCGCTGAATGAACGCGTGGTGCAATCGCTGCCGGACAGCGTACGACCGCATGTCCGCATTGCCTGTATTGAAGGAGACTGCCTGATGATCGGTGCTGAATCGCCCGCTTGGGCAACACAGGCGCGGCTGTGGGCCGACACGATGGTCAACGAGGCTGCAGCCTTGTGGCCCGTACCGATCCGTCGAAGCGAGATTTTTGTATCAAATGATTCGTTCCGACTGATTCGTGGCGATCTGTAAAACACTTCATCGCTACCACCGTGGCCACACTGTGCCCACAGCCCCGGTTCCGAAATTCGGCTACTGGTCAACCGAAAATACCCGGTCGATTCAGTTCTTTCTTTCGGCGATGCCGATGCAGGAATAACGAGCCAGGTGACAAAGAACGAATAGATAGAGCAGACAAAAGCGCTGGATCACACCGTCGCTAGTTCAAGCTACGAAATAGTGCGGTCACTGCGTCGCCGGGAGACCCGGTCAAATTGTCAGCTATCGTGCGTCTGAACGGGTCGCCAGCTGGACTGGTTGCGCAGTCGTCAAACTGCCTGAGCCGGCTGCAAGAAAGAAATGGGTGCGTTGGCATTTTCTTCGAGCGTCACGTCCTCCCAGGCAGATTCATCGGCCAATACCTTTCGTAGCAGCTGATTATTCAATTCATGGCCGGATTTGTGACCACTGAACCAACCGATCGGGCTGGCGCCCAGCAAATACAGATCGCCAATGGCATCCAGCATCTTGTGCTTGACGAATTCGTCTTCATAGCGCAATCCATCGCTGTTGAGCACGCGGTAATCGTCGACGACGACCGCATTGTCGAGGCTGCCGCCCAGAACCAGATTACGTTGGCGCAGATATTCAATATCGCGCATGAAGCCGAACGTACGGGCGCGCGCGACTTCTTTTAAATACGAGGTCGTGGAAAAATCCAGATCGGCACGACATGTACGGTCCTTGAACACCGGATGGTCAAATTCAATCTGAAACGATACACGGAAGCCATCGAACGGCTCAAACCGAACCCAGCGGTCGCCATCGACCAATTCAACTGGTTTCTTGATTCGGACGAAACGCTTGGCCTTGTTCTGCTCGGCAATGCCTGCAGACTGAATCAGAAATACGAATGGGCCGGCACTGCCGTCCATGATCGGCACTTCTGAGGCCGTCAGATCAACAAACACGTTGTCGATGCCGAGTCCTGCCAAAGCCGATACCAGATGCTCGATCGTTGCAACGCGCGTACCATCCGTGCCGACCAGGGTGGTTGACAGTGCAGTGTCGCCCACGTGATGGGGCTCCGCCTTGATTTCGAACACGGGATCCAGATCGATCCGTCGAAAGACAATACCTGTGTCGACCGGTGCAGGGCGAAGGGTCATCACGACCTTTTCCCCGTTGTGCATACCGACACCGGTCGCGCGGATGACGTTTTTGAGTGTACGTTGTTTAATCACGGCAATATTTACTGATCAATAACCTTTCAATACTAGCACATTCTTCAAAAACCAGCCCTTTATGTCAATTTTATTACGCTGGTTATTACGCTGGAATGTCGCTCATCCCGCGATGACGCGGCGAGTCATCAAAGCGGGATGAGCAACACGAATTGATACGATCAATCAGCCTGATTGCGTAGAAAAGCCGGAATGTCCAGATATTGAAACTCAGTCTGCTCGACATCGGTCGCGCGCTCGGACCGACGCCCTGGCCGACGATTAGGCTCATTCGACTCAGGCTCATCATCTTCGGCAAATACCGGACGATCGTCCGTGCCGGTCCTGATCAACTGCATCGGCTTTTCCTTTTCAATGTTCCTTTTATGGCCGAGTCCGGTCGCAACGACGGTTACGCGGATTTCGTCATTCATATCCGGCTCGATCACCGTGCCCATCACGACCGTGGCATCTTCGCTGGCCAAGTCAGCGATGGTCGTACCGACCTCTTCGAATTCGCGCATCGACAGATTCATCCCGGCCGTCACGTTGACCAGAATGCCGCAGGCACCGGCCAGATTCACGTCTTCCAGCAGCGGTGAGCCAATGGCCGACTGGGCCGCCATCAGGGCGCGATCCTGGCCCGTTGCGCAGCCGGATCCCATCATGGCCATGCCCATTTCAGACATCACGGTGCGCACATCGGCAAAGTCGACGTTGATCAAGCCAGGTCGTGTAATCAACTCGGCAATACCCTGGACTGCACCTGACAGCACCTGGTTGGCTGCCTTGAAGGCATTCAGCAGCGTAATGTCGGGACCAAGCACGCTGAGCAGTTTTGAATTCGGAATCGTGATCAACGAATCGACGTGATGACCCAGTTCGTCAATGCCCTGCTGAGCAACGCCAGAGCGACGCTGGCCCTCGAACGGAAACGGACGGGTCACGACAGCGACCGTCAGCACGCCCATTTCCTTGGCCGTTTGTGCAACTACGGGTGCCGCCCCGGTACCGGTCCCGCCACCCATACCGGCAGTCACGAAAACCATGTCGCAGCCTTCCAGCATTTCGCAGATTCGATCACGATCTTCGAGCGCTGCTTGACGACCCACTTCGGGATTGGCGCCGGCACCCAGGCCCTTGGTGACGCTCGATCCGATCTGCAGCGTGGTCTTGCCCTTGAAGCTCTTCAACGCCTGGGCATCGGTATTGACTGAGACAAACTCGACCCCGTCGATGTTGGCTTCGACCATCTGGTTGACGGCATTACCGCCGCCCCCGCCGATGCCAAGCACCTTGATGGTCGCACTCGGTGTGTAATTCTCGATTAATTCAAAAGCCATGATGTAGTTCTCCTGTTACTCGCCGTTAGAGAAAAATTCAGAACAAAGGAATACGGCGCGCACCTTCTTGACGGATGCTTTGCGCCGCTTCCGGGCTGAACTGAAAATGAATTGTTGTTGAATTGAGCTCCAGCGCATCAGAATTCACCCTGGAACCAGTTTTTGAAGCGGCTCAACAAGCCGCCGGAATGACCTCGGCCGAGGCCACCACCACGCGGACGATCCAGCTTGCTGCCGCGCAGCAGCAAACCAACGCCGGTGGCATGAATCGGGTTATTGACGACTTCCGACAGGCCCTGCACGTGCTGCGGGGCACCGAGTCGAACCGGCATATGCATGATTTCTTCGGCCAGCTCGACCACGCCTTCCATCCGCGCACCGCCGCCAGTCAGCACCAGGCCAGCAGGGATCAGGTTTTCGCAGCCGGACTGGCGTAGTTGTTTCTGCACATGGTGGAACAATTCGCGATAGCGCGCTTCGACCACCTGGGCCAGCGTCTGGCGCTCCAGTCGTCGTGGTGGTCGATCGCCGACGCTTGGCACCTGGATGGTTTCTTCGCTGGTTGCCAGCTGCTCCAGTGCACAGGCGTACTTGATCTTGATTTCTTCAGCGTGCTGGGTCGGGGTGCGTAGCGCGACCGCAATATCACTGGTCACAAGGTCACCGGCAATGGGAATGCAGGCGGTGTGCTGGATCGCACCCTCGGAGAATACGGCGATGTCCGTAGTGCCGGCACCGATGTCGATCAGGCCGATGCCGAGTTCTTTCTCATCGTCGGACAACACCGACTCACTGGACGCGAGTTGATGAAGAATCAGGTCGTCAACCTGCAATCCGCAGCGGGCCACACATTTGGTCACGTTCTGAACCGCACTGACCGCCGCGGTAACCAAGTGGACCTGAACCTCCAGCCGCACGCCGGACATGCCGATCGGCTGCCGGATGCCATCGGTTGAATCGATCATGTAGCCCTTCGGCAGCACATGCAGAATTCGCTGGTCAGCCGGGATGGCCACGGCCCGGGCCGATTCCAGTACGCGTTCGACATCGGCATCGTCGACCTCGGTATCGCGGATCGCGACCGCGCCATGCGAGTCACGTGAGTTGACGTGCGTGCCGGAAATCCCGGCAAACACCGAGTGAATTTCGCAATCCGCCATCAACTCGGCTTCCTCGACCGCGCGTTGGATCGATTGCTCGGTCGATTCGATGTCGACCACCATGCCGCGTTTCAGACCGCGCGAAGAATGGGAACCAAGCCCGATCACTTCCACCGACCCGTCGGCCTGGATTTCACCCACGATCGCAACGATCTTGCTGGTACCGATGTCCAGCCCTACAACCAATGATTTATCCGGCTTTCTAGCCATGTTCTTCCTCTTTTGCTGGATCACGATCCTGCGACTTGACAAGACGGCTCCCGAATTCCGATACATGCCCAGGCCATGGCGCCGACTGCAATGCGGTTTCGCCGGCATTCGCCGGCTGTTCTACCGGCGGTTTGACGGGCGTTATGGCGAGGCCGTTCGGGTAGCGCAGATCAATTCGTGCAATGCTGTTCATGTTGACCAACTGCCGATGAACGGCCAGGAACCGCTTCAGCCTGTGCTGAATCTGTTCGCGGCCCAGCAGCAGCAATTGCCCACTGTCCAGCCGCAACGACCAGGCACCGCGCGGGTCCAGCACCAATTGATTCAGGTCCAGACCGGACTGAACCAGTTCCATTCGAAGCTGCTGCCAGGTCTGAAACACATCCTGTTGACGACTTTCCGGTCCCTTGAGATCCACCAGACCCTGCATGCCAGCAGTGCCGGCGACATCGAACACGGCACCGTTTGCACTCATCAGACCGGTCTGATTCCAGCGTGCGACTACACGATGCTCGACCACGGTAATTTCGAGCGCGTCCGGCCAATGTCGACTGATGTAGACCCGCTCGACCCAGGGCAGGCGCTCGATCGCGTTGCGCGCCCGTTCGATATCTACAGCGAAGAACCCAAGCGCGGCCTCTTGCGCAACCGCTGCGCGCACTTGCTCGGCCGTGGTTCGGTCCAGTTCACCAGCCACTTCAAGCCAGCGAATCGGCCACTGTTCTGCCTTGTTCAGGCCGCCGAAGGTCCAGATGGATAGACCGGCTGCGGTAATCAGCAATAGCCCGGCAATTGACCAGATCATGATCTTCATGCTGCGATCTCCTCCGCGTTCATGCTGGTCAGCAGAATGCACTCGACCAGTTGCGGGAATGAGATGCCTGCCGCTTTTGCGGCCATCGGCACGAGCGAAGTATTGGTCATACCGGGCACTGTATTGGCTTCAAGCAGCCAGGGCTGATGTTGACCGTCGAGCATGAAGTCCACCCGACCCCAGCCTGAACAGCCGAGCATTTCAAAAGCCTGAACTGCCAGCGCCTGAAGCTGACTCTCCTGATCTTCCGGCAGACCGCAGGGGCAGTGATACTGGGTGTCATGTGCCTGATACTTGGCATCGTAATCGTAGAATTCCCGCGGTGTCTGGATCCGGATCAGCGGCAGAGCCTGCCCTTCAATCAATGCAGCCGTGTATTCATGCCCCTCGATCATGCGCTCGACCAGTACCACTCGATCATGCTCGAGCCCGCGCTCGATGGCGCGCCTCAGCTGACCGCGTTCAAGCACGCGCGTCATGCCCACACTGGAGCCTTCGCGAGCTGGCTTGACGAATAAAGGGGGCTGCAAATCGTCCAGCACCTGCTCGGCCTGGTCACAGGAATCAACCGCACGCCAGTCCGGCGTTGGCAGGGCACAGACCCGCCACAGCCGCTTGCTCTGGAGCTTGTCCATCGCGAGGGCCGATCCGGTCTGGGCAGACCCTGTCATCGGAATATCAAGAATGCGCATGGCACCCTGCAAACAACCATCTTCACCGCCGCGCCCGTGCAGCATATTCAGCACGCGATCAATTTTTCCGTCCATTGCAGACTCGATGACAGCCCGCGGCCCGTCCAGCCAGTCATACGACAGACCCAGGCTGTCCAGCGCTTCGGCCACAGCCCGACCACTGCGCAACGAAATCTCGCGCTCTGCGCTGTCGCCGCCGGCAGCCAATCCAATACGCCCGAATTCGCTCATGATGCCGCTCCCACAATCGGGCTGCTGCTTTGTGCCAATTCAGCACCCAGCCGACCAATATCACCAGCACCCATCACCAGCAGCAAATCCTGATCAATCAACTGCTGGTCCAAAGCCGTCAGCGCCGCGCGCCAGTCAGTAACCCGAACACTTGCACGATCGGTTCGACGACTGACTGCGGCTGCCAGTGCGTCGGAGTCGATGCCTGCGATCGGGACTTCACCTGCACTGTAAACGTCGGCCAGGATCAGCACATCAACCTCGGCCAGCACCCTGGCAAAGGCATCGAACTGGTCGCGCGTGCGTGAATAGCGATGAGGCTGAAAAACCAGCACAAGGCGTCGTTCCGGCCAGCCAGATCGTGCCGCCTGGACAACAGCATCCAGCTCGGTCGGATGATGGCCATAGTCTTCGAATGCAAGCACCTGGCGTTGACCCAGCTGTAGCTGGCCCTGCAAAGTACCGATCGGCTCGAATCTGCGGCCAATGCCGGAGAACGAAGCCAGCCCGGTGACAATCTGTTCAGGCGCGAGACTCAGCTCCCAGGCTACTGCAGCCGCGCCCAGCGCATTCAAGACATTGTGCCGGCCCGGCTGCTGCAGGCAGACATCCAGTCCATGCTCGGCTTCAGGCAACCACAGCTTGAAGTGCATCGATCGCCCGTCCTGGCGTACATCGGTGCCGCGCACATCGGCGCGTTGATCGAATCCATAGGTAATGACGGTGCGTCCTACCTGGGGCACCAGTTCGGTCACGTGCGGGTCTTCTATACACAGCACCGCAACGCCAAAAAACGGCAGGTGATGCAAAAACTGCAGGAACGCCGCTTGCAGTTGGTCAAAACTTCCCTGGTAGGCATCCAGGTGATCCCGGTCAATATTGGTAATCAGTGAGATGACCGGCTGCAGGCGCAGGAACGATGCATCCGATTCGTCGGCTTCGGCAACCAGGTATTTGCCCTGCCCTACACGCGCATTCGAACCGAATGCATGCACCAGACCGCCAATCACGAACGTCGGATCCATGTCGGCATGATCCAGCACGCTGGCAATCAACGAGGTCGTCGTTGTCTTGCCGTGCGTGCCGGCCACCGCAATGCCCTGGCGAAAGCGCATCAGCTCACCCAGCATTTCGGCGCGACCGACCACCGGAATGCGCTGCTCGCGCGCAGCCAACAGCTCGACATTATCTTCGGCGATGGCGCTGGAACACACCACAACATCGGCCTTTGCGACGTACTCGATACGGTGTCCGATGTGTACATCGATACCCTGCTGCCTGAGCTGTTCGACACGGGTCGATTCGCTCAGGTCCGATCCGGACACCTTGAATTCCAGGTTGACCAGCACCTCGGCGATGCCGCTCATTCCGGCACCGCCGATGCCGACCATATGGATATGCCGGATCCGATGCATCAGGCTCGGTGCCGGTCGCATGCTTGCATTCAGTGCATTGTTCATCGCATGGCCTCCTGGCAAGCCGCTGCAACATCAGCCGCGGCTTCGGGCCGCGAAAGCGCGCGCGCTCGCAAGGCTTTTTCCAGAAGGTCGTCACGGGTCAGCTTGCTGATCAGGCTGGCCAGGCTGGCAGCTTCCAGATCATCCTGACGAATCAACCAGGCGGCATCGGCTTCGGACAGGTAGCGGGCGTTGGCTGCCTGATGGTCGTCGACTGCGGCCGGGAACGGGACCAGCACAGCCGGCACTCCGGCGGCTGCCAGCTCTGCCACGGTCAGCGCACCTGCACGGCAAATCGCCAGATCGGCCCAGCCCCATGCGGTGGGCATGTCATCGATGAATTCGACAACCTCGCCTTCGACGCCACGCGCTGCATATTGTGCTTTTGCTGTGTCCAAGGTACGGCCCGCCTGGTGGCGAACGATCGGGCGCTGATCCGGATCAATCAATGCAAGCGCGGCGGGTACAGCCTGATTCAGTGCCAGGGCGCCCTGGCTACCGCCGATGACCAGAATGCGGATCGGGCCGGTCCGGTCGACGTAGCGGGCGGTCGGTGCCGGCAATGCTGCAATAGCAGGCCGCACCGGGTTGCCGGTCACGCGCGCCTGCGTGAACACCCCGGGAAAGCCGCTGCAGCGGAATCTTGCGAGCGGCGCCAGCAGTCGATTGGTCCAGCCGGCAATGGCATTCTGCTCATGAATGACCAGCGCAATGCCGCGCAGCCGTGCTGCAATTCCACCCGGACCGGCCGCATAGCCACCCATGCTCAGCACGCAGTCGGGCTGCTGCTGTTTCAGTATTGAAAACGCCTGCATGACGGCCTTCAGTATTCGGACCGGTGCCATCAGCCATCCCAATAGCCCCCTGCCGCGAAGGCCCTTGATTTCGACTCGATCCAGCGCAATGCCCGCTGCCGGCACAAGCCGGTTTTCGAGGCCATGAGGCGTACCCAACCAACGTACTTCGATGCCGCGGGACAATAACTCGGAGGCAACCGCCAATCCGGGGAAGATATGACCTCCCGTGCCTCCGGCCATGATCGTGATGCGCCGCTGTCCGCTGTGTGCCGGTGATTGGACCGTGTGCTGATTCATGCAGCCCACTCCCGACGCTTGCGTGGCCGCGCCAGCTGCGCCTGATCCAGTTCCAGACCAATTTTCAGCACCAGGCCCAGCGCCAACATCGTCATCATCAGGCTGCTGCCGCCTGCCGACACGAGCGGCAGGGTCAAACCCTTGGTTGGCAACAGGCTGAGATTCACGCCCATGCTGATCAGCGCCTGCAGTCCGATCCAGAGTCCGATGCCGTAACAAGTAAAGGACGCAAAGTGGCGCTCGGCACGCTGCGCTTTCAGGCCAATGCGGAAGATTCGCACCACCAGCACAGCAAATAGACTCAACACCAGCACGATGCCGATCAGGCCCAATTCTTCGGCCAGAATTGCAAAGATAAAATCGGTGTGCGCTTCCGGCAGGTAGAACAGCTTCTGCACGCTTTCACCGATTCCCACGCCGGAAATCTGGCCGCGACCAATCGCGATTTGCGCCTGGACCAGCTGGAAGCCGGCGTTGAATGGATCGGAAAACGGATCGCCCAGAATCGCAATACGCCGCAGGCGATAGGGTTCGAGGGCTGCAAACGTCAACAGCGGCAATGCGCTCAAACCAAGCAACGCCAGGTAGCGCCAGGCAGCACCGGCCAACCAGACCATGCCGCCGATGATGGCCATGATGACCACGGCTGAGCCCATGTCGGGTTGCTGCAATAGTATTGCCGCGATCAAGCCGCCGATCAGAATCGGCTTGAAGGTTTCCATGAAGCCGGTACGACCCAGCGTCGGGCGCCTGGCCAGGTAGCCGGCCACGAATACAATCATCAACAGCTTGACGGCCTCGACCGCCTGAAAACGGAACAAGCCGAGATTGATCCAGCGCGTGGCGCCGTTGACCTTGTGCCCCAGGCCCGGAATGAAGACCAGTGCCAGCAGTACCAGTGACGCCAACAGGCACCAGTGGCCGTAACGTTCGAGCCACTCGCTTTTGATCAGGTGGCAACCGGCTGCCAGTACCAGGCCAAAGCTGATGAACATCAAGTGGCGGCTCAGAAAATGCCATTCACCAACGGCATATTTCTCGGCTACAGCGACCGATGTCGAGGCCACCATGATGATGCCGACCGCAATCAGACCCAGCGCTGCCAACACCAGCGTCTGGTCGAACTGCCACTGGCGAATGGGCTCACCCGAGCGGCGCGCCTGTCGACGAGATGTGCGAACGGAAGCCGTCATCAGCGCACCTTCAACGTCGCCAGACTGATCAGTACGAGCATTACCGATATGATCCAGAATCGAACAATCACTTTCGGCTCTGGCCAGCCTTTCAACTCGAAGTGGTGATGAATGGGCGCCATCCGGAAGACGCGTCTACCGGTCAGCTTGAAGGAAATCACCTGGATTATGACCGACAGCGTCTCGATGACGAAAATGCCGGCCATCAACACAAACACCAGCTCCTGTCGAACGATAACGGCTATCAGACCGAGCGCAGCACCCATCGACAGCGCGCCCACGTCACCCATGAACACCTGAGCCGGATAGGTATTGAACCAGAGAAATCCGAGTCCGGCACCCGCCAGCGCGGCGCAGAAAATGGCCACTTCACCTGCGCCAGGTATGTATGGAAAACCAAGATATTCGGCAAAGATGGTATTGCCGGTGGCATAGGCAAAGATGCCCAGGCCCAGTGCAACCATGACCGCCGGAACGATCGCCAGGCCGTCCAGACCGTCAGTCAGGTTGACCGCATTCGACGAACCGACGATCACGAAGTAGGTCAGGATGACGAAGCCGAAACCGAGCGGAATTGCAACATCCTTGAAGAACGGCACCAGCAGTTCGGTGGCGCCTGGCACGTCGGCCGTAAAGTACAGAAACAGCGCCGCCGCCAGGGCAGCAATCGACTGCAGCGTGTATTTGGCCAGTGCCGTCAGCCCACGCGAGTCGTTCTGCTTGAGCTTGTGATAATCATCAACAAAGCCGATGGCACCAAATGCAGACGTCACAAACAGTACGGTCCAGACATATCGGTTAGCCAGATCGGCCCACAACAGCGTCGCGACCACGATCGATATCAGTATCAAGGCGCCGCCCATGGTTGGCGTTCCGGCCTTGTCAAAATGTGTTTGCGGACCGACTTCACGGATCGGCTGGCCCAGCTTCCGCGCCGTCAGGTAACGGATGAACATCGGCCCGATGGTCAGCGAAACCAGCAACGCCGTCAGCGCAGCCATGATTGTCCTGAACGTGATGAAGCCAAACAGGGCGACTTCCAGGGCCAGCAGCTGTTCAAACAGGTACATCAACATGATGTTGCGCTCCATTGCTGAAGTGCTGCCACAACACGCTCCATGCCCAACGAACGTGAGCCCTTGACCAGTATCGTGGTCGTCTCTGACCGCTGGCTCTCGAGGAACGCATGCAATGCGTCGATCAGAGCTTCCAGATCCTGAAACGCGCGACCTGGCCCGTTGAACTCGGCCTGTGCCAGGCACGCTTTTGGACCCAAAGTAAACAATGCGTCCAGCCCAAGCTCACGCGCCCGCCGGCCAATCTGAACATGTTCGGCATCCGCCTGGTCAGCCAGTTCAGCCATATCGCCGATAACCACGCAGCTTGTACCCGCCTGCGCGGCCAGAACGTCAAGCGCGGCGCGCATCGAGGCCGGATTGGCGTTGTAGCTGTCGTCCAGAACCGTCAGTTGATCGGACAAGCTCAAGCGAGTCAATCGGCCCTCTTCGGCCCGGGTTTGTGCAAGCCCCAGCGCAATCGTATTCAAGTCAATGCCCAGCCCGAGAGCGGCAGCCGTTGCCGCTAGCGCATTCAGTTGATTGTGCTGGCCGGGCAAATTCAGCTCGAGCATGAATTCACCTTCCGGTGTTTGCACCTGCTGCTGGTCCAAGCGCACGTCGGCCTCCGCGTGCAATCCAAAGCTGATGATGCGAGCCGGCCTGGCCTGGTCCAGCCAGTAGCTGAAAAAACGATCGTCTCGATTGATCACAGCCACGTCATTGCCACCCAGATCGGTGAACAATTCGCCCTTGGTCGCGGCCACGCCTTCAACGCTGCCCAGGCCTTTCAGATGGGCGGCCGATGCATTGGTGACCACGCCGATATTCGGTTGAGCAAGGCCGGCAAGGTAGGTAATATCGCCCGGCTTGGCGCAACCCATTTCGAGAATTGCAAACTGATGCTCGGCGGACAACTGCGCCAGTGTCAACGGGAGGCCCAATTCATTGTTGTAATTACCAGGGGTGGCCAGGTATGCGTGATTCTTCTGATTGTTCTCGTTCTCGTTATTCTTTTTTGCATACCTGGCCACAATCGAAGCGATCATGTTCTTGACGGTGGTCTTGCCGTTGCTGCCCGTTATTCCGACAACTTGAAGATCGAGGTTTTTGCGCCACGCTGCGGCCAGTTGGCCCATGGCCTGAAGCACATCGGAGACCTGGATTTGAGCCAGCTCACTGGCCACGTGTTTGCTGACCAATGCGCCGGCAGCCCCACGGTCTCGTGCGTCATGGATAAAGTCATGTCCATCCACATGCGCACCCGGCAATGCCGCGTACAGGGCATTCGGGCCCAGGCGACGTGAATCATGGCTGAGGCCGCGGAACCGGCCGTTCGCACCGTGCAGCTGTCCGTTGACGATTGAACAGGCCTGACTCAGTGAATAGTCGATCATGCGGCCTCCGCCAGTAGCGCCTGGGCCGTTGACAAATCAGAGAAGGTCCGACTGTCATCGCCAATGATCTGTTCTGATTCGTGGCCTTTGCCTGCCAGCAGCACTACATCGTTGCCGGCGGCTTCGCCAATCGCCAATTCGATGGCTCGAGCCCGATCGCGCTGCACGACGCTGCGGGCCGGTCTGACCATGCCGGCTTGAATCTCGCGAATAATGCCGAGCCCATCTTCATGGCGCGGATTGTCGTCGGTGATGATGACCCGATCCGCCAGTGCTTCGGCAATTCGGCCCATCATCGGTCGCTTGGCCCGGTCACGCTCACCACCGCAGCCAAACACGCAGATCAATCTTCCAGAAATGAGCTCGCGCAAACTCTGCAGCGCATTCTCCAGCGCATCCGGGGTATGCGCATAGTCCACAACGACCACTTGGCCTGCGGGGCCGGTCAATGGATTCATGCGCCCGGGCACCGGCTCGAGATCAGCAATGATATCGGCGATGTCCTGATGACTTGCGCCGCGTGACTCGAGTACGGCCGCTACAACCATCAGGTTCAATAGGTTGACCTGCCCGATCAGCCGGCTGTGCAGCGTCAGACGTCCGGTGGGTAGCTGGAGGTCGATCCATTGTCCTTCGAGCGAAGCTTTGCGTACCTCAGCCCAGACATCCGGGTCATGCGATGACTTCATGCCGAACCGGACCAGGCCCGATCGACCGGACAATTCCTGAGCCAGTTCGCGCCCAAATTCGTCGTCTACGCAAATCAGCTGTTGGCGGCTCGAATAGTCACGGAACAGCCGGGCTTTTGCCGCCGCATAGTTCTCAAGATTGCCGTGGTAATCGAGGTGATCGTGGCCGAGATTGGTAAAAATGACCGTATCGAATTCAAGCCCTGCCAAGCGCTGCTGATCGAGCGCGTGCGAAGAGGCTTCGATGGCGATCCGCGCAATGCCATCGCGTTTCAATGCGGCCAGCGTTCGATACAAACTCAGGATGTCGGGCGTGGTGTGTGTACCGCTGGCAAAGTTGGCCGGACGCCCTGTGCCCAGCGTACCGATCATGCCGCCGTCCAAGGCCTGCGCGAGTAACCAGGCCACTGAGCTCTTGCCGTTGGTGCCGGTGACGGCATACAGATCCAGCCCGGCGGCAGGATCCTGCCAGCAGCGCCTTGCAAGATCGCCCAGTCGTGAAGACAGGCAGTGGACCTGAATAAAACGGCGATCATCGGGCGCGCTGGTCTGACCATCGTGCAATACCACTGCTGCACCGCTGTCCAGGGCCTGCCCGGCAAACTGCAGGCCATGGTGCTGCTGTCCGGCCAATGCAACGAATGCATCGCCCGGCTCGATACGTCGGCTATCCAGGCTCAGATTGCCGATATTCAGCCCGATCAGCTTCGGGTCCAGGTCCTGCGCCCAATCGTGCACTAGATCTTCAAGCCGGATCATGGCTGAACCTCGCGCACGTCGACTCCGTTCTCGTTCAGCGCCATCAGGCCGTTCATGTCGTCGGGCGGCACGTTCATCAGGCGCAGTGCGTCTTTCATGACCTGGCCAAATAGAGGCGCCGCGACCAGGCCGCCGTAGTAGTCGCCGGCACTCGGCTCATTGACAACCGCGACCACAGCAATCCGCGGCCGAACCATTGGCGCAAAGCCCGCAATGCTGGCGACATACTTATTCGAGTAACCACCTGCGCTGGATTTACGCGACGTGCCGGTCTTGGCCGCAACGCGATAGCCGTCGACGGCAGCGCGGGTGGCCGTACCGCCCGTCTGCGTCACGGTTTCAAGCATCTGACTGACCTGCTCGGCCAGCAGAGGGTCGATCACCGCCTGCGGTGGATTATCCGAATCGAGGATAAAACTGGGCTGTCTTAAACGGCCTTGGTCGGCTATTGCCGCGATGGCACGCGCGAGCTGCAGCGGTGTCACCGACAGGCCGTAGCCATACGACAAAGTCGCCTGCTCCAGCTTGCGCCAGCGCTCGTGATCACGCAGGACTCCGGCCGATTCGCCGGGAAACCCGGTGCCGGTTACATCACCAAATCCCAACCTTGAATACATGCTCCACAAGTGGCTGGCATCCATCGCCATGGCCAGCTGTACAATCCCGACATTGGATGATTTGGTCAGCAGCCCGGTGACCGACATTTCACCAAAGTTACGAATGTCGCGAATGGTATGACCCGAGACCTGCATGGTGCCCGGTGAAGTGTCGACCAGCATCTCCGGGTGGGCGATACCGGCCTCCATGGCAGCTGCCACGACAAAGGGCTTGACGATGGAACCGGGTTCAAGCACATCGGTCAGCGCACGATTGCGCATGCCGTCTGAACTGCGACTGCGCCCATTCGGGTTGTACGACGGATAGTTGACCATGGCCAGGACTTCACCGGTCGGAATATCCAGCACCACGACCGAGCCGGATCGAGCCTGGTGCCTTGCGATCGTCGCCATCAGTTCGCGGTAGGCCAGATCCTGCAGCCGACGATCAATGGTCAGCCTCAACTCACGACCGGGCAAGGCCTCACGGATCAGCTCGACGTCCTCGACGATGCGGCCCAGTCGATCCTGTATGACCCGCTTGGCGCCGGTCTGACCGGTCAACCAGTTGTCGTAGGCCAGCTCCAGCCCTTCCTGACCGACCTCGTCGATATTGGTGAAACCCACGACCTGGGAACTGATTTCAGCAGTTGGATAAAAGCGCCGGTACTCGCGCTGCAGGAATACGCCAGGAATATCGAGTTCTCTGACCCGGTCGGCCAGGTGCGGTGGAATGCGGCGAATGATCCAGACAAACTGGCGGTCGGCGCGCTGGGTCAGGCGACGCTCGATGGCCTCGGCATCCTGACCGAGCAGGCTGGCCAGCATCGGGATCCGATCCGAAGCCTCCTGCAATAGCTCGCCGGGATGCGCCCAAACCGATTCGACCGGCGTCGATACGGCCAGCGGCTCGCCGTTTCGATCCACGATACTGCCGCGCATGGTCGGAATTTCAACCTGGCGCAGGAATCGCGCTTCACCCTCGCCCTGCAGGAATTCTGTGTCGATGACCTGCAGCTTGACGGCCTGGGCCACCAGCACAAAGCCGCACAGACCCATTCCAATCAGCAGCGCCAGTACGCGCCGCCGGCTGGTCACCAGGACTGCGTTCGGGTCAGCCATCTTCGAGCACCAACAAACCCATTTGATCGGGTTCACTCATATTCAATGATTCAGCAGCCTGCTGCTCGATCCGGTGCGCTTCACCCAGCCAGGCCAGCTCGATCTGCAGGCGCGACCATTCGACCTGGTGCTGATCCTGCAGCTGCGTTGCAGCCTCCAGCTCGATGAACAGCTGGCGCGATTCGTGCTTGAGCCCAACCAGGCTGATCGAGCTAGCAACGACGCCCAGTAATACCACGATCAGCAGAATCCAGCGCGTCATACCGCTTGCTCCCGAGGCAGTTTTTCGGCCACGCGCATTTTCGACGAGCGCGCCCGTGGATTCCTTGCACACTCGGCATCATCCGGACGCACCAGCTTGCCGATCTTTTTCAATTGCGGTGAAAACTTCACTGCAACCGGGCTTCGTCGACTGGCCGGCGGCGGCACTGCAGCCCGATGGATGGCTTGCTTGACCAGCCGGTCTTCCAGTGAATGGAAACTGATCACAACGAGACGCCCTGCCGGAGCGAGCATGTCAATACCGTCTTCCAGCACTTGCTCGAGAACGTCGAGTTCATGATTGAGTGCAATGCGGATCGCCTGAAACGTTCTTGTGGCCGGATGAATGGCCGACGCGTTGCGGGCAGCTGGAGGCATGGCCTGTTCAATCACTTCCGCCAACTGCTGGGTGCGAACCAGCGGTGAGTGCTGCTGGGCCTCGATGATGGCGCGCGCGATTCGGCCGGCGTAGCGCTCTTCCCCGAAATCCCGGATGACGCGTGTCAAGGTGGCTTGATCCACGTGAGCCAGCCATTCCGCAGCGCTGATTCCAGTATCGGGGTTCATGCGCATATCCAGCGGCCCGTCGGTGCGAAAACTGAAGCCCCGCCCGGCATCGTCGAGTTGAGGCGAAGACACACCCAGATCGATCAGCAGGCCGTCGATCTGATGGTCCAGCCCCATCGAGTGGATCAACGACGACAGTTCGGAGAAATTACGCTGCGCCATCACTACCCGCTCATCACCTCGGTGTGCCTGTTCTGCATGGGCGATGGCGGTCGGGTCCTGATCCAACCCGATCAAGCGGCCGGCTGCACCCAGGCGATCAAGAATCGCGCGGCTGTGCCCCCCTCGACCGTACGTTGCATCGATATAGATTCCGTCTTTACGCACCCTTAGCGCGTCCACTGCGGCCTCCAGTAATACCGGCACATGATCCATGCTCGCAAGCCGGTCACAAGACCAATCGTGACATTTCGTCCGACGCCTGTTCCAACATGGATCGCTCTTCCTCAGCACGCCTCTGGCTGAGTACGTTTTCGTTCCAGACTTCGAACCGCGCACCCATACCCATCAGCACGATCTTTTTTTCCAAACCGGCAAACTGCCGCAGACTCTGCGGCAACAGCAAGCGCGCACTTCCGTCCGGCTCGACCAGCGTGGCAGAGCCGACCAGCCGGCGCTGCAGGCTGCGGTGGCTAGGATTGAATGTTGAAAGCGCCATGACATCGTCACGCACTTTTTCCCACTCCGGTTCGGGATACAACCACAGACAACCACTGTCGAATGCGGAGTACGTCATCACCAAGCGATTGTCACAAACGTCCTCAACCGCAGGGCGATAGCGGGTCGGCAGCGCCATGCGGCCCTTGCTATCGAGATTGATGGACGTTTCTCCAAAAAACATGATCTGACCCTAAATTTCCACTTTATCCCACAATTTCCCACCTAGCGCCACAATAGTGGCAAAACCCAATGCTGTCAAGCTTTTAGGTGGTGTGGGCGTCGTGATTCGGTGGCTTGATCAGCCCAGAACATGAAGCTGTTTTTAGCTAGTCTGCGTAAGCATCTGAAAAGCAGTCAAAAGACTGAATGTGCTATCCGGCTCGATATGGACGGCTGGTGCGGTGCACGCAGATTTTGTGTGGTTGAATTGAAACGATAAAAAAGGAGTCGGCCGATAAGCCGGGTTCTGTCAAGAACAGTCATTCATCTGGGACGATCGTCGCCGATCGCCTCGAGCAGCCTACCCGGATGCGGCGCGGGCCACGCACTAGCATCCCTATTTGGCCTTGCTTCGAGTGGGGTTTGCCCTGCCATCAGCGGTTACCCGTGATGCGGTGCGCTCTTACCGCACCTTTTCACCCTTACCCGGCAGCTCTAAACAGAGATGTCAGGCGGTTTGTTTTCTGTGGCACTTTCCGTAGACTCGCGTCTCCCAGGCGTTACCTGGCACCCTGCCCTGTGAAGCCCGGACTTTCCTCTGCAGGCGCATAGCGCTACAGCGACTGTCTGGCCGACTCCTAGGTCAGGCATTATGCCAGTCATTGGCTCGAAAGCACGACAAACCGGTATTTTTTGCCCGGCCAGACACATCTGAGTAAACATGACCGGGTGGTATCATAGGCGTTAACGAGGGTTTCGAACATTGAATACGCCAGGACAGATCGCAATCGGGTCTTGACGGGTGTGCTACTGTTGTAGTACACTAACTTTCAGGTTGTTGTTCTGACAGCAATCCTTGACAACCAGCGGATGCTCAACCGCTTACATCCAGCTTGGGCCATTACAGGAGATCGAATGATGCTACGCAACCTATTGTCCGGCTTTGTGCTGATATCGTGTTTATTGTTGACCGGCTGTGGTGGTGATCAGGATCAGGCGTCCGACGATTCAGGCGCAACCGCGCGCGCCATGAGCGGCGGCGACAACCCATTCCTCGGCTTCGTCGATGCAAACTCGGCCTACGTCTATGCCAATCTGGATACCATGCCGGACGCCATCGTGGATGCGGCCTGGGCGCTGAACGACGCCTCTGCAGAAAGCAATCAACAGCTGCTTGAAGGACTGGAAAACGATGAAGAGGTGCCCGAGGAATTTCGTGCGCTGATGGACGAAGTGTCCAGTCTGCTGACACGCGAAGGCTGGGAAAATGCCGGGCTATCGGTCAATCCGAAATATGCTTTTCACGCGGTTTCAGTCTACCCGTTCGCCCACATGGAATTGACCAATGGCGAAGCGTTCAGTCAGCTGATCGAGCGCATTCAAACCAGCCTCGAGCAACCGCTTGAGCAGCGTGACGTCGATGGACAGCCAGTCTATTGGTTCGAGGCAGCGCCGGGTTTCGGCATTGCGCTGCATCATTCCGACACGGTCGCCAGTGCCGCAATGATTCCGGACCAGGCCGAATATTTTGCCCGTTTGACCGGCCAGGCACGGCCGGCTGAAGCCATGACCGAGAGCCAGCTCGAAGCATTCAACAGTGCGCTTGAATTTACCCCGCACGGCAGCGGGTTTGTTGACATGCGCCGCGTCATGGACGAATTGCGCAGCCCGGATTCAATATTGATGGCCATGGATGACAGCGGGGCCTTCCAGACGTTTGTCGAAAACCCGGCCTGTATCGTCGAGGTGGATGCGCTTACCAACGCGATGCCGCGCATGGTCTTCGGCTACACCGAATTGGACGACGACACGCTGAATTTCCTGTTTCGTCAGGAAATGTCCAGTGAGCTTGCCAATGCACTGATGCCGATTTCCAGAGCACCGGTTACGATTGATCAGGAATTGTCCGGCATGTTCAACTTTGGCATGGCGTTTGATTTGATTCGGGCACGCGAATTTGCCCAGAACCTGGTCAATGGCTGGGTTGAAAATCCGCCAGCCTGCCCGATGTTCGAGTCCATTGCGATGGGCGCCGAAGGCATGCAGGCCAACCTGAACCGGCCGATACCCCCGATGGTGACCAATTTGCAGGGCTTGTTCATCGAGGCCATGGACTTCAATCTGGCCGAGCAGATGCAGCCTGAGTTCGAGGGCACGATGAGTTTCTTCATGAACAATCCGCAGCTGCTGGTTGGTATGGCGCAAATGTTCTCGCCGGTAGTTGCAGAAATTCAAATGGAGCCCGGTGGTGAACTTCAGCCTGTGCCAATGGAAGCACTACCCCCTCAGTTTCAGAATCTCGATCTCGAAGCCTGGATGGGCATGGGTGAGAATTCAATCGGCCTGGCGGTTGGTGAGGCGCAGCGCCCCGCGCTGGAACAGCGGCTGGAAGCGTCGGACGCCGATCCGTTTCTGATGGCTGGTCGAATGGATTTCGCCATCCTGGGCAAATTCATGGACATCGCGACTCAAAGCATTGGCCAGGATGAAACCGAGCTACAGGACATGCTTGAAGTTCAGCGACAGCAATACGATGCCATCGCCGACTTCTACGATGAAGGCTCATTCACGATCGGCTTCACCGAACAGGGCATTGATTTCTTCTTCGGCACCGAGCTGAACTAATACCTGTCGCAATCAGCCGCTGCATTGCGGCTGATTGCGACACGGACGGCTGAGTCATTCTTCGCGTTCGGGACAATGGCTTCATGGATGGCTTGTGCCGATGGTTGGAACCAACGGTGCTCGTTCAAACAAGCCATCATAATCCCGCCGAAAATCAAGCGTCATCCTGCCCCCGGATGGGTTTGGCTATACGCAGATTGAATCAAGGGCTCGAAAAAACCGACCGGCATTCAGGTCGGTTTTTTATTGCCTGCGTCAGAATCACTGCGCTGCACGTCCAGATGACTTCGTGCCAGTGGAATGGAGAGCACGCGTCGTTCGGCACGGGCCTGCTCCGAGAGCTGCTCGAACAGATCAACCAGACGCGATGGGCTGCGTGGCGCACGACGCAGCAGATAGTCGACGATACCGTAGCCCGGCTTGAGCTGAAAATCCTCCAGCAATTGCTCAATCAACTGACTGAACGCAACATCGCTGCCGCTTTGAAGCGGCGATAGCTTCAAGTGTGCAGCCTGATTCAGTCGCGAGCGCAGGTCCGGCAAGACGAAGCTGGTGCGGTCTCTGCCAGTCATTAGCAGGCCGGTGTGGCTGGCCCGCCAGGTATTCAATGCATTGAACAGCGCGCGCTCCGCTTCATCGACTCCGGCAATGGCGTCGACATCGTCCAGAATTACCCACTCGGCCCGGGTCTGATCCAGCACGTTGAACGCAGCCGAAACCGAACAGGCAACAAAGCGGGCATCCTGGTCGTTGCGCAACGCACGATCAAATACAGCATGCGCCAGATGGCTGCGGCCGCTTTGGGCCTGGCCTGACAGGAAGTACCATTGACCGGGCTCCAGCCCGGTTTTCAGTACATCAAGAATCGTCTGGTTGGGGCCGGGAATGAAATTATCGAACAACAATCGCCGCGGTGGAGTCAATGCCAATGGAATCTGGGGCGCAGTCATGATGATCCTGGTGGCGCACTATTGCGCGAGCGCACAACTCGAACCGCCCGAATGGACCAAATGACGACATATTGAACCAGCGTCGCGGCCGCCAGAAAGCCAACCAGCCAGATCAAACCGATCGTTAACGGCAACGGAACCGGAATACCGGCCAAACCGATCAAGAGAACCCACATCAACAGCAGTTGGCAGAACGTATTGAATTTAGAAAGCTCGGTCGGCTGACCACGGAACCGTTCAATTCGATAGTGGTAATACAGGCCGCCGCCGACAATCACCAGGTCGCGCACGACAACGACACCGACCAGCCACCACGGCAGATGACCAAGCCAGGCCAGCGTCCAGTAGGCCGAAGTCATTAGCAGCTTGTCGGCAACCGGATCGAGCCAGCCCCCCATTTCGGTCTGCCAATCGAATCGGCGCGCCAGGGTGCCGTCGAGCCAATCGCTGATTCCGGCCATCAGGGCTACAATCAAGGCGCGCAGGTAATCGCCTGTCAACAACAGAAAAACCAGCACCGGAACCATCGCTATGCGGGCCAGAGTCAACAGGTTGGGCAGGAAGCGAAAATTCATCAGTGCGTATCGTCACCATGCCAGACGGTAGTGCAGCGCGCGCGTGACCGGATCACTGCGCTCGAACAGCAGCAGATCAGAAAGTGCAATGCGCGATTCCAATCCACTTCCGCTGGCGATCAGCTCGAATTCGATGAAATCGGGTCCGGCGCGGTTCACACGCAATGATTCCACACCGGTCAGGGTATTCAAGTACCGCGTGATTTCTGCATACTGGACTTCATTGGACAGGCCGGATATCACCAGGCGCTGTTGACCAGGACGACCGGCCAGCACTGCGTAGCGATTGCTGAGTGCAGCTGCAATTCGGCCCAAACCAAGATCAATCACCTCAGCGGGATCGCCGCCTGATCGTTCGAAAGCACGCTCCATTTCGTCCAGCTTCCAGGACCATCGGCCAGTGACAAAATCGGGATTCTGACGCAGGTCCAGCATGATCGTGCCACTGGCGCCATACCGCTGTTTGGCGTTTTCAGCAGCATCCGTGAAACCGCCCCGGATATCCGAGGGCGATACCTCGATGCGGTCACCGGCATCCAGGATGGGTCGAATCAGATTCAAGCCGTAACGAAAAGCGGCACGCTCCAGGGCATGCTCAGTGATGCTGTCCTGCTCAAGGTACTCAGCGCTTCCGGCCTGATCGGTCGTGACCCAGATCAACATCTGGGGCCGTTCCTGACCCCAGCGAGCCAGCCCGGCGCGATCCAGCAGTTGATTGACCGCCTGCTGGTCGAACTCGATACGCTGCATGCGGACATCAATGAACCGGCCCTCCGGATCGGGCACGGAGACACGACTGAACTGTCGCGTCAGAATCATCTGCTCGATCAGATCATTGGATAGCTGCAATTCGGAAACCAGGTTCTGCCCGACACGGCCGGTCAACCGAACCAGCACTTGATTCAGGACTGCCGCTACTGGAACCGCCTGTTCAAATTGGTTTTCGACCGGCAGCTCACCGATATACAAACCGCTGCTGGTCTGCGCACTGGTTGGCAGCAGACAGCAAGCCAGAATCAGGATTGGTACTATGCGTCGGATCACGTCCGAACCATAGCACAGCGGATCGGCGACCGGGCGCTCTCCAGCCGCGCTGCAGGCGCTGGAATCAGGCAGAATAGTGCCCGAAGTCTTTGACCCCTGTTTCGGGAGATCCTGCATGAGTCAATCGGATAACAATTCCAGTTCGGAATCACTGGATTATCGATCTTCCGGGGTGGATATCGATGCCGGAAATGAGCTGGTCAAGCGCATCAAGCCGATGGTCAAGCGCACCGCGCGCACCGAAGTGCTATCAGGCCTGGGTGGCTTTGGCGGCCTGTTCCAGCTCGGCCAACAGTACGCCGACCCGGTGCTGGTCTCCGGGACTGACGGCGTGGGTACCAAATTGATGCTGGCCCGGGCGTTGAATCAGCACCGCAGCATCGGTATTGATCTGGTCGCCATGTGCGTCAACGATATCCTGGTGACCGGCGCTGAGCCGCTGTTTTTTCTTGATTATTTTGCCTGCGGCCAACTGGAGCTCGATCAGGCCAGTGACGTGATCGCAGGCATTGCAAGTGGCTGCGAGCTGGCCGGTTGCGCATTGATCGGCGGCGAAACTGCCGAAATGCCGGGCATGTATCCGATAGGCGAATACGACCTGGCGGGCTTCTGCGTTGGCTGTGTTGAACGCGATCGGCTGATTGACGGCCAACGGGTCGAGGCGGGATGCAGCCTGATCGGACTACGCAGCTCCGGACCCCACAGCAATGGGTACTCATTGATCCGTAGCGTCCTGGATCGAGCCGGCGGCATCGAAGCCAATGCGTCCATGGCTGCTCAATTGCTTGAACCGACCCGAATCTACGTTGCCAGCGTACAACCGTTGTTGGCCCAGTTCGATGTGCTTGGCATGGCGCACATCACAGGCGGTGGGCTGACCGAGAACATCATCCGCAGCGTGCCAGACGGTCTGGGCGTCGAAATCGATCTCTCCGCATGGTCAGTTCCACCCGTTTTCCGCTGGCTCCAGGATATCGGCAAGATTCAGCCTGGCGATCTGCGTCGCACATTCAATCTCGGTATCGGCTTTGTCCTGATCGTCCCCGAAACGCAAACTGAAGCCGTGATCACCGCCCTGATCGATTCCGGTGAACCGGATCCCGTCCGACTTGGACACGTTGTTGATGTTGAACAAGGGCAACCCAGAGTGCAGTTCAATGGCGGCGATGCTGCGTCATGACGGTGAATGAGAACGGGCTGGACCTGGTTATTCTGATTTCCGGTCGAGGCAGCAATGCGATGGCGATTGCCGACGCCATCGACGAAGGTCGTTTAGCGGGCTCGCTCAAGGTTCGTGCTGTAATTGCGGACTGCTCCACTGAACAACCGGCAGCCGGTGTGGCCGCAGCAGCCAGGCGGGGCCTGGATACCGCCATCGTTGATCCGAAGCAGCATGCCGACAAGGCCAGCTTCGAGGCGGCGCTGCAGTGCGTCATCGATTCCTTTGAGGCCCATCTGGTCGTACTGGCCGGCTTCATGCGGGTGCTATCGGCTGACTTTGTGGAACACTATGCGGGTCGAATCATCAATATCCATCCCTCGCTGCTACCGAAATACCGCGGCCTGAACACCCACCAACGTGCGCTGGATGCCGATGATGCCCAACATGGTGCCAGCGTGCATTGGGTCACGCCGGAACTGGATGCCGGGCCCGTCCTGACCCAGGCATCCATTGACATTCTGGCATCGGACAATGCAACCACACTGGCTGAGCGCCTGTTGCCGGTCGAGCATCGGCTGTATCCAGCGACGCTGGCACTTTTATCCAATCTCGGAGTCTTATCGGGACATGAGCGCAATGATCAAACAATACCGGACGGTTGGTTGCTGGATCGTGATTTTGACGCTGCTGGTCGTTGTCTGTCTCGGCGCGGCTCAGGCCCAGCGACCTCAAGCTGATGACGAGCTGGCCAATCAACCGCCGGCCTTGGCGGAGGACTATCAGCTAACGCCGTTTACGGCGCGCTATGAAGTCTTGCGCAACGGCAAGAAAATCGGCGAGCTCAATACGCGTCTGCAGCAGCATGAAAACGGGCTTTGGAATTATCAGCTGCAATCGGTGGCGACCGACTGGTTGATTCGCCTGCTGGATATCTCGACCTTCGAGTTGGCCTGGTTCGACTGGCGTGACGGCCAATTGATTCCGCTGAGCTACCGCATGGAGTCATCCGAGCCCGGGCGTGATCGACACTGGCAGCATCGCTATCGATGGCTTGATCGCAGTACCGACACCGAGACCTACAGCGGCGAACTGTCATTGCCGCTGGTCGACAACGCACTGGACCCACTGACCCTGCGCATTGCAGTTGCTGCACGACTTGACCAGGGCCTGCAACCCGCGCCGGCCTGGGCTTTTTCGGTGCTGGAACGAGACCAGCTCGAAACGCAGGTCATTCGAATGATTGGTGAACAGGCGCTGCAGCTCGGTCATCTTTGTTTTGACACCATCCAGCTGTATCGCTTCAGGCGCGAGGGTTCAAGTCGTAACTATCATGCCTGGCACGCGCCCGCGCTGCATGCACTGCCAGTCAGGATCCGTCATCAAGATGATGACGACATTATCGAAATGCGCCTGCTGGACTGGTCGATTCACAGCCAGCAGCCGCTGACCCGGGAACAGTTCGAATGCGCCAGCGCCTGAACTGAGCGCCTTCAAGCTGGAGTAGAATCAAAAAAATTACTTGACCTTTTGGCCGAAAGGCCGTGGAGCCTGAACCATGAATCGCATCGCTCGCCTCGTCGTCGCCCTGCTGCTGTTATTGCTGGTCGTGGGTTGTTCGGTCAACCCGGTGACCGGCCAACGCGACCTGAACTTCCAGGGCGAAGAATGGGAGCTGGCCGTCGGCCAGCAGCAGTATGCCCCGCTCCGACAACAACAAGGCGGTGACTTCAACCTCGACCCTGAACTCGTTGAATATGTCCAACAGGTCGGCAATCGACTGGCCGAAGTCGCTAGCAGCGACCGCAACCTGCCCTATGAATTCAACGTCATCAATGATTCCGTTCCGAATGCCTGGGCCCTGCCGGGCGGCAAGATTTCAATCAATCGCGGCTTGCTGACCGAGATGCAAAGCGAGGCCGAACTGGCAGCAGTGCTTGGCCACGAAATCGTGCATTCTGCAGCAAGCCATGGCGCGCAGCAGCAGTCACGCGCGACGCTGCTCCAGGGTGCGGTTCTGGCCGGCGGTATTGCAGTGGGCGCTGCGACCGGCGACGAGGGGTATACCGCTGCCACCCTGCTGGGTGGCTCGGTGGGTGCCCAACTGATCACGCAAGGGTATTCACGCGAAGCCGAGCGTGAATCCGATCTGTTTGGCATGCGCTACATGAAACAGGCCGGCTACAACCCGCGGGGCGCCGTTGAACTTCAGGAAACCTTCGTGCGGCTGTCCGAGGGCCGACGCAGCAGCAGCTTTGACCGACTGTTCTCCTCTCACCCACCGAGCCAGGAACGCGTCGAGAACAATCGCCGCTTGCTGGCCGAACTCGGCGACAGCGGCGAAATCGGCCGCGAACGTTATCAGCGCCAGATTGCACGATTGATGCGCGCCCAGCCGGCCTATGAGGCCTATGATGAAGGCCGCAAGGCGCTGGCCGATGATAATCCGGGGCTGGCGCTGCAAAAAGCCGATGAAGCCATTCGCATCGAATCCGGCGAAGCGTTGTTTCACGGCCTGCGCGGCGATGCACTGTCGCAACAGGACCGGCATGCCGACGCCGAGCGCGCCTATGGCCAGGCGCTGCAGCGCAATGCTGGCTGGTTCTACCATCACCTGAGACGCGGCATGGCACGACAGGAGCTGGACAAGCGCTCCGGCGCGCGTGAGGACCTGCAGGCCAGCATCGAGCGCTTGCCAACGGCCACGGCGCACTTTTTCCTGGGCAACATCGAGCGCGCCGACGGCAATACACGACAGGCAATCGAGCACTATCGTTTTGCTGCACGATCGAGTTCAGACATCGGCCAACGCGCCAAGCTGGCCTTACAAGAAATGGGCGCTGGGTAAACCCATTAACCGCAGATATACGCAGATTAAAAAATGCAAAACCCTATGTTCTGTAAAAGCGCAATCTGAAGTTAGGCCCTCAAGTCAGTTTCGATGCAAACCACTGGCCCGCCAATAAACTGATGGAATCTGCGGAAATCTGCCTAATCTGCAATTGGTATTGATTGTCAGCTTTCTGAATTCTCACCCCGCGGGCAGGCGCTTGATTCTTGCACCCAACTGGCCCAGCTTTTCTTCGATATTTTCGTAGCCCCGATCAATGTGGTAGACGCGATCAATGATGGTGCTGTCGCTGGCCACCAGGCCGGCCAGCACCAGGCTGGCGGAGGCGCGCAAATCAGTCGCCATCAGCGGCGCTCCGGTCAACTTGGGCACACCGCGAATAATGACGGTATTGCCTTCCAGGCGCATGTCCGCGCCCAGACGCTGCAGTTCCAATACGTGCATGAAGCGATTTTCAAAAACGTTCTCCCGAACAATCCCGGTGCCATCGGCAATGGCATTCAACGCAGTGAACTGGGCTTGCATATCGGTCGGAAATCCGGGAAATGGCGCTGTCGACACATCCACGGCCTTGGGTCGACGGCCATGCATGTTCAGCTCGATCCAGTGTTCGCCGGTGGAAATATCTGCGCCGGACTGCTCCAGCTTTTGCAGGACCGAATCAAGCGTATCCGGCACGGCGCCGCGCGCCTGCACATGGCCTCCGGTCATGGCCGCAGCCACCAGAAATGTGCCAGCCTCGATCCGGTCGGCCAGCACGCTGTAGTCGTATCCGGCCAGCTCGGCTTGGCCCTGGATCCGGATGCAGTTGCTGCCTGCACCACTGATCTCGGCTCCCATGCTGATCAGGCAGTTGGCCAGATCGACCACTTCCGGTTCCTGGGCGGCGTTCTCGATCAGGGTTTCCCCTTCAGCCAGTACCGCAGCCATCATCAGGTTTTCCGTGCCGGTCACCGTGGCGGTATCGAGCACAATCTTGGCGCCTTTCAGGCGGTCGGCAGTGGCCTGGATGTAGCCGGACTCGACCCGTACCGATGCACCGAGTGCTTCCAGGCCCTTCAGGTGCTGATCAACCGGGCGTGCGCCAATCGCACAGCCGCCGGGTAAGGACACTTTGGCCCGCCCGAATCTCGCCACCAGCGGGCCAAGCACCAGAATCGAGGCACGCATGGTTTTGACCAGCTCATAGGGCGCCTCCTGATGGGAAACCGAATCGGCCACCAGCTCGATCGTGAACTGATCAGCGAGTCCAACCACAGCCCCCATCTGGGCCAGCAGTTCGATGGTTGTCGTGACGTCTTTCAGATGCGGGACGTTTTTCAGTCGACAGGGTTGTTTTGACAGCAGGCTCGCCATCAGAATCGGCAGTACCGCGTTCTTGGCGCCCGAGATCTGCACCGAGCCCTCGAGCGGCACCCCGCCCTCGATCTGTATCCTAGCCATTGGCATCCTGTTCCGGCGTCAACAACTGCAGGCTCAGCGCATGAATTTCACGACCGACGGCTGCGCCAATCGCATCGTGGATCAACCGATGACGCGCGACCCGACTCAAACCCTCGAAACCAGCATCGACCACTTTCGCGCTAAAATGCACGTTGTCCTCGCTGCTGACGATGATCCTGGCATTCGGAAAATGCTCGATCAGGCGTTGCTGAATAGCGTTACTGTCCATACACTCTGCAGTCCTTCAACGTTTATTAAGGAGACTATTCAAGCGCCGGTTGGAATCAACCGGACGAAACGAATTTACCCATGGTAAACCAAATATCGATATGTTGACACGACGACCCGCTACTGACTCTGCCCCATGCCTCTGCTGATTGCATCACTCCAGATGATTGCCGGCTTCATCCTGCTGGTCTGGTCGGCCGACCGATTGGTGGCCGGCGCCTCGGCGCTGGCACGCAATTTCGGCGTTGCACCGATGATTGTTGGATTGACCATTGTCGGCTTCGGCACCTCTGCGCCCGAGATGGTCGTCTCGGCCCTGGCCGCTGCAGAAGGCAACCCATCGCTGGCCATTGGCAATGCGCTGGGGTCCAATATTGCCAATGTCGGTCTGATCCTGGGACTGACCGGCTTGATCTATCCGATGATGATCGACAAGTCATCAAGGCAATACGAATTTCCGGTGCTCGGCCTGGTAACCCTGGCTTCGGCCTTCTTGATGATGAACGGCTCGCTGTCCCGGGTCGACGGCACGATCCTGATCAGCGGCCTGGGGCTGTTCTTGTTTTCCATGGTGTTTCGCGCCATCCGCCAGGCCGAACCCAGCGCCAACACCGAGGCCCTGCTGGCTGAAATCCCTGACCAGATGGAGACCCGTTCAGCCGTGGGTTGGACCGTGGTCGGCCTGATCATTCTGCCGCTCAGTGCCCACATCCTGGTCAACGGAGCGGTCACCATTGCTGAGATCATGCATGTGTCCGAAGCGGTCGTTGGTCTGACGATCGTGGCGCTCGGCACGAGTCTCCCTGAACTGGCTGCGGCCATTGCCAGTGCAGTCAAGAAAGAGGACGACCTTTGTATTGGCAATATTCTTGGCTCGAACCTGTTCAACCTGATGGGCGTGCTGGGCATCGCCGCATTGATTCACCCGATGGTCATCGAGCCCATGCTGATCAGTCGTGATTTGATCGTCATGTCCGGCATATTTGCGCTGCTGGCCATCATGGCCTATACCCGTGGCGGTGTTACCCGGCTCGGTGCCACGGTGCTGTTGTTGTCGTATGTGGTTTATCAGGTCGTGGTGATTGTTCAGGCCTTGGCCTAGAATGCAGTCATGAAGGACCCAACCGATCTGATCCAGCATGCACGTTCGGTGCTCGATACCGAGGCACGTGCCATCCAGTCGCTTGCAGACCGCCTGGACGAACACTTTATTGAAGCCTGTCAGCGCATTCTGGACTGTTCCGGGCATTTGATCATCACCGGGATGGGAAAATCCGGCCATATCGGCCACAAGATGGCGGCCACGCTGGCCTCGACCGGAACGCCGGCTTTTTTTGTGCATCCGGCAGAAGCCAGCCATGGCGACTTGGGCATGATCAAATCCGATGATCTGATCGTCGCGCTGTCGAACTCGGGTGAGACCAGCGAAATCCTGGCGCTGTTGCCGGTCATCAAACGATTGGGAGTCGGGCTGATCAGCATGACCGGTCGCAGCAATTCATCGCTGGCCCGACATTCCGATGTGCACCTCGATACCAGCGTGGACCGTGAAGCCTGCCCGCTCGGACTGGCTCCGACCGCTTCAACTGCAGCGCAAATGGCGATGGGCGATGCACTGGCTATTGCCCTGCTGGAAGCGCGCGGCTTTACTGCAGAGGATTTCGCGCTATCGCATCCCGGCGGCGCGCTCGGCAAGAAGTTGCTGCTGCACATTCGCGACGTCATGCATCAAGGCGATGATCTGCCGCTGATCAAACCGGAACAGACCATTTCCGAAGCCATTGTCGTCATGACGAAAAGCCGGTTGGGCCTGTGCGCTGTTACCGACCCGGAAGGCCGGCCGGTGGGCATTCTGACCGATGGCGATCTACGGCGCGGGCTGGACGGCATTGGCGATATCCGCACGACCGCGGTCCAACAGCTGATGACTGAAAACCCTCACACGATTCCGGCCGACGCGCTGGCCGCGAAGGCCGTGGAGTTGATGCAGCGCCGTCGGATCCAGGGCTTGTTGGTGGTCGATGCACACCAGCGTCTGATTGGTGCGCTGAACTTTCAGGATCTACTGCAGGCTGGAGTGGTCTAGCCATGAGCGATGATTTTCATAGCATCGATTGGCCGGCCGCCCTGCTCGAACAAGCCCGAGACATTCGCATGGTGGTGTTCGATGTCGATGGCGTAATGACCGATGGCCGTCTCTATCGTGACGACGCCGGCAATGAAATCAAGGCCTTTCATTCACGCGATGGTCTCGGCATGAAGGGTCTGATGAATTCAGGCTATCGCGTCGCCGTGCTGACCGCTCGGCGCTCCAGGCTGGTCGAACATCGAATGACCGAGCTCGGTATCGAACTGTTTGAACAAGGCCGGCACGATAAAGGCGAAGCCTTTAATGAATTGCTGTCCAAAGCGGATATTCAGGCCGCGAACACCGCCTACATGGGCGATGACCTGGTCGACTGGCCCGCCATGTCCCAGGCAGCCCTGAAAGTCTGTCCGGCCGATGCCGATGCCTGGATCTGCGGCCAGGCCGACTACATCACTCAGGCCCGTGCCGGACGCGGTGCGGTACGCGAGTTGTGCGAGCTGCTCTTGAACGCCAGCGGTCAACTGGCTGACTGGCGCGCAGGTTTCGGCATACAAGGCAAGAAAAAACCATGAACCGTAAAACCGTGTGGCTGCTGGCCGGTTTGACATTGTTGCTGGTACTTGCAGCGCAGTGGTGGTCGAGCCGAAACGACGATGACAATGCCGTAACCGATTCAGACACAAGCCAGTTGATCGACTACGCGCTGACGAATTTCAGCGCAGAAGTATTCAATGCCGAGGGTGAGCTTGAGCTGACGCTTGCGGCCCCAAGCCTGAAACACTATGCCGAGCGCCGTCAGGCCGAAATCACGAGGCCTGAATTTCAGCTCCTGCAGCAGCAAAGCCCCTGGAACGGACAGGCTGCGGCTGGAACGATCGATCGCAATCATCAGCAATTGAGTCTGAGCGGCCAGGTCGAACTCAAGCAGGATCACCCGGACGGCGTCATCGTGCTGGAATCCGAGTTCATCCGCTATGATCGAGAACGCCAGCAGTTGCATTCGCCCGATGTCGCCCGTGTGCGGCAGGCGGGAACTGAACTACACGGTGGTACTCTTACAGTATGGGTGGAAGAACAACGTGCGGAGCTACAAAATGATGTTCAAGGTACTTACCGGGCTGCTGCTCGCAGGCCTGCTGAATAATCCGGCCTGGTCACAGGACGAATCGTCCGAACCCGATCCGACCCGCGTTGCGGTAACGCAGGCCAGCGCGTCAGAGTCTGACACCCGGCCGGCTTCGGAAGCGCCGATCGTGATTGACTCGGAAAACAATCGGTATGACTTGCGAACCGGCGTCACCGAATTCAACGACAACGTCTATATCAAGCGTGGACCGATGCAAATTCAGGCCGATCGCGGCATCATCCGGCAGGCGGATGGCGAAATGACCGAAATCGAATTGTTCGGCAGCCCGACCCAGTGGCGTGATCAGCTGGAAGACGGCAGCATTGTCAGCGGCGAAGCGCGCACTATTTTCTTCGATGTCGTGACCAATATCGTCACGCTGACCGGCAGTGCCGTCATCCGTCATGAACAGGGCGAATTCACCGGCGACCGGCTGGTCTATGACCTGAATAACGAGAGCCTGAGCGGCAGCGGCAATGGCGACAATCGGGCTCGCGTCATCATTGAACCCGGTGCAATGCCGGACAACAACTGATTTAGAGCAGCACACCATGTTACTCGCTGAACAACTGGTCAAGCGCTATCGCTCTCGTGCCGTGGTGCACGGTGTATCACTACAGGTCGAACAGGGCGAAGTGGTCGGGCTGCTGGGGCCGAACGGCGCCGGTAAAACCACCTGCTTCTACATGGTCGTCGGGCTGGTGCCGGCGGATGGCGGCAGCATCAAGCTTGACGGTACGGATATCACTCGCGCCAATATGCATCGCAGAGCGCGCCAGGGCCTGGGTTATCTGCCGCAGGAAGCTTCGATCTTCCGCCGCATGTCCGTGCAGGACAATATTCTGGCCATACTTGAATTGCGCGATGACCTCGACGAGCAGCAGCGCACACAGGAAGCGGCCCGCCTGATGGAGGAATTCAGCGTCAGCCACTTGGCCGACCAGTCCGGCATCAGCCTGTCTGGTGGTGAGCGACGGCGGGTTGAAATCGCGCGTGCACTGGCTGCGAACCCGCGCTTCATGCTGCTGGACGAACCGTTTGCCGGTGTCGATCCGATTTCAATCGGCGAAATCCAGCGGATCGTCAAGCATTTACGGGAGCGTAACATCGGCATCCTGATCACTGATCACAACGTACGCGAAACCCTCGGCATCTGCGATCGCGCCTACATCATCTCCGAAGGCCGCGTGCTGACCCAGGGCTCGCCTCAGGACGTGCTCGACGATGAAGACGTGCGTAACGTGTATCTGGGTAAAGAATTCAAGCTCTGATGGCTCCGGCAGAAGAACCCGATTCGGCGCTTGAATTTACCGGCGAACGCTTCACGCCGGAATGTGTCCGCGAAATCTTTTACGAGCACTGGCACCGCTACGCCTGGGCCACCGAACTCGTCAAAGGCCAGCGCGTACTGGATGCCGCCTGCGGTGAAGGTTATGGCAGTCACCTGTTGTCACGCGTTGCCAAGCACGTCGACGGCGTCGATATTGCAAGCGAGGCAATCAAGCATGCAAGACAACAATACCAACGCGATCACCTGCAGTTTCATCAAGCAAGTGCCCTCGACCTGCCGTTTGAAGATGGCCAATACGATTGTGTCGTGTCTTTTGAAACGCTGGAGCATCTGGCCGAGCACGATCAGCTGATCGGTGAATTTCGCCGCGTGCTGGCGCCCGATGGTCTGCTGATCATTTCCACTCCCGACAAGAAGACGTATTCCGACGATACCGGCTTCAACAATGAACACCACGTGCGCGAGCTATATCAGGACGAGTTCAAGCAGCTGCTGGCGAAGTACTTCAATCACCACCGGCTGTACGGGCAAAAACTGATGTTTCACTCTGCGATCTGGAGTCTCGAATCCAGCAATGGAGACGGAACCCAACACCTGCTGTCGGAGGAGGACGGGCGTGTTCAGCGTCAAGCCTCGCCCGGGTTGCACCCGATGTACTACCTGGCCGTGGCCAGCAATGCCGCGGATACGCTTCCGGATGCACACGCTCTGTCCTTGTTCAGCGATCGCACCGAATCGGTCTATCAGCACTATAGCGATGAAGTCGGTAAACATATTCGCGCCGGCGAACTGTTGCTGGAACGCGAACGGGAGATCGAACAGCTCAAGAACACCAAGACCACACGCTGGTCGCTGATTAAACAGCTGCTGAAACCCAGCCAATGAACGCTGCAACCGGACTCGATCGGGTCGAGGTCCTGATTGTCAACTACAACGCCGGACCGTGGCTGGGACGCTGCGTCGAAACCCTGATTGCGGACGGCGGAAATGAGCTTTTGATCCACGTCGTCGACAACGCGTCCAGTGATAATAGCCTGGCATTACTGCCGCAATCAAAGCAGATTCATATCGAGCGCAACGACCGCAATCTCGGATTCGCCGGCGCAATCGAACGCTATCGTCCAGCCCTGTCGCGCGACTATCTGCTCGTGCTGAATCCGGACTCCATGATCGATCAGGACGATCTTGTGCGCCTGGTCGAGGAACTGGATCGGCACCCCCGTGCCGGACTGGTCTCAGGCAAGGTACTGAGTGAAACCGGGCTGGAACAACGTGCCAGTCGCAGACAGCTCCCAACGCCCAAGCGCATTCTGGCCGAACTTCGGTCGAGTGATCAATCTGATCAAGCGCGGATCGATTTGACCCATACCCCGGCACCCAGTGAATCGATCGAAATCGAAGCAGTCTCGGGTGCCTGCATGCTGGTTCGTCGTACAGCGCTTGAAGCAGTCGGCGGATTCGATGCCGACTATCCGTTACATTTTGAAGATCTGGACCTGTTCGCGCGCCTGCAGAACGCAGGCTGGACAATCCGCTGGTGTGCCGACGTTCAGATCGTCCACGTCGGCGGCGCATCGTCGAACAGCCGCCCGCTGGCCGTTCACTGGGCCAAGCATCGCGGCCTGTGGCGCTATTTGAACAAGCACTGCAAGCCCATCTGGCCCCAGTGGCAGCGGCCGATCTGGGCATTATTGGTGGTGTTGCATGCGGCAATCATGGCGCCGCTGGTATGGCTACGGCGACGTCCGCCGAGTACATGAATTCAATCGCCACGCACGGCCATACCCTTCCTCCGGTCCTGGTTCTTGGCGCCACGGGTCAGGTCGGGCAGGCCCTGATTCCTTTGCTCATTGAAGGTGGTCATGCCGTACTGGCGGTTTCCCGCCAAGTCCCTGTGGAGCATCGCGCCAACGTAATCTGGATTCAGCAAGACTTGTCGAGTGAACCAATCCGCAGTCAGACCCAAACATTGCTGAGCGTGGGACCGTTGTCGCTGGCACTGCGACAGGTCCGGGCTACACCGGCAGTACGGAGAGTCATTGCGCTCAGTTCAGCCAGTGTGCTGTTCAAGCACAATTCGAAGGATCGCAACGAACGCGCCATGATTCAAACGCTGCTGGATAGCGAGCAGCAACTCGAACGACTGGCCGAGCAACGCGGCATCGATCTGACCCTGCTGCGCCCGACGCTGATCTATGGCGGTGACGACGCCAATATTTCAGTCATTCGCAAGCTGGTAAAAACCCGGCGCTGGCTGCCCTGTGCAGGGAATGGTTTACGTCAACCCGCACATGTCGAGGACCTTGCAGACCTGATCGTTTGCCTGATACCAAGGACCGGCTTCGGCCAGGAATGCTTCGAGCTGGGTGGCGGTGAAGCCCTCGGCTACCGTGACATGATCCAGCGCATCGCGCAAAGTGAACAACAATCCGTGCGCCTGCTGCGACTGCCGCCCTGGTTGATAACACCGGGCTTGCGACTGGCCCACATGAGCGGGCGTTTTCAATCCATCAGGCCGGCCATGATCGCGCGCCAGCGAGAGGATCTGGACGTCGACGACACACTGGCTCGACAGCAGCTGAACTGGCAACCCCGGCCATTCGAGCCCTGAACAACGCGGCGGATCAGCCGTCCAGTATTTTGTATCGCACGCGCCTGGGTCCGGCCTGGTCGCCCTGGCTTACTACCTTCCCTTCCCTGATCCACAGAAAGCCCTAACCACCTGTCTAGAAAGCTGGACTGCCCGTGAAACGCGCATGGATAGATGTGCGGAAACACAGACATCCCCTGTGACCATTTTCCATAAGTACTTGTTTATCAGAGGTTTTTTATCTGGCACGTCGATTGCAATTGGGGACTATCACATACTGAGGGCAAACCAATGAACCATTCACTCAAACCATGCCGAAGATGCTGGCTCATCATTTTCTTATTGATTTTGCTGCCGACTATCGGGACTGCGCAGACCCTGTTGATGGATCGCGCCGGCCTTTCATCGATTTTTCCTGAAGACATTGATGACAAGCGCTATGGAGTGTCACCGCTCAGCGCCTCGAATAATCCTTACCGGGAATCACAGGTTGTCCAGTCAGGCATCAACCCTCCCGCTGACATTGAACGGTTCAACACTCCATGGAGCCAAATCCGATGACATTTCCGAAGCTTGAACTGAACCAAACGGTCCTGGCTTGCATGCTGACTGGCGGCGTATTCCTCATGGCATGGTCTTCGGTGTGCGAGGCAGGCAACCCCATCACAGTCAACACCAATTCCGGCGCCCCTTTCGTGCCCGGCAATAACGATGGACTGTGCTCACTGGCTGAAGCCATCAATAATGCGAACGAAGCTGGCAGTACCGCAATCACTACATTTTCACCCGACTGCCCGATTCCAGGAGCAACGCCCCCATTATTGACCCCGATCGACATCTTCATTCAAAGTGGCATCGGCGATATCAATCTGGACGGATTGCTAACGATTAATTCTCCAGCGAGGCTGATCGGCCCATCACCTTCCGACAAAGCCAGAATAACAACCAGCTCCACTGAAGGAATATTAGTAATAGATCAGACCAATATCGCGCAACTCAACGCCGATATCTGGGAGCTGAGAAACCTTGAATTCTTTGGGTCACATAAAGAAGGTAACGATCCCGGTAATTTCACCTGTCCGGTTCGCGGTGGTGCAGTATGCGCTAGGCTTGGCAAAACAAATGCGCTACTGTCAATCATCGACAGCGAGTTCAAGGACAACAGCGTCACCCCGGATGCAGGCGGCAGTTCCTATGGCGGCGGCTTGGCTGTTTACGGCAGACCTGACATTTCTGGAGAGCGCCTGATTATCGAAAACAGCCACTTCGAGGGGAACAGTGGCGTGGATTTTGGTGGCGCGGCAGACATTAAATGGCTCGGTGTCAACATTCAAGATTCGCATTTCGAAAACAACGACGCGCAAAGAGGAGGCGGAATTAACGCTGGCGACAACGCGTCATTTAGCATTAACCGGTCTACGTTTTTTGGAAACAATGCAACGTCAGGCTTTGGCGGTGCGCTGGCATTGGAAGATTTCACCACTGCGGTCATCACCAACTCTATTTTCGAGTTGAACAGCGGCATCAACTTCAGCGGTACAAGCGACTTCCAGGGTCATGCACTCCGTGTTGCCGGCACGTCTTCGGAATCCAATAACCTTTTGTTGCTTAATTCCGAGTTCAAAGCCAACCAGACTGGCGCTCTTCGCTTGTTGAATGGTGTGCAAGCGACGATCGCCTCTACGACCATGCATGACAACCGCGTGCGCGCCAGTGCTGGAGGCATTGTCTCTGTAAACGACTCAGTATTGGACATGTTCAACTCAAGTATCGTCGACAATGTTGGCCTTGAAGACGCTCCAGCGCTTCCAGTTGCGGGAATCCAAGTCCAGAGCGGCACGCTGAATCTGGAGCATGTAACGATCAGTCAAAACCAGGGCGCTGGATCAAATTCGGTGGGTGGTCTTCACCTGATCGACAACTCGACTGCAGATCTGAGCGCAACCCTGATTGCTGACAACTTCGCGCTGACCAACGGGAACGTGCTTGTAGAAGCAGGCTCGGTGCTCAACGTTCACTCGTCGCAGTTTGGTGACAGCGCAGCAGAGATCAACGGTAGCAATACGGCAAATGTATTCAACAATATCAGCGGTCTGGATTCTGTGCAGGATATGGGTTGCACGGTACTGGCTGGAGCTACCGCAAACCTTCGCTGCGTACCACTGGCACCGCTGACTGCCAGCGCAGTGGCAGTTGATCGCTCGGACCCGTCGACAACACTGACCAGCGATCAGCGGGGTTCATTGTTCACGCGGGCAACGGGAGGCGGAAATCTTCCCGATATCGGCGCGCATGAGCTGCAGCCGCCAATTATTTCTATCGAACCGAACACGATCACCGCTCGCAATGAGGGCAACAGCGGCACAACACCGTTTCCGTTTACGCTGCTGAGAAATGGCGATACGCGAAACATTTCCTTTGCCAATTGGAACGTGTTAGGCGAAGGGCCAACGCCCGCGAACATAGCGGATTTCAGCAGCACCAGCGGCAGCGCGTTTTTTGATGTTGGTGCAAATTCGACCGACGTCACCATCAATGTCATCGGTGATACCGCGTCTGAGCCCGACGAAGGCTTCCGGCTCGCGCTGGCCGGATTGACCAATGGTCAGCCCGGCGCAGTCTTTGCCAAATCAGCGACGATCCTGAACGACGATGCACTGCTACCTGTAGCCATTGTTTCAATTGAGCCCATCCTGATTGACCTCGTGGAGGGAAATTTCATCATCGGCTCGGTGCAGACGCTACGCGTGACGCGTAGCCAATTACTTGGTGGACTCTGCAGTTTTCAAGCCGAACTCGCTGCCTCCGGCGGAAACGGGGTCAACAGCGATGACTTTCTGAACTGGAACCTGGGCACGCAGACCTTCGTGATGCAGCCCGGTGATGAGTTCATCGATATTGAACTTCAAGTGACAGGCGATGGGCTGTTCGAAGGGGATGAAGGCTATCGAATGGGGTTGATCAATCCATCCGGTTGTGTCGTCAACAACAATGCATCTGCAGTTGAAGGTGTGATCATCGATGACGAAAGCCAGATGAGTATCGATGCGATTACGATTGCAGGACCCGAGGGCAATAGCGGCAGCACTGCGTTCACCTTTGAAATCAGTCGCACGGGCTTTATTCAGGCACCTGCAAGCGTCAACTGGGCCGTGGTTGGCAGTGGTAGCAATCCAGCAACTGCCGACGATTTTGTCGGCGGCGTGCTGCCCTCCGGCGGAGTCGGCTTCCCACCCGGCGTGATCAGCATTCAAATTACGATCCAGGTCGCAGGCGATATTGAAGGTGAGTTCGATGAACAGTTCACTGTCCAACTGAGTTCACCTACAGGCGGGGAAATTCTGAATGGCACAGCGAACTCGACAATCATCAATGACGACGCAAGCGACCTGTTGTTTGCGGATAGCTTCGAACAATAACGTCTGTTTACATCAATCGCAATAGCTTGACAGTAGGTGAAAAGCCGCCCGATACAGGGCGGTTTTTTTCATCTCGTTTGCCGGATCGATTTGGTCCCAAGCGTGTTTCGCGGCGATGCAATCCGTTTGATAAATACGTTGCTGGATCTGCAAAAGCGCGATCGAATCAGCATTGGCTCCGCCTGCGCTTAACTGCTCAATGCCGAGCTCGACTTCTTCAGTCGATCGGTCGGCAAGCGCCATCTGCGTTTGCAGCTCGAGCATCCGCAAATGTCGAGCATGTCCTTCAGGATAGGTTTCGTTGATCACGGCACGGGCTTCATCCAATGTGGTCTGCGCTTGAGCCAGGTTGCCAGCCAGAAACTGATTGGCAGCAGACTCCAATGCAATTCGAACGTGAAAACCAGGCTCGTCGGCCAGTAATTCAAGGGCCCGATCAAAGTGGGCCTGAGCGTCCTCAAGATTGCCCATACGCTGCAGGGTTTGTGCCTGAAATCCTGTGATCAGACCAACCCAGGGGTGATCTTTGCCATAGTGAAGTCGAGTCAATCGCAATGCATCCGCGTGAGCTTCCATGGCTTCGCTCAGAAACCCCTGTTCAGAACGGCGGTTGGCCAGATTGCTCCAGCTGGTCGCCAGTCGAGGGTCATCCGGGCCAAGCAGTTGAACAAAATCAGTGGT
>CAKZPB010000137.1 GCA_937138395.1 uncultured Pseudomonadota bacterium
CTTCTGCGATCAACCAGGTCAGGCTCTCGCCGGGATCCGCATCGACGGCCAGCGCACGATAGACGTACTCGAATCCGGGCGAGGCCAAGGTTCGCGGGATCGATAGAATTCGCGGAGGGGTGTTGGGCGGCAGAATAGTAATGTCGACATTGGCGACATTCGATTGCAGCAGACCATCGCTGGCGCGATAGCTGAACTGGTCTTGTTCCTCAATACGAGCTTCGGGCAGGCGTTCGTTGACGCGGGCCTGGTTTAGACCAGGCTGCAGCCAGTGTGGCCGCTCTTGTCCGGGAATGGTTAAATCATCATTGACGTTGGTCACCCGGTATTTCCACTCATTCCAGATTGAGCGCATCGGGCCCCAGTCCTGTTGGGGGCTCTGATACACCGATATGCTTGGCGAGTTACCAAAGCTGGCGCCCATGGAAAGAACCAGTTCGGCCTGACCGTCGGTATCGATGTCGGCGAAGACCGGAGACGTATTGAGCGGGGGCCGGATTCCTCCACCGATCGTCGGAAAGACCTCCAGGCTTGTTCCGTCTTGTCCGTTCAAAACGTGCAATCTGCTGGACGGATCGAACGCAATGACCTCCGGAAAACCATCGCGGTCCATGTCGAAGACCGTTGTTCCTCCACGGCCGGACTCCACGTTGCTGGTCCAGAGCAGGGCGCCGTCGCGCCCATCCCTTGCTTCGACATAGCCCTCGAAGTTCGGGCCCATTCGTATGACATCGGCAAAGCCATCCTGATTCAAGTCGGCGGCGGTCAGTGGAGCATCCGCTGTGCCCAGTCCCGGCGTTGGAATTTCCCATTTTATGGAGCCGTCGTGGTTAACCGCCAGTAGATTGGCACGTTGGTCCAATCCATCGGTTCCAATTCCCCGTATCCTGATCAACTCTGGATAGGGATCTTCATCCAGATTGGCCACGATCGGAAATGTATTCAGATAATTGTTTCCGTAAGCAATGCCGATGTCCCAGATAAAAGTGCCATCATGGTGCCAGGCGGTGCCGCCTACGACAACCTCAAGATCGCCGTCGAGATCCAGGTCGACTAGCGTCACTCGGACAGAGAGGTCATTCAAGTTGGAGGTCTCACTTTCCACCGTTCGTATCAGCTGGCCCTCGTGATCCCAAACCGCAAATTGAACGGGGCCGCCTGTTGGCGCGGTTACTATTTCCGGGAAACCATCCTGGTCCAGATCTGCAATACTCAATGCTGATCCGAAAAAGTCGAAGTTCGAAGCAAGACTCCCGTTTCGATAAATGCTGCCTGGAAACTCCTCACTTAACCACTTGAGCGTGCCATCATGCTCAAAGGCGTACAAAATGGATTCGCGGCTCGGGAACGCATCGGGTTGACCGCCAACAACAATCAACTCCGGCATTCCGTCCAGATCAATATCTGCAACTGCGGGTTGTGAAGTAAAAGAAAGCTCGCGATTTGCAAAAAGCGTGGCCCATTCCAAAGACCCATCGATTCCGTCATAAGCGCGAATCTCGCGTTGGCAACACCCGCCAGCAAGATTTACCAGAATTTCGGACTGTTCATCGTCGTCCATGTTGGCAATGATCGGCATCCAATTGCCTCCACCACCGCTCACGTTGGCTTCCCAGTCGATTTCGAAACCGATCGTGCCGATCGGGTTGTCCGGTGTGTACTCAAACGCGCCATCGCTGTTCAACAGCAAGCTGCCACGCTCGGGGCCGGTTCCCAGCAGTGTGCTCAGCGCGTCGCTGTTCGGATCGTTGTCGTTATCGAGCACGCCGGGGGCTGGCACGATCAATGTATCGCCACGCTCGACGCGATAGCCGGCATCGTCTACAGCTACCGGCGCGCGGTTCAGGTCGACGACGATTTCGAATGTGGCCGAATCGTTCGCGCCGAGCGGGTCGGATGCCACCACTGTGACCACATGCGGCCCGAGCTGCTGCAGGGTTGGCGTCCAGCGAATCAAGCCGCTGGTCGGGTCAATCACCATGCCGGTGGGTCGGATTGATAAGCTGTAACTCACATCATTGTTATCAGGATCGGCCGCATCGACCTGAATCTCAACCGGCACAGTGGGCGCTGCACCGCGATCGGGCAGGGCGGTGATGACCGGTGGCAGATTGGAGGCAACAACCTGAAGACTGAACAATGTCTCGTTGGCTGCTCCGCCCGGATCGGATACACGCACCCGAATGGTGTAGGCACCAATATCGCTCGCTTCGGGGGTCCAGCTCAACTCGCCGCTGGCGCTGTTCATTACAAGGCCGCCTGGTGGGTCGATCAGTTCATACAGCAGGACCTCTGCCGGGTCAGGATCGGTGGCTTGAACGTCAAACAGATAAGTCTCATTGACAACAATGACCTGATCGGGAATGGGCTGAATCAACGGGCTCCCGGACGTGCTGATGACCTCGAGATTGAACGACAGCGTATTGGTCAGTCCTTCGAGATCTTCAGCCTGCACCGTCACCGAATCGCTACCCACCTGGACCAGCGCAGGCGTCCACTGAATGATCCCCGTGCGATCGTTGATAGTCATGCCGGCCGGTGCATCGACCAGCGAGAAAAACACGCCGTTCTGATTGGCTGGCTCGGAAGTATCAATATCGACAATCAGCAGCTGTTCAACCACGCCGACCTGATCATCAACCGAGACAAACTGTGGCACGTTGCCAGTGCCTTCGAAACTGTTGATGAACAGAATTTCGCCATCGCCTGCTTGAGCGGTACAAAACCAGCTCAGCAGCAACAGCACAGCGATAAGTGACGGCAATAATTTACGCCTATTCATGGCTGCCTCCCGGCGAGGTGGTGCGGGTATTGAACAGTGGATTGGGTGCCCGGAAGATATCGCGTGCACCGTTGGTGTCGCCTGCAACCAGGTTGGTGGCGTCGGACTCGAACACGATCCACTGACCGTCGCCTGATATAGCAGGGTTTACGCTATTGCCGTTTGAGTCTTCACCAGCTGGCTGTCCGACTCTGGCGGTTTCGCCTGTACTGCGGTCGTGGACGAAAATGTCCGTTCTGGCATTCGTGTCGCCGGCAACCAGGTTGCTGGCATTGGATCGAAAGACGACGAATCGACCATCACCCGAAATATCGGGCTCGAAACTGTTCTGATTGGCCTGGCTGCTGTCCGATGCCACACTGACTCGCTCTGTTGTCCCGGCTGAAACATTCCGCACGAAAATATCAAGACGCGCATTCGTGTCTTCGGGAACCAGATTACTTGCGCCCGAGCGGAAGGCGACGAAATTACCGTTGTCGGAGATGGCCGGTTCGAGACTGACTGCATTGCCACTTGCACCAGCCGGCGTTGCGCTGATCAATTGCAATGGGCCATTCAGGCGATCCTTGAGCAGGATATCGCCCTGGTTGTTGTCGTCTTCTGGCAGCAGGTCTGAAAACGATTCAAACGCGATGAACTGGCCCGTTTCATCGATGGATGGATTGCGATTGTCGGCGTCAAGGCTATTGCTATTCGATTGCCGGCTGATGCGTTGAACAGGCGGCGTGGGTGATGTAACCAGGTCGTAAATGAAAATATCAGGTGCCGTATCGGTGTCATCATTGACTGGGCGGATGCTGGCCGGAAAGGCATTCTGCAGCGCGCTGTTGGTCTGAAATGCGAACACGCTACCGTTGCCAGCAATTGCCGGTCCAACACGGGCCGTGCTTGGTGTGTCCGGGTTGCCGCTGAAGGTATCAGGTAGAGGGTTCAGTGTGATTCCATTGATTCGGTCGTAGACCAGCACCGAGGTGATACCGCCTAACCGGCCTTCATACACGATCCATTGTCCATCGGACGAAATGGACGGTGCCTTGCTGTAGCTGGTCAGTTGACTGCCGCCTGGCGCCAGGCTGATTCGCTCGGAGCTACCAGCAGTAACATCCCGCAGGAAGATATCCGGCCAATCGTTGGTATCGTTGGCGACAAGATTATCGGCATTGGAGCGATACACCACAATTGAACCGTTGTCCGATAGCCGGGCTTGATAGCTGTCGGCATTCGACTCGGAGCCGTTTTCGGCTACGCTGATGCGAATAATTTCTGCATGCAGCAACATCGGCCAACCTGTCAACCACAGCAGAGCGGCTAGCACGATCAGTTTTTGGATACTCATGAGCGATATCTCTTAATTGTTTTAATTGAATAAATCAGCGGTGTTTGCGAATCAGGGCTCGAATCTCCGCACCAACTCGATCACTCGAGCCAGTACAGAATTGATGTTGAACTGATCGATGCCGCCGGCCGGATTGTTGGCCAGACCAACCACGACATAGGGCGGAAAGTCGCCGGAATTCTCCAGCAGCCAGGCATTGGCCAATACGTGCAGCCCGTTGGCGCCAGAGGCCAGGCTGCCGCCCTTGTACCAGACCCGATCCCACTCGTTTCGCAGGTTCGGGAAGGCGGCTTGCGAGGCCATTGCGATATCGACCAGCTCCAGCGCACCGTTGTCTTCAGCTGTGGCGCGCAGTCCGGCCAGGGTCTGGCATACATCGGCCGGACTGGCAGCCCAAGTCCCATCGGTCAGCAGCTGCTGATGGAAAAACGGGAAATTGGTTGGAAAGGAAGGGCCCAGCGGCTCGATCTGATTGCTCAGGAACGTTTCCTGAAACGGTTCTGTACCGTTCACATAGGACAGGGCAGTGGGCAGGTCAAAGCGCGAAAAGACGTGAAACTGTTCGCTGATATTCAGAAAGGGAAGCAGGATATCCGGATCGGCAACGCCGTAGTCCTGGACCACTTGACCGATGCCTGCGCGACCGACCAGTTCATGCAGATGATCAGTCGCCGTGTTATCGCTGATGCCCATCATTAATGTCGCCATGTCCTGCACGCTGAACACGGTGCCTAGAGGCTCGCTGTTGATCGTGCCGCCGCTGGCGCGCTCGGCTGCGACCAGCGTGATGGGATCGCTGGTATCGATCTGAACATCCGCAACCTCTTCCGCCAAACCGCCCAGTACCCACATCTTGAAAATCGAGCCGAGTGCCCTGGGCGTCAGCGCACTGCGCGTGCTGATCGGCTGGCATTGATTTTGCTGATCGATATAGCCGACAAAGATGGAGTTGTCGGGCTGGAAACTCTGGAACTTGTCCAGCGCCGCATCCAGTTCCAGTATTTGATCATCCGGAAACTGGATCGTGCCGAAAAAATTCTGGACCTGCAGAAAACTGATCAGCTCATCGCCGGAGTACTGGCTGTTGATTTGCAGGAAACCGCTGCTGGTAGGGCCACTGGTGCCATCGATTATGGCTACTGCGCTGACCGGGGTCATCGCAATCAAGTCTAGAATGGCCGCGTCCGGGAAATTGATGCGCAGATTGTCATTAAAGAAATCAGCAATCGTCGGTGCATCGAAAGCCGAGGTGAATCGCTGCTGCACTTCGGCCACGGTGGTCGTTTCACCGACCGCCAGCTCGGCGATGACCCATTCCAGCTGATCTGCGACTGAATAATCCGGTAATTGATAGGCCCCATCAATCAGCGGAAACCGGGCGGAGATGACCTGGCCTTCAAAGCCGGATATCCAGAGTGCGTCCTCAGAGGCAATGGGCTGAGCCGAAACCCAGGGCACCCAGAATAGGTGAGTCAGCAATAAGGTGAATAGCGCAATTCGAAATTGTTTTTTCGCACAGTAGATCATCGGCACTGGCACAGTTGGGGCTCATATACCAATGCGCAAACCGAAGAGAAAGCTTGTCAAGGGGTAGGATCAAGCATTCCTGTGCTTGGGCTGAAGGACCGTTTGGTTATTGTCACGAACGGTTCAAAGCGGCGCCGATCCGAACAGCCTATTGATTCGATAAAGCCAACGCGAGGTTCACGTCGGCTTTTTGTCGTTTAAACAACCGCGTTCATTCATCCATCGCGCGCATCAGACCGCCTCGAAAATACCGGCCGCGCCCATGCCGGTACCGATGCACATGGTGACCATGCCGTAGCGCTGGTTCCGGCGCTTCAGGCCGTGGATCAACTTGGCCGACAGGATGGCGCCGGTAGCACCGAGCGGGTGGCCCAGCGCAATGGCGCCGCCGAGCGGGTTGACTTTTTCAGGATTCAGGCCGGTTTCGCCGATCACGGCCAGTGCTTGGGCGGCGAACGCTTCGTTCAATTCAATCCAGTCCAGATCGTCCTGGTGAATACCCGTTTGCTCCAGCACTTTCGGGATGGCCTTGATCGGCCCGATGCCCATGATTTCCGGCGGCACACCGGCCACGCTGAAGCCTTTGAATACGGCCAGCGGCGTCAGGTTATGACGCTTGAGAATGTCTTCAGAAACCAGTACCAATGCACCTGCGCCATCCGACATCTGCGAGCTGGTGCCCGCCGTTACGCTGCCGCCAGCTCGAAACACCGGGCGTAGCTTGGCCAGCGCTTCCACGGTGGTGTCACGCCGGGGCCCTTCATCGGTATCGACCACATGTTCTACCGCTCGAATGGCGCCCGAGGCGAAATCCGGTCGATGGCTGATGACGGTGTAGGGTCGGATCTCGCTGAACTCGCCGGCTTCAATCGCGGCAATGGCTTTTTGGTGGCTGTGATAGGCGAATTCGTCCTGCGCTTCGCGAGACACTTGCCACTGCTCAGCCACTTTTTCCGCGGTAATGCCCATGCCATACGCGATTGCCAAGTGCTCATTGCCCTCGAATACCTTGGGATTCATCGCGACCTTGTGTCCCATCATCGGGACCATCGACATGCTTTCGGTACCGGCTGCGATCATGACGTCAGCCTCGCCCAGACGAATCCGGTCGGCGGCCATGCCAACCGTCTGCAGCCCTGACGAGCAGAAACGATTGACCGTCACACCCGGTACGCTTTCCGGCAAACCGGCCAGCAGAGCGCCGATCCGGGCCACGTTCATGCCCTGTTCGGCTTCGGGCATGGCGCAGCCGACGATGACATCCTCGACCAGCGCCGGATCCAGATCCGGCACTTCATTCATGGCTTCGCGCAGCGCATGGGCCAGTAAGTCATCCGGACGAGTGTTACGGAAACCACCCTTGAAGGCTTTGCCGACCGGTGTACGGACGGCGGAAACAATGTATGCGTCTTTCATAATCTTGGTCCTTAATCAATTTGTACTTTCAGCCACGTTCTCTGCCGGCTGGTGAGAAATGGTTAATAGCAAAGCAAATGGTCGCGTGGACGTGACCGCCGGGCCCTAGCAAACCGTGTGCCCAAACGAGCACATGCGGTTGTTGAGCACGATCCGACGCTGCCAGACGCACACCCGGTCCTTGTTTTGTCAGTTTCTCAGTGGCTTGCCGGTTTTGAGCATGTGCATGATTCGCTGTTGGGTCGGCTCCATGCGAGCCAGTTCGACGAAGTGTTTTCGCTCCAGCGCATAGATCCAGTCCTCCGTGACTGGCGTCCCCCGATCGATCATGCCGCCGGATAGTATTTCAGCCGTGCGGCCTGCAATTTCCATGTCATGTTCCGAAATAAAGCGGCCTTCAATCATATTCGCCAGCAACATTTTCATGGTTGAGGCTGCAACATCGCCCCCGGCCGGGATTGTCTGATCCGCGAGCTCGGGCCGATAGCCGACGGCATTGAGCCCGTCAATCATGCCGTGTGCAGCGTGCAGCAATTCGTGTTCATGCATGACGATCTCGTCGCGCCCGGTCAGGTAGCCCATCGCGCGTGCTTCCATGGCGCTGCCCGACACCTGGGCCATGGCGACCTGCTTGAAGCGCTTTTCAAGCAACGCATAGCTGTCACCGGCCTGCGTTTGCGCATGCGTACGGAAGGCCAGGGTGCCCAGACCACCGCCAGCCGGCAACAAGCCAACGCCGGCTTCGACCAGGCCCATATAACTTTCAAGATGGGCAACAATGCGGCTGGTATGCATGGCCAGCTCCAGGCCGCCGCCAAGTGCCAGGCCACGCACGGCCGAAACACTGGGCGTGGTCGAGTAGCGCAGTCGCAGATTGACCGCCTGGAAATCTTCTACCAGCTTGGCGACCGAATCATAGTCACCGTTCTGAACCCAATCCATCGCTGCCTTGAGGTTGGCGCCGGCCGAGAAGGGGCCTTCAGGTTGCCAGATCACGATGCCGGAAAATTCCCGCTCGGCCCGGTCCAGCGCCTCATTCAATGCTTCAATCACGCTCTGATCGATAACGCTCATGCGGGTTTTGTGACTGACAATCAGGACATCGTCCTGCAGGTGCCAGAGACGTGCGCCCGGCAGGTCAGCCACCGTAGTGCCGTTGTCTCGTTGTTCGCCAATCAGGCGCGGTGGCTGCAGCTGGCGCTGATAAACCGGCAAATCCGGTCGGGCAACGACTTGACCTGAGCCATTGATCGAGCCCGATGCGCTGTGGGCTGCGTCGGTTTGACGTACCCACTCAGGTAATACCGCATCGGACATGCTCTGATTGGCCTCGATATCGCGTTGAATAAGCGCATGCACCGAATCCCAGCCAGCAGCCTGCCAAAGCTCGAACGGCCCATGTTCCCAGCCATAGCCCCAGCGCATGGCCAGGTCGATTTCGCGCGCACTGTCGGCGATGTCGTTCAGATGCACGGCACAGTAGTGGAACAGGTCACGATGGATCGACCATAAAAAATCGAATTCCGGGCGCTGATTTTCACCAGTGGCCTGAGCCAATTGCTGCATCTTCTCGGCCGGATCCTTGATTGACAATACCTGCTTGACCCCATCATCAAGGCTGTAATCGGTATCGCGATATTCGCCAGACGCCGGGTCCAGTACGCGAATCGCTTTGCCTTCCTTTTTGAATACGCCGGCGCCGGATTTCTGCCCGAGTGCCCCGGCTTCGATCAGCTGGCTCATCCATTCCGGTGCCTTGTAGTAGGAATGCCAAGGGTCCTCGTTAAGCTTGTCCTGCATGGTGCGAATGACATTGCCCATCGTGTCGAGACCGACTACGTCGGCCAGGCGGAATGTGGCTGACTTGGGTCGACCAATGGCCGGACCGGTCAGGGCATCGACCGTGTCGAAGCCCAGGCCGAGACGCTTGGCGTGATAGACCGTTGAAATCATCGAAAACACGCCAACCCTGTTGGCAATGAAGTTCACGGTATCGCGTGTCCGCACGACGCCCTTGCCGAGGGTGCGGGTCAGGAAATCTTCGAGCTGATCAAGAATTTCAGGCTTGCAGCCTGCGTGCGGTATCAATTCGACCAAGTGCATATAGCGGGGCGGATTGAAGAAATGCACGCCGCAGAAGCGACTCGACATCTCGTCGGGCAGGGTGTTTGCCAGTTCCGTGATCGACAGCCCAGAGGTGTTGCTGGCAAAAATAGCCTGTTCGTTCAGATGCGGCACCAGCCTTTCATACAGCGATTTCTTGATATCCATGCGCTCGGCAATGGCTTCGATAACGAAATCGCAGTCTGAAAGCTGTTCCAGGTCATCTTCGAAGTTGGCCGGCGTCAGTGCACCGGTTTGTGATTTCGAGGCCAGCGGCGGCGGCTTGAGCTTGGTCAGGCGCTGTATGGACTGTTTGATCCCGGCGTTGCGATCCTTGCCATCGGAGGGCAGGTCAAACAAACGGACCGGGATGCCAGCCGAAGTCAGATGAGCAGCAATTTGCGCACCCATAACCCCGGCACCGAGCACGGCGGCCCGGCGCGGCTTGAATCGTTGCATAGACATAAACGTTCCTTTGAAAAGCGTTATTCAGGTGATTAGAAAAAGCGCCAGCCCGCTCCGGGCTGGCATTTATCGATTGATTCAGGCGTTAACCACTTGACGAGGCGGTTCCACCTGTTCGTCATGGCCAAGCAATTCGGCCAACTCCGCAGGCGTATATTCATCGACAGCGATCACATCCGCACTCAGTTTCTGTGCCGTGATGAGTTGATTGGCCTGTTCTGCGCTCAACAATCCAGCTTCTACGGCCTGCTCAGCCAGGGCTTCCACGTTGACGGGTGTCGGCTGTTTTTTCAAGCCATTGACGACCGCCTGTTCCGCTTCACGGGCTGCGAGCACCGCGTTGAAGGCTTTCAAGACCGTGCCTGCACCATCGTCGAACGGTGATTTGAAGACTCGGTGAATCAGGCGGTCGCGGGCAGGATTATCACTCATCAGCAGTTTCGCAGCCTTGCGAATGGTCTTGTCATCGGCCGGACGATTGGCTCTGCCCAACGGAAAGCTCAGGATGCGCAGGATTCGACCGATTGCCGGGGAGGGGAAATTATCGAGTACGCCGCTGAGCGCCTGCTCGACCCGAAACAGGCTGTCGCCCAGCGCCCAGTTGACCAGCGGCAAGTCCTCTTCGGGTTGGCCGTCGTCTTCAAAGCGTTTCAGTGTGGCCGATGCAATGTACAGGTGGCTGAGCGCATCGGCAAGTCGACCCGACAGTTTTTCGGCGAATTTGAACTTGCCACCCAGCACCAGCAAGGTGAAATCTGCAGTCAGCGTGAATCCTGCGGTCAGCCGATTGATTTTTCGATACCAGTGGGCGGTTGGACCCGACACCGGAGACCGTGTCAGGCGCCCGCCCGTCAAGCCCAGCAACAGCGCACGAACGGCATTGCTGATGGTGTAGCCAAAATGGCCGAACAGCGCCTGATCGAATTTATTGCGTGCATCCGGCGTCTGACTGGTCGCTGCCATCATTTCTTTCAGCAACCAGGGATGACAACGAATGGCGCCCTGGCCAAAAATGATCATCGACCGGGTCAGGATATTGGCGCCTTCCACGGTGATGGCCACCGGCACGGATTGATAGGCCGTCGCCAGGTAGTTTTTTGGACCCAGAATGACGGCCTTGCCGCCATGGATATCCATCGCATCGTTGATCAGGCGTCGATTGCCCTCGGTCAGATTCGCTTTGAGGATGGCCGAAAGCACGGCTGGTTTCTCGCCCTGGTCCAGTGCCACCAGCGTCATTTGCTGGGCGGCATCCATGCGATAGGTTTCCCCGGCAATTCGGGCCAGCGGCTCTTGTATACCCTCGAATTGGCCAATCGGCTGCTTGAACTGGTAGCGAACACGTGCATAGGCGCCGGTCAGCATCGAGAACAACTTGCCGTTGGCAATAGACAATGCGGGTAAGGAAATCGCACGCCCTGCCGACAAGCAATGCATCAACATGCTCCAGCCCTTGCCGACCTGCTTCTGGCCGCCGATGACCCAGTCCATCGGAATGAATACGTCCTTTCCACGGGTCGGGCCATTCATGAACGGTGCGCCACCCGGCAGGTGGCGGTCACCGGTTTGCACGCCCGGTGTATCGGCCGGAATCAAGGCACAGGTGATGCCCAGGCTCTTCTTCTCGCCGATCAGGCCATCCGGATCAAACGCCTTGAATGCCAGACCGACCAGCGTGGCCACAGGAGCCAGTGTAATGTAGCGCTTGTCCCAGGAAACGCGCAAACCGAGCACCTGTTCGCCGTTGTGCTCACCCATGCAAACAATGCCTTTATCGGGCATGGACGCCGCATCCGAGCCCGCCAGAGGGGAAGTCAGTGCAAAACATGGAATTTCATCTCCGGACGCCAGCCTTGGCAGGTAGTGCTTTTTCTGTTCTTCCGTACCGAAGTAATGCAACAGTTCGCCCGGGCCCAGCGAATTAGGCACCATGACACTGGTTGCAGCCGAGTGATTTCGACTGGCAATCTTGGTCACGACCGCCGCGTTACCCTGGGCAGAAAAGTCCAGCCCGCCGTATTCTTTCGGGATGATCATGCTGAAAAAGCGCTCTTTCAGGATGAAATCCCAGACCTCTCGGGGAAGATCCTGATCACGGCCGATCTGATAGTCATCCAGCATCCTGCACAATTCTTCGACCGGACCGTCGACAAAGGCCTGTTCTTCCGCACTGATGGAAGGCGCAGGCGTCTTCAGCAGCTTTTTCCAGCGCGGCCGGCCCGAGAACAATTCAGCGTCCCACCAGACCGTGCCGGACTCGAGCGCCTCACGCTCGGTATCCGACATTGGCGGCATGACAGTTCCAAACCAGTCATACAGACGATTGCTCAGCAAGGCGCGCCGCAGTGGTGGAATCGAGGCCAGCACCAGCGGCAGTGACAACACGCCGGCAATCACGGTGATGATCAGTGAGCCCTGAAAGTACGCCGCAGCGGTCGCAAGCGCGATCAGGGAAAGTGCTGCAAGCCAGGCCGGGGCTGCGAAAAAGGCCAGTGCAATCGGCAGCAGGATGAGTGCTGCAACTAGAAGCGCATTCATGCGGGATTCTCCTGGAGTAGTGATGGAGTCAAGGATTGGTCCTGATGTTCGGACTCGGATGGATCAGTAGTACTGTTTTTTACGGTTTGCTGAGCGGACTGGCGGAGTCCGGCACAGGCAAAGCGAACCAGCGACCGGGCGGTTTGCTCAACGTCGCTGTCTTCGGTTTCTGCCATGCTGTAGGTCAACGCGCCAATCAGAAAATCGAGCTGCTGTCGGAGGTCGGCAGGCACCACGGGCAGCGCCTGCTTGACAGCATTTGCGAAGCTCCTCATGACGTGAGAATACTGTCGGCTGATCACGCGATGAAGCCGTGTATTGTTTTCAGCCCATGCACGCATCATCAGGCGCATGAAACGACCGCCGTCGCCGGATGACCGTGCGCTCATTTGAAGCGCCGGGTGCACAAATGCCTCCAGGATTCGTTCAAGGCTGGGCGGCTGGCTGGCTTTAAGCGCTTCACCCAGCAGCGACAGTCGTTGCTTGTTCAAGTCGTCCATGCGTCGCTGAAACACGGCCACAATCAAAGCGTCTTTGGAACCCAGGTGATAGTTGACGGCCGCCAGATTGACTTCGGCTTCGCGCGTGATCTGGCGCAGCGTGGTGGCGTGAAAACCCTGGTCAGCAAACAGTAGTTCGGCGGTATCCAGCAGTTTCAGCAGCGTGGATTCTTTCATGATCAAATCCCCCCAACATGAAGCATGCCAGGCCGACGCCGGATAATTTCGGCCGGAACACTGCTATCCGGCTGGACAAGACTGAAGCAAAACACAAGTTTCAAACACATGTTTTAATTCTATCGCATATTGGTCATGATTGTAAAAAAACGCAACGTATTGGTTCGAAAAGAGCCAGAATGAATTCAGCCCGCATTCAGGCTTATCGGCCTAGTGTGGCCATACCTTCACAATCTGGGATCCAACATGCAAACCTTAAAATATACTGTCATCATGGTGCTGAGCCTTACGTTGATGGCCTGTGTAACAACAGACCCATGGACAGGAGAACAGCGTACCTCGCGAACAGGCCAGGGCGCCGCGATCGGGGCTGGGATTGGTGCTGTCATTGGTGCCATCAGCGGTGGTGATCGTCTCGAGCGTGCCGCGATCGGTGCCGGTATTGGCGCGCTTTCTGGCGCTGCAGTCGGAAACTACATGGATCGCCAGGAAGCCGAGCTTCGTCAGCAACTTCGGGGAACCGGAGTCAGCGTGACCCGGCGTGGTGATGAAATCATCCTGAATATGCCCGGTAACGTCACGTTTGATTTCGGCAGTGCAGCACTTAGGCCCGAGTTTTTCGAGGTTTTGAATTCAGTCTCACTGGTCGTCAATGAATTCGACCAGACCGTGCTGGTCGTCGATGGGCATACGGACTCGGTCGGCAGTGAGGCATTCAATCTCGATCTGTCCGCTGAGCGCGCCGACAGTGTCGGCCGATACCTGATGGCACAGGGTGTTCAGCCGGTTCGTATCGCGACCTATGGTTATGGAGAGGGCTACCCGATTGCGTCGAATCAAAGTGATTCCGGTCGACGTCAAAACCGCAGAGTCGAGTTGACCTTGATGCCTATTACTGGTTGACCACCCACTTACTCGAAAACCTGCCGGGCGTGCTGCGAGAATTTTGGCAATTGCCGCCAAAGGCACACCAAAAAGCACTAAACTATTGTTTAGTGGATTTGTTTTTTCGGGTCCCCAGCGCCCGGTAAAGCCGATCAATCGTTTTTTAGCAGTGGCCCCAGTTGACCGTTGACTGGGGCCACTGATGGTTTTTATGCGCATACTGGAGCACATCATGCAACGTACCTTATCCATCATCAAACCCGATGCGGTTGCAAAGAACGTGATCGGGCAAATTTATACGCGCTTCGAGCAGGCCGGCCTGAAGATTATCGCTGCACAAATGAAGCATCTGAGTACCGAAGATGCCGAAGGGTTTTATGCCGTCCATAAGGCGCGTCCTTTTTTCAATGACCTGGTCAAGTTCATGACCTCGGGCCCGGTCATGATCCAGGTTCTGGAAGGGGACGATGCCATTGCCAAGCATCGGGAGCTGATGGGCGCAACGGATCCGAAAGAAGCCGCACCCGGCACGATTCGCGCTGATTTCGCAACCAGCATTGACGCGAATGCAGTGCACGGCTCCGACGCGCCCGAAACAGCCACTGAAGAAATCCGTTATTTCTTCGGAGATCTTTGAGCTATACTCAGAAAGAGTATTCAAACGTTCACTTAAATGACTGAATTTGCCTGCAAAACAAACCTGCTTGGCCTGGATCGTGACCAGCTCGAAGCGTTTTTTGCCGAACGCGGCGAGGCGCCGTTCCGAGCACGGCAATTGTTGCAGTGGATGTATCAGCGCGGCATCGTTGATTTTGATCAGATGACCGACCTGAGTCGGCCGTTACGCGAACGTCTGCAGCATGAAGCAAGCATCATCCCGCCGTCTGTGCTCGATGAGCAACGCTCGGAAGACGGTACGATCAAGTGGCTGATGTCGCTTCCCGGCGGCAGTGCAGTTGAAACGGTTTTCATTCCCGAGTCCGGGCGGGGCACGCTGTGCATTTCGTCCCAGGTGGGATGTATGTTGAACTGCACATTCTGTTCAACTGCGACCCAGGGCTTCAACCGCAACCTGTCGAGTGCAGAGATCATTGGACAGGTCTGGCTGGCTGATCAGGCCATTGGCGAACAGCGCATCACCAATGTCGTTCTGATGGGCATGGGCGAGCCGTTGTTGAACCTGGATCAGGTCATGCCGGCATTGTCATTGATGCGCGACGATCTGGCCTATGGACTGGCCGCCAGGCGTGTAACCGTGTCCACGGCCGGCGTCGTGCCTGGCATTGATCAATTGCGTAGCGGGCCGGACATTGCGCTTGCCGTATCACTGCACGCGCCGAATGATGCGTTGCGCACTCGCCTGGTGCCGTTGAATCGGAAGTATCCGATCAAAGAACTGCTGGCCGCCTGCCAGCGATATCTGGCTGATCGTAAGCGCAAAGAATCCATCACCTTCGAGTACACGATGATTCGTGGCCTGAACGACACCCCGGCCATCGCCAGGCAATTGGTCCGATTGCTCGGCCAGTTGCCTTGCAAAATCAATCTGATTCCCTTCAATCCATTTCCCGGCACGCCGTTCGAATGTTCCGAGCCGATGGCGATCGAGCAATTTCAGCGAATTCTCCGCGCGGGTGGCCTGGTCACGACGGTTCGAAAAACGCGAGGTGATGATATTGATGCGGCCTGCGGTCAGCTTGTGGGTAAAGTATTGTCGCACAACAGCCGCCGGGCACTGGTGCAACGGCAGCTGGCACAACAGGCTCTCGCTTAGTGAAAACCCGATTGCTCGTGATAACAACGGCGCTGATCGCTTTGAACGGCTGTGCCTCCAATAACCTGGACGAGGTCTCGACCCAGCGCAGCGGCTCGGCAGTCGAGCGGATCAGCCCGGTTCGTGCAGCCGAAATCAATACCCGTCTCGGCGTTGGTTATCTGGAGCAGGGTCAGCTGCAGATTGCCATCGAGAAGCTGGAAGACGCAGTCCGTCAGGACCCACAGCATGCGCCAGCGTTTCTTGCGCTTGGCATTGCCTATGAGCGGATCAATCAGGTTGACCGCGCACTCCAGCATCTCGAACGTGCGGTGCGGCTTGCTCCAGACGATGGTTCAGCGCACAATAGCTATGCAACACTGCTGTGCCGTAATGAACAATTCGAGCTGGCAGATGACCATTTTCGACGCGCACTGCAAGACCCGTTTTATCCGACGCCGCAGGTCGTCCTTGCCAATGCAGGTTCCTGTGCGCGGCGAAATGAAGCGTATGGAAATGCCGAGCGCTATTTGAGAGAAGCGCTGACGATCGAGCCGAACAATGAAATTTCATTGTTCAATCTTGCAGGCTTGTTTTATGATCAGCAGGAGTATTTGCGAGCCCGGGCTTTTCTGCAGCGGCTGGAAGCGCTTTCACCGCTCGACCCGGATTCGCTATTGCTCGGTTATAACATCGAGCAGTCACTGGGCAGTGCGCGTGATGCACAACGCTACGCTTCGGCTTTGGAAACCAATTTCCCCAATACACCCCAGGCTTCAGAAATGAGGCGCCAAAACAATGAATAACAACGAAACGGAACACAATTCGATCGAAATCAAGGAGCCATCAATTGGCCGTCAATTTGTTCAGGCACGTCGCTCAAGGGGGATCAGCGTGCGCCAGGTGTCTGAACAAATCAAGCTGCCGGGCTGGGTCATCGAAGCCCTTGAGAATGATGAGCATGAACGAATTGCACCGGTATTCCTGCGCGGATATATACGACATTACGCAAAATTCCTCGGCCTGGCCAGCCAACCGCTGCTAGCCGACGTCGCGGATCAACAGTCGAGCGAATTACGTTCAGTCTTGCCGGTCAGGCAGCCCGCAATCAGGCTCGAGCGTTGGTTTAAGTTATCAACGTATCTACTTGTAACTACTCTGATTGTTCCGCCTTTGATTTACTTCTTTGTGGTCGGTGGCGTCGCCGTTTTTGAGCATGAAGTGGTCAGCACTTCAGTCGAAAACGAGAGCGGCGAGCAGTCGGTCAACGTCAGTGAGCGGATTGCACAGGCACTTGCAGCTGCCGATTCTTCGGCTGATCCAACCAATCAGGATTCAAGCCCGATGTCAGCGTCAACGATTCCGCTTGCCCAACTGCGCTCGAACGAAACCGTACAAGATCAACCGGCTGAGCCCGTTCTGGAAACGACTCCTGAGGTCCTGAGTGCAACGCTGGTCCTGGAAATGAGTGATGACAGTTGGGTTGAAATTCAGTCCGCCGATGGTCAGAGGCTCGAATTTGACTTGTTGCGCGCGGGCATGCAGCGAGAATATCAAGCCGAACCACCATTCACCGTGCTGCTGGGGCGTGCCAGCGCGGTGCAGATCGAACTGGACGGGCAGCCAGTTGCATTCCCGGGTCATGATCAAGCCAGCGTTGCCGAATTCGAGTTGGGACTGAACAACAGCGCCGAGTCAGCGCCTTCAGCTGATTCCAGCGGATAATTGAACTGCGGCTGATGACAACCGCACGGCTTCTTTCGACGGGTTACAGCACCTTAAAAACCTGAGCCTATCCGGATTTATGGCATGAAGACTCTCCAAGCCGTTCGCGGCATGCACGACATCCTGCCGGACGACAGCGCAGCGTGGCAGTGGCTGGAATCAATTCTGAAAACGCAGTTCGAGGCGTATGGCTACGAGGAAATTCGTACCCCTCTGGTAGAACAAACTGAATTGTTCACCAAAGCCATGGGTCAAAGCACCGATGTCATCGAAAAAGAGATGTATGCGCTTCAGGCGCGGGGTGATGCTCACTTGTCACTTCGGCCTGAAGGCACGGCAGGTGTTGTTCGTGCGGTATTGCAGCACGGCTTGTTGAATCCGCCCGGACTGAAAGCCTGGTACTGCGGTCCGATGTTTCGCTATGAGCGACCCCAGAAAGGCCGACAGCGCCAGTTCTATCAGGCCGGTCTTGAAGCGTTCGGTATCGAAGGGCCGTCGATTGACGCTGAATTGATCGCATTGATTTCACGAATCTGGCGGGCACTGGGCATCGACCGTCATGTCGTGCTCGAAATCAACAGCCTGGGCGATCGTGCAGACCGTGCGCAGTATCGAGAAACGTTACTGGACTACCTGACGCCACTTCGCGATCAACTCGATGAAGACAGTCAGCGCCGCCTCGACTTAAATCCACTGCGCATTTTCGACTCCAAAAACGCAACGACGCAGGCAATCATGCTGGATGCGCCGAAGCTGAGCGATGCGCTGGGACCTTCAGCTCGAACGCATTTCGAGCAGCTCTGTGGGTGCTTGGACGCGCTGGATATCAACTACACCATCAATCCGGGGCTGGTTCGTGGACTGGACTATTATGGCCGCACTGTATTTGAGTGGAAGACCGAACAACTGGGTGCCCAGGGCACGATCTGTGCAGGTGGTCGCTACGACGAGTTGATCGAAATGCAGGGTGGACGCGCAACCCCCGGTATCGGCCTTGCGATGGGCATGGAGCGCTTATTGGAATTGATCCGCGACCAGCAGCAGGGTGGTTTCAAAACATCCCCTGATGCCTATCTGGTCAGTGCATTGGCTGCTGAGCATACGCTCGCGATTGCAGAGCGACTGCGGACAGATGGGCCGGCACTGCGCCTGATTGCCGATCTACAAGGCGGCAGCTTCAAGGCACAGTTCAAGCGAGCCGATCGCTCTGCTGCGCGCTGGGCGCTGGTGCTTGGAGATGACGAGCTGGAGCAGGGCACGATCACGGTCAAGGATTTGCGTGGTAACGCGGAACAACTGACCTTGAACCTGAACCAGGCTGCCGAATGGCTTGAACAGAACAGACCAGGCTGAATCGCATGACGAATACCCGTTCAGGCTGTTCTGCAATGGCCTGGGTTGCGGTTTTTTAACTGTTTTTCCATTATCATTCAACTTGAATTTACTAGAACTGCGAACCAGCGGCTTTTGAACCGCAGGTTCTATCAACCCATATCACGAAGTACCGGATCCAGTCATGTCAGTAGAAATGTACGATGAACACGAACAAAGTCAGCGCGTGCAGCACTGGCTGCGCGAAAATGGTTTGTCATTGATCATGGGCGTGGCCCTGGCGTTGGCTGCAATTTTCGGTTGGCGACAGTACCTGGAATACCAGTCAGGCCAAGCCCATCTGGCCTCCGATTACTACACCGCAGTCCAGCTTGAACTGGAGGAAGATCGACTCGAGGATGCCATCGCGCAGCATCAGGTGATGCGTGAATCGGTGCCATCACACAGCTACACTGTCCTGGCCGGCATGTTGATTGCTGCGCGCCAGGTTGAAGACGGAGCGCTACAGCCGGCCATTGATCAATACCGTGATCTACTGGCCAATCAGGAGCTCGAGTCGCTGGAGCCGATCGCGCGTCTTCGCTTGGCCCAATTGCTGGCCGCAACCGACCAAGCCAGCGAAGGCATTGCAGTGCTTGTCGGTGATGCGCCGTTTGGCTTCGAAGCCCTGTGGCTTGAAACGCGTGGCGACCTGCTGCTTGACCAGGGTCAGCTCCAGCCGGCTGAACAAGCCTATCAGCAAGCACTGGATCAGTTGCGCGGCGAAGGCGGCAACATTCGCATCCTGGAAACCAAACTCAACGCGGTCCGGTCTTCAGAAACCGAAGTCTCATGAAGCTTGAATCGGACTTTCGTATCAGACGCCTCATCACCCTGATTGTCGCTACGATGCTGGTCACAGGTTGTGGCTGGTTTGGTGGTGACGAAGACGAACAGCAGCAACCGCTGGAACTCATCGAGTTCGAGCCCCGCTTCAACGTCGATGAACTCTGGTCGACCGCGACCGGCGAGGGACTGGATCGTCGCGCGCCCAATCTCCATCCTGAATACACCAATGGCCAGATCTGGATTGCCGATGTCGAAGGCCGGCTGGTGTCCATTGATGCAGAAAATGGCGAGCGAAGATCGGACTTTGAACTCGACATGGACCTGTCCGCCGGGCCATCAGTCTATGGAAACCGCGTGCTTCTGGGCACGTTCGAGGGCCAGCTGTTGAACGTCAATGCGAACAGTGGTCAGATTGAATGGCGCACACAGCTTTCATCCGAGATTCTGGCCAAACCGGTACTGCAGGACGGCATTGTGGTTGTGCGCTGTATCGATGGCCGAATCTTTGGCCTGAACGCTGAAACTGGCCGCCGGGAATGGGTCTATGATCGCAGCATTCCACTGCTGACTTTACGCGGCAATTCGACACCGATCATTCGCGGCGGACAATTGTTCAGCGGCTACGATGACGGCAGCGTAGTGGCGATCCGGGTTGCCGATGGCACCGTGCTTTGGGAGGCCCGCGTCAGCACGCCGGAAGGTCGCAGCCAGCTCGATCGATTGGCCGATATTGACGGTTCTCTTGTGATTGTTGGTGGCGACTTGTATGCTGTCACCCGCCACGGCCGGATGGCATCACTCGCGCTCGATTCCGGGCGGATTCAATGGGTCAAGGACGTGCGTTCGCACAGTGGCATCAGCGTCTCCAGAACCCAGATTGCGGTCACCGACACCGATGATGCCATCTGGGTAGTGGACCGACAGAGCGGCGATACGATCTGGCGCAGTGAAGATTTACTTCGCCGCGGTCTGACTCAGCCAATCGCCATGAGTGACCAATGGGTGGTTGCCGACCGTGAAGGCTATCTGCACTGGTTTGACGCCGACACCGGTCAACTGACAGCACGTACGCGCGCCAGCAAGGAGCGTCCGGCAGAAAAACCCTTTCTGGTCGGCAATACGCTGTATTTCTATGACGTTGAGGGCCGTCTGAGCGCCTGGCAAATTCGCGAATCCAGCTGAATCCGGTGCCCTCATGAATGTTGATCTCCCGGTCGTTGTCATTGCCGGCCGTCCCAACGTCGGGAAATCAACGCTGTTCAACGCGCTGACCCGAACCCGCGATGCATTGGTCGTTGACCAGCCGGGCGTCACTCGAGACCGGATCTACGGGCGCGCTCGACTGTCACAACAATCATCAGCTCAAGCCGCGGAAAATCCGGACGTACAGTCCGTCAAACATCACCGCAACCGGCCCAGGGCCCATGCCGCTGATGCATCGGCAGATATGACTGCAGATGACCCATCACAATATCGTGAGGTCCTGCTGGTCGATACCGGCGGTCTCGACCCTGACGCCGATTCGTTGAATCAACGCGCACAGCACCAGACTCAGCTCGCGCTGGATGAGGCTGACGTCATTGTGCTGGTTGTTGATGGACGCGGCGCCGTCAGCGCTGAAGATCTGGATATTGCAGCCAACCTCAGACGCCGGGGTACGCCGCTGCTGGTCGCGGTCAACAAGACCGACGGCATTGATGAACAGACTGCACTGGCTGAGTTTTCTGCGCTCGGCCTGGGAGACCTGGTGCCAATTGCCGCAGCACATCGGCGTGGGCTTGAACGCCTGTCGATGAAAATCAGTGCATTGCTGCCTGAACCGGCCGAATCCGAGCCACTGCGCAGCCCGGGCGATACCCTGCGTCTGGCGCTGATCGGTCGACCCAACGTCGGCAAATCAACGCTGCTTAACCAGCTGCTGGGTGACGAGCGGGCAGTGACGGCAAACCAACCGGGCACAACCCGTGATCCGGTCGAAGGTGAAGTCGAGCGCGATGGCCAACGCTATCATCTGGTTGATACTGCGGGTATCCGCAGACGCCGGGCCCAGCATGAAACGGTCGAATCGCTCAGCACGCTCAAGGCCCTGCAAGCAATGGCGAACGCCGATGTGGTGTGTTTGCTGTTGGATTCGACCGAGGGAGTGACTGACCAGGATGCTCGTCTGGCCGGCCATGCGCTTGATGCCGGCCGCGCGATTGTGCTTGTGCTGAACAAGTGGGACGGTTTGAACGACAAGCAGCGTCAGCAGATTCTCAAAGATGCGGGCGATAAGCTGAAATTCGTGATCTGGTCGCCGGTAGTGATTCTATCGGCGTTACACGGTAGCGGCCTTGGTGAGCTGACGGATGCCATCGACACGGTCTATGCTGCGGCGTGTCAGACCCTCAGCTCGGGTCGATTATCGAGAACACTGAATCGCGCAACTGAAGCGCATCCACCGCCCGTGGTTCAGCGGTTTGCGCCCAAGTTGCGGTTTGCCCATCCAGGTGGCAATTTCCCCACTCGAATCGTGATCCACGGCAATCGCACAGAGCATGTTTCGGATTCCTACAAACGCTACCTGGTCAACCGGTTTCGCGACGAGTTCGACCTGGTCGGTGTGCCGATCCGGCTGCTGTTTCGTGATTCCGAGAATCCATTCGCCGGCCGCAAAAACACGCTGACCCCTCGACAGATCAAGCGACGACAGCGCATTCGAAAACGCTGACGGACGCCGTCGTGAGCCTCAGCACAATCACCCCGCAGCAGGCCTTGAACGCCATTCAACGGAATCGGCTTACCTTGCTTGATATTCGTCAGCCGCACGAGCAGCTTCAAGGCATGGTCGAGGGTTCAATTGCGGTGTTGCCTGAAGCACTGAAAGACTGGTGTAATCAGAACGAGGAGATCGAACTCGGGTTGATTTGTCAGCGCGGCGTTCGATCTGAACGGCTCTGTCAGACGTTGTCGAGCACTTTCGACCGAGTTGTTTCCGTTCAAGGCGGCATTGAAGCCTGGCTCGATGCTGACCTGCCGCTGGTGCGTCCGGATTCACGTCTTGATGCGGCCGAGGTTCAACGCTACAGGGCGCAGCTGGCTCTGCCTGCAATCGGAATTGAAGGTCAGGTTCGGTTGAAAAGAAGCCGGGTGCTGGTCATCGGTGCTGGCGGTCTGGGTTGCCCGGCCGCAATGTATTTGGCAGCAGCCGGCGTTGGGCACCTGAGTATTGTCGATCATGATCGAGTCGAACTGAGCAATTTGCAGCGCCAAGTGCTGCATTCCATCGAGCGGCTCGGTGTGAACAAGGCATTGTCGGCTCAACAGCGCTTATCCGGACTCAACGATCAGATCCGGATCGAAGCGCATCCGATGCGCGCAGATTCAGCGTCAATCAGAACCCTGGTTGACCGACATGACCTGATTGTCGATGGCAGCGATAATTATGCGACGCGATATCTGGTCAATCAGGCCTGCCTGAAGGCGGCCAAGCCGCTGGTGTACGGTGCCGTTGAACAGTTTGCTGGTCAGCTCAGCCTGTTCGATTTCAGTGTCCGGCAGCCACACTCCTCGCCATGTTACGAATGCCTTTTCCCGGCGCACGAACACGCCGGTGAAGCCCCCAGCTGCAGCGAGCGGGGTGTGCTCGGCGCCTTGCCCGGTCTGATCGGTTGCATGCAGGCCATCGAGACCATCAAGTGGTTGAGCAATGTGGGCGAGAGTCTGTGCGGGCGGCTATTGACGGTCAATGCCATGACCATGCAGTTTCGAGAAACCCGCCTTGATCGTGATCCAGCCTGCAGTGCCTGCGCACAGAACAGCAGCTAAGCACTGGTTCAAACCAGCCCGATGCTTCCGGGCTTGAAAACCGGGCACAAAGGCCCTAACTAGTATCTTGAGGACGCCAATAGGGTTCTCATTGACCTGGCCGGATTGGCCGGCAGGTTTAGACCAATCTATTGCTCAAAGGAGAATAGTGCAATGAATACATTTGACTTAACCCCTCTTTATCGTACGGCGATCGGTTATGACCGTCTGGCTGACATGCTGACTCGCGCCTCACGCGCTGATGGCGGCAATGGCTATCCGCCGTATAACATCGAAGCGGTAGGCGATGACGACTATCGCATAACGATGGCCGTTGCTGGTTTTGCCGAAAACGAGCTGAATATCGTTTCCGAGCAGAATACGCTGACCGTTTCCGGTGCTCAGAAACCGTCTGACGACAACGAGCATCAATTCCTGTACCGCGGTATCGCGACACGATCGTTTGAGCGGCGTTTCCAGCTCGCAGATCATGTACGAGTCGAACATGCATCACTGGAAAATGGCTTGCTACATATCGAATTGCGTCGTGAGTTGCCAGAGCAAATGAAGCCACGGACTATTTCCATCAACGGCAAGGAATCGTTGATCGAATCGCAGGAAAAATCGAAAGCAGCCTGATTAATCGCTGTCGTTTCGAATCAAAGGGGCGTCCTTGGGGGCGCCCTTTCTATTTACGTCGTTGAAAAAGATATTCCTGCATACCATTGCCAAGCAGACGGCTTCGATCAACCTTGAAATTAGTCATCCATTTTTCCAGGAATTTCGGTGAATAGCGTGGTGCCTTGATGGTTGGTCCGTTGTCCGTTCCAAGTGTGACATTAAATGAATCCCTGATCGAAAAACGTGCCGGCTTTGCGGGCATTTCCGGCTTGGCTGAATAAATCAGCGCGTGCATTCTGGCGTTGCGGGCAGCCGTGTCTGCCAGCACTGCATCCAGCAATTGAATCTGATTACTGTCAAAGAAATTGACAAAATCCCAAGTCAGAATCAGATCAAATTGTTGAGCCGAATGTCGGGGAATTGCATTTTGCAATCGATCGACCAGCTGAACGTTCTTCAGGTCCGATGTGCCGATGTCCATAACCCGAAGCTTTCCGCCAAACCGCTGCATTCGACCGACCAGGTGCGGTTGAACCACGCCAAAATCCAATATGGCGTGAGGGCTTGCATCGGCTTTTTCGAACCACCCACGCAATAACGGAAGATCAAAGCGGGCTGGACCGGTCTGATCGGACGTCGTGGTTTCAACTCGGGCATGCACGGGCACTGGGCTCAGCTTCAATCAGTGATTTACAGCGATGCTTCAGGCAGCTCCGCTGATCTCCTTGCTCGATGCGGATTGCTTGACATCCGTACTGGACGCAGGCTTGCTGTCGACATCGCTTTTACCAGGTTTGTTGTTCGCCGAGGCCTTGTTGATATTCGCCGGATGATTGAATGTGTTGCGAAATTTTTCCGACTCGGTATCCATGTCGATCGAGCCGCGAAAGCGAGCGCCGTCCTGAAGACTGATTCGAGGCGCAAGAAGATTACCTTCAACGCGCGCCGACTGGCTGATGTTGATTTGCTCGGAGGCCACGACGTCCCCATTGACTTCGCCATTGATCTGAACAACGTGGGCAAAGATTTCCGCCTTGACCTTGCCATTATTGCCGATCGTCAGCGTGTGGCTCTTTAAATTGACTACGCCATCGACATGACCTTCAATAACCAGATTTTCTTCTCCTTGAACTTCCCCTTTGATGTGGACCGATGCGCCAATGGTTGCCGTCGGCCCCTGACTACTGGAGCGACCGGCTGGTTGTGAAGGCTGAGGCGGGCTTGCGGGCGCATTGCTTGGATCTTGATCCTGCTCGATCTGGTCTCGTTTGTTGAACATGGGGAAACTCCATCATGCTGGTTGGGGAGTCCTGAAAGTACCGTTGATCAGGTTAAGCACCGGTTAAGGGTCCTTGTTCTCGGTGCCCGAGCATCGGTCTTTAAGCGGCTGCATCATTCCCGAACAGGTCGAGCGAGAGCATTGTTGCTGTGATCAGTGCCGCAAAGTGTTGAACAGAAAGCAGGTCTGGTCACTGATGAATCGCGCTGGCCACAACCTCGATCGCCTGGTCCAACTGTTTTTTCGGCGTGTAGAAATTCGGCGATAAACGAAGCCACTGGCCCCGTTGCGCGCACTGCATTCCGGCTTCCGTGAAAACACTGAATAATCGAGAAGAGGGGATCTTCGAGTGACGGAAACTGGCGATTCCAGCATGCCGCTGTCGTTCGGCGGGTGTGACCAACTGGATGCCGTCCATCCGCCTCAGGGCCTGCTGCAGATAAGCGCAATTGTCGAGCAGCTGCCTTGACGAGCGTTCCACGCTGATCTCGAGCAATAATTGAACGGCCGCTTGCAGCCCGTGGATACCGGCCATATTCAGCGTGCCGGGTTCAAACCGACGGGCGGTGTCTGGTGCCTGCCAGCTTGTTCGCTCGAAATTGAACGGGTCGTGCCACATACGCCAGCCCACCTGTGCAGGGCGAAGGCCGGCGCGCGCCCCGGCGCTTGACCAGAATACTGCGAGCCCTTCGGGTGCCATCAGCCATTTATGGCTACCCGCAACCAGAAAGTCGATGGGTGACTGCTTTACATCGATCGGCAACGCACCCAACTGCTGGATGGCGTCGACCACGAACACGCTGCCGTGATGCCTGCAGGCATGGCCAATCCGGTCAATGTCGAGTCTCATGCCGCTGTCATACCGCACTGCACTGACTGCCACCAGCCGTACCCGTTCGTCGATCACGTCAATCAGCGCCTGTTCCGGGTCCGGCAGGGGCAGACCCTGCGGATCGTGCAGGTCAACCTGTCGAACTTCTACGCCCAATCGACTCAGGCTGGTCCAGGGCAGTACGTTACTGGGGAAATCCTTGGCGCAGCAAACCACCACGTCACCCGGCTGCCAAGTCAATCCATTTGCAATCAGATTCAGGCCATCCGAGGTATTCTTGACCAGGGCGATATCGTCCGGTGATTCTGCGTTCAGCAACTGGCTGAGCTGCGTTCGTAACTGCTGCTCGATATCCAGCCACCGTTGATATTCAACCGGTCCATTCAGCGCATTGTGCTGGACATACCCGCGCATGGCTTCGATCACCGGTTTTGGCCAGGGGCCGATCGCCGCGTGGTTCAACCAGGCAGGTCGCCGAATGGCCGGAAACAGGTCTTCATTCTCAAACGGGTTTTGCGTAAACGAATTCGACATGCAACCATCAACCTCAAAAACCATGCGCGCCATTATGCATGTAGACATGGACGCATTCTTTGCCAGCGTCGAACAACGTGATCATCCCGATCTGCGTGGTCGCCCGGTTGTCGTTGGCGGCAGCAGTCAGCGTGGTGTGGTGGCAGCTGCCAGTTATGAAGCCCGTAAATTCGGCATTCGCTCGGCCATGCCGGCAGCTGTAGCGCGGAAACTGTGCCCGGAGGCCATATTTGTCAAAGGGCGACATGCGCATTATCGAGCCGTATCCGCTGGGGTATTTGAATGTTTTGCCCGCATCACAGACTGCATTGAGGGTATCAGCATTGACGAAGCCTATCTCGACCTGAGTCAACAGGTACACACACAGGCCGATATGCTTGCCATCGGCCGGCAATTGAAGCAAACCATCTCCAGCGAGTTGGGTCTCAGTGCCTCGGTCGGAATGGCCGGCAGCAAGCTGGTGGCCAAGCTGGCTTCTGATTACGACAAGCCAGATGGCTTGATCTGGATTCCTGATGAAGCGGTACAGCGCTTTCTGGATCCGATGCCGGTCAGTCGATTGCCAGGCGTGGGCCCCAGCACTGCGAGCAAGCTGCATGATATTGGCATTCTGACCATCGGCCAGCTGCGCCTGTCACCGCTGGAACTGCTGACGCCGGCATTGGGCAATCATGCTGTGGCCTATCAGGCACGCGCTGCCGGTCTGGATGACCGTGCCGTCAAGTCCGAGCGAAAACGGCGTTCGATCAGCCAGGAAACAACGCTCAATGAAGAGCTTCACACGTTGGACGACATCGAACGGATCATTCATCAGCAGGCCGGGCAGTGCGCCGAGCGATTGCTGCAGAAGGGCCTGTTTGCCAGAACGGTCCATCTGAAGCTGCGATCAGCAGGTTTTTCTACGCTAACGCGCAGCCGCACGCTGGACGCTGCCATGCGTGACCCGGAGCGAATCACGAAACCGGTCATCGAACTCGCCCGCGCATGGGCCCGATATCAGACCCGGATCAGCGTTCGGTTGATCGGTGTTGGTGTATCAGGACTGGTTCAGCATCCGGATCGGGATGATCTGCTGTAGCCGATCCTTTGATCGGTGTACAAAAAAACCGGCACGGGGCCGGGTCAAATCAAGCTTGAATGGATGCTTCAGGAGCTTTTCGCTTCACCAAACTGATCGCGTAGCTCGCGTCTGAGGATCTTGCCGACGTTGGTTTTCGGCAGCTCATCGACAAACTCGATGTAGCGGGGCACCTTGTAGCCGGTCAATTCTTCCTTGCAGTGAGCGCGGAGTTCATCGACCGTCAACGAATCGTCCTTGCGAACGACAACGGCTTTCACCAGTTCGCCGGATTTGGCGTCCTCGACGCCGATAGCACCCACTTCGAGCACTTTTGGATGAGCTGCAATGACGTCCTCGATCTCATTCGGATACACGTTGAAACCGGACACCAGGATCATGTCTTTCTTGCGGTCAACAATGAAGAAATACCCTTTTTCATCGCGCGCAGCCATGTCGCCGGTTTTTAACCAGCCGTCACTATCCATAACCTTGGCCGTCTCTTCAGGACGCTGCCAGTAGCCTTTCATGACTTGCGGGCCACGAATGCAGAGTTCCCCTGGCTCACCAACCGCTACATCGTTGCCTTCACCGTCCACCACCCGGCATTCGGTCGAGGGGATGGGCAGTCCGATGGCACCGTTGTAGTCTTTCAAATCCATTGGATTGATGCAGGCTGCAGGCGAAGTTTCAGTCAGACCGTAGGCTTCGACCAGCGTCACGCCCGTCACCTCTTTCCACTTTTCAGCGACTGCGCGCTGCACGGCCATGCCGCCGCCCAGCGTAAATCGTAGATTGCTGAAATCCACTTCATCAAAGCCGGCGGTGTTCAACAAGCCGTTGAACAGGGTATTGACCCCGGTAATCGCGGTGAACCTCGTACCTTTCAGGGTCTTGACGAATCCCGGCATATCGCGCGGGTTGGTAATCAGGACGTTGCGGCCGCCAAATTTGATGAATACCAGGCAGTTCGCGGTCAAGGCAAAGATGTGATACAGCGGTAGCGCCGTGATAATCACTTCCTGACCGTAGTCGATGTTGTTACCCAGCCAGGCTGCCGATTGTTGAACGTTGGCCACAATGTTTCCGTGCGTCAGCATTGCGCCTTTTGAAACGCCGGTTGTTCCTCCTGTGTATTGCAGGAAGGCGATGTCATCGTGGCCCATGTCCGAACTTTCAAGCGACTTGCTGGCGCCGGCCGACAGCGCGGCACTGAAGCGCATCGAGCCATCAATTGAAAACGCTGGCACTTCTTTTTTGACGTGACGGAGCACGAAATTGATCAGTGAGCCCTTCGGAAATCCAAGCATGTCGCCAACGCCGGTGACGAACACATGCTCAACCGGACTATCGCCGATCACGCTTTGCAGCGTATGAGCAAAATTCTCCAGCACGATGATGGCTTTCGCGCCGGAATCATTCAACTGGTGCTTCAATTCTCGCGCGGTGTAGAGCGGATTGGTATTGACCACAACCAGACCGGCGCGCAGGATGCCGAACAGGGCAATCGGATATTGAAGCAGGTTGGGCAACATGATAGCGACACGATCGCCGCGCTCCAGGCCCAGTGACTGGAGGTATGCACCGAAAGCCCGGCTTTGTTGCTCGAGCTCTCGGTAAGTGATGGATTTGCCGAAATTAACGTAGGCTTCCTTATCGGCGAATCGCTCGCAGCTCTGATCAAAAATATCGACGACTGAAGAAAATTCTGAAAGATCGATTTCAGATGGAACGCCGGCAGGATATTGATCCAGCCAGCACTTTTCGATAGCGTGCTCTGTCATTTGATATGTTCTCGTTATTTGAATTGGTCTACCCGATTACTAGATTGGCACAGCTTGAATCGCGGCACAAGACTTTAGGTGGTTTTTCGGCTAAAAACCCTGAAAAATATGGGGTTTGTTGAATTCTCTGTTCCCGTATAGTATGTGTCTTGAGCAAGTCGTGAAGTTAACAAAAACCAAAACTATCCACCGGGGAAATCGATGGGTGAACAGAATGTATTGCCGAATACCGATGTAGAAGCGCGCAGGGCGTTCATGAAGGCCCTGCTGAACGAGGTTCGGGCAATGGAGCATATGCTTGCCAACGGCATGTTCGAATCGGATATCCGCAGGATTGGCGCTGAACAGGAAATGTTCCTGACCGATCGTGCCTATCGCCCTGCGCTGACTGCCATGCAGGTACTGGATCGAATTGAAGACCCTCGCTTTACTCACGAATTGGGTCTGTTCAATATGGAAGCGAACTTATCGCCACTGGAACTGGGCGGCGACTGCCTGCGGAAGCTTGAACAAGAAACCGAGGAAGTGTTGGCCATCGCGCGCCAGCAGGCGGACCAGGTCGACACGAAGATTGCACTGGTCGGCATTCTCCCGACCCTGACGCGTGAGCATTTATCGCTGGACGCCATTGTGCCTAAAGCACGTTATTACGCGCTGAATGATGCGTTGAAGCATCTTCGAGGCTCGGATTTCAAGATTTCGATCAAGGGCATCGATCAACTGGATTTTCAGCACGATAACCTGATGCTGGAGGCTTGCAATACCAGCTTCCAGGTGCATTTCCAGGTCGGTGCCGATGAGTTTGCCTCGCTCTACAACATCGCCCAGGCCGTGACCGGTCCGCTGCTGGCATCGTGTGTCAATTCACCCATACTGCTCGGCAAACGATTGTGGCATGAAAGCCGAATTGCCGTGTTCGAGCGTTCGATTGATGCGCGTTCCGATGCACACGCGGCGCGCGGGCTGAAGCCACGTGTCCATTTTGGCGATCACTGGATCGAAGATTCAGTCATTGAAATCTTCAAGGAGGACATTGCACGTTTTCGGGTCATTCTGACGACCGAATTCGAGAACGACCCGATCGGTATGGCCGAACGCGGTGAAATTCCAAAGCTCAAGGCCCTATGCCTGCACAACGGCACGGTGTACCGCTGGAACCGGGCCTGTTACGGGATTTCTGACACCGGCAAGCCACACCTGCGGATTGAAAACCGCGTCATTCCCTCGGGCCCGACGGTGTTGGACGAGATCGCCAACGCCGCGTTTTTCTTCGGCATGATGTCCAAGCTGTCGCACCATATCGACGACATCCGGGATCACATGTCCTTTGCTGATGTAAAAAGCAATTTTCTGTCGGCTGCTCGCGATGGACTCAAGGCACAGCAAATCTGGTTGGATGAAAAGCAGATGCCGGCCCAGGAATTGATTCTGGATATTCTGCTGCCGCTGGCGCGCGAAGGACTGCAGGAATGCAATATCGACTCACAGGACATCGATCGCTACCTTGGCGTAATACAGAACCGCGTTGAGCAGCGTCGGACTGGAGCCCGTTGGCAGCTTGAGTCACTGGAAAAAATGAAAGGCGAGGGCACGCCCCACGAGAAGCTGCGTGAACTGACCGGGAGCATGGTGCAGCAGCAGGAATCAGGCAAGTCTGTGGCCGAGTGGACATTGGCTGAATTTTCCGGCAGCCAGGATTGGCGCGAGAGTTATCGGACGGTTGGCCAGTTCATGGCGACTGACCTGTTTACCGTGCGCCCGGATGATATTGTCGATTTCGCCGCCAGCCTGATGGAGTGGCGCTATGTGCGGCACGTACCGGTGGAGGATGATTCCGGCCGATTACTCGGCCTGGTCAGTCACCGCCAGCTGCTGCGCTTGGTTGCTCGAGGTCTGACCAAGGATGCCGAACCCGTCATGGTTCGCGACATCATGCGGCCCGAGCCAATCTCGGTTTCGCCGGACAGCAGCACGGTCGAGGCCATCCGCTTGATGCGAAAGAACAAGCTGAGTTGTCTGCCGGTCACCGAGGATGACAAGCTGGTCGGCTTGATCACCGAGTACGACCTGATCACCGTTGCATCGAAGCTGCTCGAGGAAGTATTGGATGATCGCCCGGCTGAATAGCGCTGTATCACTAAGCGCTGTACTACTAGTGGCCACGCTGGTTCTGGCGTCGGCCTGCAGTGCACCGACCGATGACGAGCAGCAGATTCGCGATCATCTCGACGCAATGAGCCTGGCGCTGGAGGAAGACCATGTGCGCGACTTCATGCGCCCGATTGCCGAAGACTTCATTGCCGGTACCGGTAGCCTGAACCGTAATGCGCTGATGCTGCTGGTGAGACGCGAGCGCATGGCGCGCGAAGAGGTCCGCATTCAGCGCATGAATACCCGGGTTGAACTGGTCAGCAGCGATCGGGCAACCGCGACTTTCCAGGCCATCGGCACCGGTGGCACAGGCCTCATCCCGGATGAAGGCCAACTCTGGAACGTCGAAACCGGCTGGCGCAAACAGGAGGACGACTGGCAGATGATTTCAGCGCGCTGGGAGCGCGCGCTCTAACGCCTGGCCCTTTTTTCAAGTCATTGCACCGATTACCATTCCAATTGATTTCAACCAGCATTCAGTAGCCCTGCCGATATTCCGAACGGAGTGAAACGGAGATCCGGAATCGGGTAACGCCACCGCTAACCCAGGAAACAAGACCGCCAGGCGAGATTCCGGGTTCCGGCGATGCCGGCCCCGGAATGACGGAGGGGGCTTGCTGAGGGCGGTATCCGATTCCATGTCCAATTGCAATCCGGTCTTGCCCCTCCGCTCCGACGGGCAATCCTTAGACCTCAACGAATCAATCTACACGCCTGCCGACAGGTAATTCAACCCGACGACGCACTCCATCCGGGGTTCATCCTCAAAGCCATCGAACCGTCCGGTTGGGTCGTTATTCGGCCTGTTGTTCAGGGTGCCAGGTGTTCTCAGGTTTTGAGAAGCCCAACACCGATGCTTCGAGCATGAGCAACATGCTTCAAACCGGTTTATTCACGGAGCAGATCCTTGAATGTTCAAGACCCACCCTGAAGGCATTGGAGGGCTGGTGCCAGCAGCGATTGGGCCCGCCAACGGCCGTTCAGCAGGCGGCCTGGCCGATCATACGCGAGGGCCGGCATGCCTTGCTGTTGAGTGCAACCGGACAGGGCAAGAGTCTGGGCGGGTGGCTGCCGCTAGTGGAACGATGCCTCGAATCGGGGGCAGTCCAGGGGCAACTGCAAGCACTGCACATTGCCCCGCTGAAGGCGCTGGCCTGCGATATGACGCACAACCTGCAGCCGCTGATGCTGGCGGCCAGTGCTATTTCCCGTCGAAAGATCGTGATGGAACACCGCAGTGGTGATACCTCGGGCTACGAGCGAGATCGACAGCTGCGCAAACCGCCGGCGTTTCTGGCTACCACGCCGGAAACGCTGTTCATTCTGCTGTCGAGCCAACGGGGTCGCAGGTTGCTGCGCACGGTTCGGACGGTTGTGATCGATGAGCTGCACGCCATGGCCCAGAGCAAGCGCGGCGCGCACCTGGCGCTGAGTCTCGAGCGCTTGGATCGGTTGACGCGCAAGCCGGTGCAGCGCATCGGGCTCTCCGCCACGGCGCGACCCGCCGATACGCTGGCCGACTGGCTGACCGGTGGTCGCGACTGCGAGATCATTCAAGCGGACTCGAAAAAGACCTCGACGGTGCAGATCGAGCGATTGGCAGCGCCACTCGGGCCGTTTCCGCATCACGGCCACTGGCAGCAGGTGCATGAGCGAATCGCGGAGCTGGCCATCGCGCTTCGTCCTGGAGCAGGCATGTTGGTGTTCTGCTCGACGCGTGGACAGGTCGAACAGACGTCTGCGGCGTTGGCCGAACGGATCGGTCAATCCAATATCGGCGCACATCACGGCAGCCTGGATCGCAAACACCGCGAACAGATCGAACAGCGCTTTCGAGCCGGCGAGTTGAGCGTGATTGTCAGCAGTGCCTCGCTGGAACTGGGCATTGATCTGGGTGAAATCGAGTGTGTCTGCCAAATTGGCAGCATCGGTTCAATTAACCGTTTATGTCAACGTGCAGGCCGCAGCGGACATCGTCCAGGCGCTCGTACCATCGCGCACGTGTTTCCACTGACGTTGAATCAATGGCTCGAGGCAGAAGCGGCATCGGATGCAATCCAGCAATCAGAAATCGAAGCGACAGTACCCATTCCGGCACCGCTGGATGTGTTGGCGCAGCAAGTCCTGGCCGTCGTTGTTTCTTCAGGAGCTTTGAAGGCAGATGACGTGTATCAATGGGTCACGCAGGCGTATCCTTGGCGTAACCTGTGTCGCGATTCGTTTGACGAAGTTATTCAAGCGTTATTGTTGCAGCCGGTCAATGGCGTTGGAGATCAATCGACATTGCTGAGCCAGACAGAGGGACAACGCTTACAGGCCCACCCGCATGCCGCAAGGCTCGTGATGAGCAACGCCGGTACCATTCCGGAGTGGTTTCAGTACGACGTTGTTGATGCCGCCAACCAGCAGCTGCTCGGCCAGCTGGACGAGGAGTTTGCCTTCGATTCGTCGGTCGGTGATGTGATTCAGCTTGGCAACCGCCCGTATCAAATTGTTCGTACCCGACCGGGCACGATTCAAGTGCTGCCCTATGACGGCGATGCGGTGCAGGTGCCGTTCTGGTTCGGTGATGGTGCAGGTCGCTCGCCTGAACTGAGCGCGCGACTGTTGAGGCGGCTTGAGTCGGGTCAGTGTTCACCAATGGTTCGTGATTGGTTGAAACGAATCCACAATGTGTTCGGTGCACTGCCGGCCCGGCATCGACTATTGATCGAACGCTTTCGCGATCCGAACAACGATCGCCATATCGTGCTGCACACCTTTGCCGGGGCCCGAATGAATCGAGCCTGGGGCCTGGCACTGCGCAAGCGCTTCTGCCGGCAGTTCAATTTCGAACTGCAGGCCGCGGCCACTGATGACGGCATCCTGATCTCGATCGGTACAGAAAGCACATTCGACGTCGACGCTATTGTGCGTTTTGTGACGTCCAAGACTGCCCGCGGTGTAGTAATCCAGGCGCTGCTCGACACGCCGCTGTTCGTGACGCGTTTTCGATGGTGTGCCAATACTGCGCTCAGCGTGCTGCGGGTCGATGCACAGGGTCCGGTCTCGCCGCAGATTCAGCGCAACCGGACCGAGAACCTGATCGAACAGGTATTCCCCGACCAGCTGGCCTGCCTGGAGAACCTGAGCGGTCCGCGCGAAGTGCCGGATCATCCGCTGGTGCAGCAGGCGCTGAATGATTGCCTGCACGAGCATATGGACATTGAGGGCCTCGAAACCTACCTCGAAAAGATCGAGTCGGCCAGGATCAAGGTCATCGCGCTGGACCTGGATGAACCCTCGCCATTGGCCGAAAGCCTGATCCACGCGCCGCCACATAGCTTCCTGGACGAGGAGGCAGCAGAAGAGCGTCGCACGCGCAGTTTCGAGTCCAGGCCGGGTTCACCCTTTGATGCAAGGCGCATGAAACAGCGAAGTCGGCATCAGTCATCTGTTGGTTCCAGTCACCCGATCGTACTGCCATCCGGAACCGAATCACTGCTTGCCTTGCTGGATCGAGTAGCTTATTTGCGATCCGATGAAGGGGAGGCCGGTATCGGGCAATCCGGACAAGTGGTCCAAGGTGGCTGGACTGCTGCTTTTCAAGCATTGATGCGACGCCGAGAGGCATTTGCGATTCGACCGGATGGTGGGTCCAGCCATTCAATCACCCTTTGGACTAGTCGAGTCCACCTCGCGGCTTTTTATCGATTGATGCCAGAGGCCTTGATCAGGCCCTGGATGCCAGGCTCGCTGGTTTCTGAGCAGTCCATGGATTTTCAGGCGTGTTTGCGTCGCCTCGTTCGATCTCGAGTCAAGCTATGGAATGAGTATGACCCCGTCGGTTTGTCTCGTGAGTTGCATTGCAGTCCCGCGATGATCGATGAAGTTGCCGGGCGAGTGGTGGCAAGTTCTACTCTGTAATCATGCTGCCGGAAGGTCCGGCTGCATGCATTGGTGGCGCACTCAGGGCTCAATTTGTCCGTCGTCTTCTTCGATTTCATTGCCTCGCATCAGGCAGAAACCGGTGTAATCGATGATGAAATCACCAGCTTCCGTGGTTTCCCCGAAGCCATTGACCGTCAGGCGGCAGCGGATCCTCGGGCCGGCCAGCGAATCCATCATCAGGATGCGACCGACGGTCTGGCCGGTGTTGAGGTTGACGTCGAAGCGAAATTCATCATCCTGGAGTTGGATCCGGGCAATCCTTTCGGTACCCAGTTTTTACTGGCGCTGTATGCACTGAATGAGCGAAAGAGTGACGTTGATAAACTACTGGAATCCATCAGCGTTGAGCTTGCCTATCATCCTGCCGTCAGAATCAGTCGATTCCTGGGTATTGTTGAGACGCTTCGACATTAACCCTGAGTTTCAGGCTCTGCTGGATCAGGTACGCACGATTTGGTCGAATCGATTTCAGGGAAAGACAGTTAAATAACAGTAGTGCGGTACTATTAGCAGATCAATTAACGCCAAGCACTTCATCGATTCAATGACGCAGAGCGCACCGACCAATCAGATTCCCATCACCGTCAAAAGCGGTGAGAAAGTCCAGAAACCACAGGGCTTCACGGCCATTCGTGACGGTATCAAGCGTCAGCGGGATCCGAATATCGCGCCGATCGGGCGCAAGCCGGAGTGGTTGCGCGTGCGGCTGCCGTCCGGCGGCAAATACGAGCAGGTCAAGACCAACGTCAAGACGCATCGGCTGGCCACGGTCTGCGAGGAATCCAAGTGTCCGAATATCGGCGAGTGCTGGAACGCCGGCACGGCCACGATCATGTTGATGGGCGATGTCTGCACGCGCGCCTGCCGCTTCTGTTCTGTGGATACCGGCAACCCGCGCGGCTGGCTGGATCCGGATGAACCGGCCAATGCCGCCGAGTCGGTCCGCCTGATGGATCTGAAATACATCGTATTGACCTCGGTCGACCGCGATGATCTGGCCGATGGCGGGGCCGGGCACTATGCCGACTGCGTGCGCGCAATCAAGCAGGTCAATCCGCAAACGGCGGTCGAAGCACTGACGCCGGATTTTCAGGGTCGCAATGAATGCGTCGAAACCGTGGTTGATTCGGGCCTGGAGGTGTTTGCGCAGAATGTCGAAACCGTCGAGCGCCTGACCCACCCGGTGCGTGATCCGCGCGCGGGCTATGAACAGACGCTGGACGTGCTGGAGCACGCCAAACAACATCGGCCAACGGTGTTGACCAAGACCAGTTTGATGCTGGGGCTGGGCGAAACCGACGACGAGGTGTTGCACTGCATGGACGACTTGCGCGAGCGCAACGTGGATATCGTGACCTTTGGACAATACCTTCGCCCGACCATCAATCACTTGCCGGTCGAACGATACGTTACGCCCGATCAATTCCACTATTTTCGGGAACAGGGGCTGGAGCGGGGATTCCTCGAGGTCGTGTCTGGACCGCTGGTCCGCTCCAGCTATCGAGCCGAGCGCGTGCTGGAGAAAAACAACGTTGGCCTTGGCTAGCTCCGCTACGCAGTGAACGAGAATCAAGACGAGTTGATCGCTGCGCTCAGCAGGATTCTCGAACAAACACGGCTACAATATTCCACTTTGACGTATGTGCAGGCCGCAGATGCAGTACCTGTTCCTGCGCCCTACAGAATACATACGCTGACCATGCTGCTGGAAGCACTGATGGATCGGGATGCCGCGGATCAGAAACCACTGCGGGCAGCGCTCGTGATCAGCCGGCGTCGAAATGGTCTGCCGGCAGACGGGTTTTTCATCAAAGCCGAAGCACTGGGGCTTTTTGATGGAACGGATCCAGGGCAATTTCATCAACGCTGTCTTGATGCGCTCTATAACCGCGCTGGTGCGGCTCCAAATCCGCCTGGCCATTGAAAGCAATTTCGGGAGTTACTGAATGAAAAAGGATTATTGGATGATATTGACACTGCTAAGTGCAGTCACGCTTGGGGGATGTGCTGATCCGTCGGAGAATTCCGTCGAGGAACCGGCTACCTCTGACTCTTCAGTCGCCGTTACAGCAGCGAATGACCCTGCGGTGCCTGACACGGTACCACTTCCGCCGATTGCCGAGAAACGCCCTCATACCGTCAGCGCCCCGGGCGGCGATCGAGTCGATCCGTATTACTGGATGCGTGATGATACGCGCGAGGATCCTGAAGTCATTGCCTGGCTTGAGGGTGAGAATGAGTACATTGAAGCACGCCTTGCGCATACTGAAACACTCCAGGACACGCTGGTCGATGAGCTCAGAGGCCGGATCAAGGAAGACGATAGCTCGGTTCCCTTTGAATCGAACGGCTACTTTTATTACACGCGCTATGAAGCCGGCAGCGAATACCCAATCTATGCGCGACGCCAGGGCAGCATGGACGGGGAAGAGCAGATCATGCTGAACGTGGCCGAGATGGCCGAAGGCAAGGACTTCTTCCAGATCGGGAACTGGGCAGTCTCGGAAAACGGTCGTCATCTGGCCTGGCTTCAGGACGAAGTGGGTCGCAGGCAGTTCAAGCTGATGTTCAAGGATCTGGACACCGGTGAAGTGATAGACACCGGCCTGACGGGCATTTCATCGATCACCTGGGCGGCGGATAACCAGACGCTGTTCTACGTCGCCAATGATCCGGAAACGCTCCGCTCGCGGTTTGTGCGTCAATATATTCTGGGCGCTGAAAATACCGCAGAGAATCTGTACGACGAAGACGATGCTTCGTTCTACACCGGGGTCAGTAAAACAGCATCCGGTCGCTTTAATTTCATTTACGTGGGCTCGACCGTATCGTCGGAAATGCGCATTTTCGATAGTCAGAATCCCGAGCTAGGCTTTCAGGTGCTGTTTCCGCGTGAGCGTGATCACGAATACATTGCTGACCATGCCAATGGCCGCTGGGTGATTCGAAGCAACTGGGAAGCACCCAACTTCAGGCTGATGCAGGCTGCTGAAGATCAGATCAACGACCGTGATCAATGGTCGGATCTCATTGCTCATAGCGAAGACAATTTTATCCACAACTTCAACCTTTTCAATGAGTTCGTAGCCGTAAGCGAGCGGTCTGACGGCTTGCGTCGACTGCGCGTGCTTAACTTCGCAACTGGCGATTCAGAACTGATCGAGTTTGATGAAGCGGCCTACGCGGCCTATCTGAGCACTAATGAAAACCCGGCGAGTCAGCGACTTCGCTACGCCTATACCTCCATGACTACACCAACATCGATTTTTGAAATTGACGTGGTCAACGGTGATCGAGAGCTACTCAAACAACAGGAAATCCCGAGCGGGTTTGATTCGGCCGATTACCAGACCGATCGACTCTGGATTGAAGTACGCGATGGCACCATGGTGCCGGTCTCGATTCTGCACCATGTCGACACACCGCTGGATGGCACTGCGCCGTTATATCAATATGCGTATGGTTCGTATGGCTCATCAAGCGAACCAACGTTTTCGACCAACCGCCTGAGCCTGGTCGACCGGGGATTTGTATTTGCCATAGCGCATATCCGAGGCGGGCAGGAAATGGGACGCACCTGGTATGACCAGGGCAAACTTCTTAATAAAATCAATACGTTTTCTGATTTTATTGATGTAACTTCTGGGTTAGTGGACCGCAACCTGGTCGATCCGGACCGGGTGTTTGCCATGGGCGGAAGCGCGGGTGGATTGCTGATGGGCGCCGTGGCCAATATGGCCCCTGACCACTATGCGGGCATTATTGCTCACGTGCCGTTCGTGGACGTGGTCACGACGATGCTGGACGAATCCATCCCGCTGACAACCAACGAATTCGATGAATGGGGTAACCCCATGAAGCCCGAGTTCTATGACTACATGCTGTCTTACTCACCCTACGACAACGTCAGCGCCCAGGCCTATCCTGCGATGCTGGTAACAACCGGTCTTTGGGATTCTCAGGTCCAGTACTGGGAGCCGGCGAAGTGGGTCGCGCGTTTGCGTGAGCTCAAGACCGATCGCAACCCCCTGTTGTTGTACACCGACATGGAGGCCGGCCACGGCGGCAGCTCCGGCCGGTTTGAACGCCTGGAACGCGTGGCAATGGAGTACGCCTTCGTGCTGGATCAGGCCGGGATGATCGGCGCTGATTGATGATGGCATGCCTGGTCCTCAAACCGGGTCATGCAGTCATGCACTAGCGGATGCGCTGGGCCCGACTTAAGTTTCTGCGTGGTTCCAGGCAGCAGCGTAGTCGAATTCGCGAGTGGCTCGAGAATCGCCCGGGCGTGGCCCGCGTATTGCGTCGGGGTGGTGGGTTGCACGTCACCGAGTATTCATTGGCCAGGGGCGTTGCCCTGGGCCTGTTTATCGGCCTCACACCGACGGTGGGGCTTCAGTTCATTCTGCTGGTCATTGCTTGTATCATTTTCCGCGCGAATTTTCCGGCTTCGCTGATCATTTCTCTGGTCAGTAATCCCTTCACCATGGCGCCGCTGTACTTCGGCTACAACCGGATCGGCCAGTACCTGCTGCCCCTGATTCCGTTTGCTGCCCAGCCTGCCGATGAAATCGGCGTAGAAATCGCTCGTGAAACGCTGGCCCTGATTCTCGGAAGCCTCGTGGTAGCCATTCCGTGCACCGTTATGGGCTATTTCGGCTTTTTGTGGGCATGGCGAATGCTGCGTCTGAAACTGCCCTATACAGCCCGGCTGGACATTGACGAACAGCCACCGTCCTCTTGATGGCTAAGCGCGCAAATTCAGAAACACCCGCACAATACTGGGAAATTCGTCAAGTTCCCTGACCTTGAAGCCGAGCCGCTCGGTCAATCGAAGCATGCCGTGGTTTTCGAGCATGACATCACCGTATACCTGATGGAGTCTTTTCTTGCGACACCACTCGATCATGCGACGCATCAGGTACTCACCCAGACCAAAACCACTGAGTTCACGACCAATAATGATCGCAAACTCCGCTTCTTTTCCATTCGGCTCCACTGCGGCACGAACCACACCGCCAATCAGCGCAACCGGCGGCGGATCCAGCTCAACGACGACCAGCGCGAACGCCTGCTTCGGGTCAATGGTGCTCAACTGGCGTGCATAGGCAGGCGTCAGCTCAGTCATCGGGTGCAAAAAACGAAAGCGGATCTCTTCGGCAGTCAGCAGGCCGAAACTGGTTCTCAAGGCTGCATCATCATCCGGTTCAATCGGCCGAATCAGCAGCCGCCTGCCATTGGCAAGCTCGATGGCCTCGCACCACGGCCGCCCCAGTGGTAAACGACGAAATCTAGGCGTTCTACGGCTGCTTGTCATTCGGCCCTCGGCCCACCCTTGGTTAGCCGTATCATGACAGCTTCAGTGGACTATGTAACGATTGATGAGTGATTTCGACTTGCAGACAGACCTGTTCCAGGAACGTGAACGAAAACTGATTGCACAAGCGCTTCAACTGGATCAGACCGATGGCTCTCAAGCGGCACTCTTGATTCGCAGCCGAATCCGGAATTTGTTGAACAAGTATCGCGCACTGGTCAAACGCCGCCGCTTGCGATCGGAAATCGATCAGCGGGATGTCGAGCGCACAGAATATCTTGCCTGGTTGCTTGAACAGATCACTCCGACGTCATCTTCGCCGTCTCGATAGCGGCAGGCGCCAGTCGGGGCAGGGTTGCACTCCAGAACGCGCTGTTCAATTCACTGATCGCCCGTGATTCCGCGTTCATCAACAGCACGATGCCAAGATCATGTGCATGAGAAAGCGCAATTTCGGCCCGGTATCCGGCGACCCAGCCACTATGCAGCGCGAGCGACTCATTGCCGATGCGGTAGATACGCCAGCCAAGCGCATAATGCGCATCGGTCAGAGCGCCTCGCCAGCTCCGATGACGGAGCTCGTTTCGAGTCCGAACTGCTGGACGTAGACTGGTTTGAATGGCTTCTGGTGAGATCACTTCCGGAAAATGGCCGAGCATGGCGTTGGCCCAGATCGCCATGTCGCGAATACTGGCGTTGATGCCGGCTGCCGAGCTGACTTGATAATAGCTGCTCCTTGGTCGGATTTCTCGCCAGCCTGAGCGGGTTTTGACGTGCGGCTCCGCACGATTACCGGCGCTGTTCAACGCCTCATAGCCGACCGAGGCATTGACCATCTGCAGCGGGTCGAAAATGCGCTGCTGCAGCAACTGCGGGTAGGGTACGGACGTGGATCGCTCGACGACATCTTCAACCAGGCTGAATACGCTGTTCTGATAGCTGTAGCAGGTGCCCGGCGGGCAGACCGGCGCCAAAGCTTCGAAATGGCCATAGATCTGCTGTCTCGGCATACCCGATTCGATCAGATTGTCATATGCATTGGGTACCAGTCCACTGCGCTGACCAAGTACATCTTCAATCGTCAAGTGGTCCGCAGCCGGTGAATTGAAGCGAAATGACGGTGCATAACGTTGGATCGGGTCCTGCAGATTGATCTGACCTTCAACGGCCAGCATCGCTGCCAATACTCCGGCAAATCCCTTTGATACAGAGGCAATGCGAAACACCGTGTCCGGATTGATGCGAGCCGAGCGGCTCGAATCGATAAAGCCCCGGCCGGACAAATCGACGATTTCACCCTGATGGACCACGGCCCAGGCAACGCCGGGAATGCGCGCTTCCGTCATCGTGTTCTCGAGTCGATCAGACCACTGCGCAGTGGTCTGTTCAACGGTAGCTTGTGCGGCTGCAACGGCAAGCAGCGGGGTTCCGGCTACCAGCAGAGCCATCACGAGGGCTGCGAGAATGAACAAACGGTTAGCGCGATTCAAAATCATCGACCGCATTGTAGTTCGACGGTCGCGAGGACAGTGAACGCATGCTTAGCCATCGGTTGGATTCGGCTTTTTTCGCAGCTTCAACGTCTGGCTACGGCGCTTTTTCGTTTCGATGCGACGTTTTTTCTGAGCCTTGCTCGGCTGGGTCTTGCGGCGGGGTTTTGGCACTTGATGGGCTTGCCGAATCAGCTGCGCCAGCCGCGTTCTTGCATCCTGGCGATTTCGATACTGGCTTCGGTGTTCACTCGCCTGGATGGTGATGACGCCATCCTGATCAATGCGCTGACCGGCAAGCTTGAATAACCGACTACGCACGGCAGGGGGCAGACTCGGACTGTTGACAGCATCGAAGCGCAGCTGAACGGCAGTTGCCGAACGATTGACGTGCTGTCCGCCAGCGCCGCTGCTGCGAATGAACCGCTCACTCAGCTCGGCTTCATCCGGCAGGTAAGCTGCCAGGCTGGTATTGGTCAATGAAACAGGTCGGCAATCCATGGGACTTACAACGTCGAATTAGTATCTGGTTTCATGCGAAAATCCATTGCATGCTAGGAACAATTGACTATGCGCTGCGCGTTGCATTTGGTGTGACCTTGCTTGCACTGAACACTATTGTGCACGTGCTACCGCTGCTTTTGGCTACTGTGCTGCGTCTGCTGATGCCGACCGCAAGGTCGCGCAACGTTGTGCGCGGCCTGCTGACATCCATTGCCGAGAGCTGGATCGGCTTCAATTCCTGGATGATCGACCGCCTGACGAATACCGACATCCGTATTCAGGGGGAATTGCCGGTGGATCCCAAGGGACAGTATCTGGTCATATGCAACCACCAAAGCTGGGCCGACATCCCGATCCTTCAGAAACTGTTCAACCGTCGTCTACCGCTGCTTCGGTTTTTTCTGAAAAGCCAACTGATCTGGGTTCCATTGCTGGGCCCGGCCTGGTGGGCACTGGATTTCCCGTTCATGAAGCGCTATTCACGAGAGCAGGTTGCCAGAAGGCCCGAGCTTGCAGGACGCGATATCGCCGAGACGCGCAAGGCCTGCGAAAAATTCAAAACTCTGCCGGTGGCGTTGATGAACTTCGTCGAGGGTACCCGCTGGACCAGACACAAGCATAAGCAACAAGGTTCTTCGTATCGTCATTTGCTCAAACCGCGCAGCGGGGGCGTGGCCTTTGTGCTCGAAACCATGGGCGATTCAATTGATCAGATCGTGGATGTCAGTATTGTCTATAGTCTGAGCCAACCCAGGCTCAGTGACTTGTTTGCCAACCGGGTCCGAACAATTCACGTTGCGCTGCGCACGCTGGACATCCCAGACCAGTTCAAAGGTCTTGATTATTCCGGCAATGCGGAGCAAAAACAGGCATTCCGAGAATGGATCAATCGCTTGTGGCAGCAGAAAGACGAGCAAATCGAGGCACTGCTCGAGCAGATTGAGTCAATAGAGCCCACTGCGGACAGCATCACCATCTGACCGTTACGCTGCCGCTTGATTGCCACCGGCTGGATCAGTATCAGCCAGCTGGCGCAATACATAGTGCAGAATGCCGCCATGCTTGTAATAGTCCACTTCCTTGGGCGTATCCAGCCGCACATTGACGGTAAACGTTGTCTCTTTGCCGTCGTCATTCCGTGCGATTACGGTTGCTGAGGTCGACGCTCCAATATCAAGATCCTGAATCGAAAAGGTCTCGAAACCATTCAGGCCCAGCGACTTGCGGGACTCGCCTTCCACAAACGTCAGTGGCAACACGCCCATACCGACCAGATTCGATCGGTGAATTCGCTCATAGCTTTCGCATATAACCGCCTTGACGCCCAACAGCAGGGTGCCCTTGGCCGCCCAATCGCGCGACGAGCCTGAACCATATTCCTTGCCCGCCAGCACGATCAGTGGCGTACCGTCCTGTTGATATTTCATGGCTGCATCGTAGATTGGCATGACTTCACCGGATTCAACGTGTGTGGTCAATCCACCCTCGGTACCTTCAGCCATTTCATTGCGAATGCGCACATTGGCGAAGGTGCCGCGCATCATGACCTGATGATTGCCTCGACGTGATCCGTAGGAATTGAAATCCACCGGCGATACACCCTGAGCCTGCAGGTACTGACCAGCAGGTGTGTTCGGTCCAATTGCTCCCGCGGGTGAAATATGATCGGTCGTTACCGAGTCACCCAGCATGGCAAGGCATCGTGCATTTTCGATATTGCCAGGTTTCGGCAATTCCAGTGTCATACCTTCAAAGTAGGGCGGATTCTGAATATAGGTCGAATCATCGGACCAGGCAAACATCTCGCCAGTTGGCGTATCCATGCTTTTCCAGCGTTCATCACCTTCAAACACGCTGGCGTAGTTGCGCAAATATTTTTCACTGGACACGGTGCTGGTAATGAAATCCTGCAGCTCATGCGGATCCGGCCAGATATCCTTCAGGTAGACCGGATGGCCATCCTGATCTTCACCCAACGGATCATTGATCAGATCGACCTGCATGTTGCCTGCGATGGCATAGGCTACGACCAGTGGGGGCGAAGCCAGATAGTTGGTGCGCACATCCGCATGGATACGGCCTTCAAAATTCCGGTTGCCGGACAGCACCGATGCGACCACAAGATCCTTATCGCGCACGGCCTCGCCAATCGGCTTGGGTAGCGGGCCGGAATTGCCGATGCAGGTCGTACAACCATAGCCGACGGTGTAAAAACCCAGGGCCTCGAGATCATCCAGTAGCTCCGCATCCTTCAAGTAGTCGGTCACGACCTTTGAGCCCGGCGCCAGTGACGTCTTGACCCATGGTTTGACGGTCAGGCCTTTGGCGCGCGCGTTCCTGGCCAGCAGCCCGGCACCCAGCATGACGGCCGGATTGGAGGTGTTGGTACAAGAGGTAATGGCTGCAATGACCACGGCACCGTCCTGAAGGTAGAAATCCTCGTCCTTGTAGTTCACCTTGGCCACGCCGGGTGTCTCGACCGCACCGATTGCAGTGCCGCCGCCTTCATAGGCAAACTTGGATTCATCACCGGCACGCTTGGCCGTCATGGTTTTCAGCACTTCAGCAAATGCCGGCTTGGCATTGCTCAGTGGGATACGGTCCTGCGGGCGCTTGGGTCCTGCCAGCGAGGGTTCGACGTCTTGCATATCCAGCTCGACGATTGACGTGTAATCAGCGTGAGCTTGACCGTCTTCGCGCCACAGCCCCTGGGCCTTTGCATACGCTTCAACCAGCGCCAGACGCTCTTCACTGCGACCGGACAGTTTCAGATAGCGGATGGTTTCCGCATCGATCGGAAAGATTGCACAGGTCGAGCCGAACTCCGGCGACATATTGCCCAGTGTTGCGCGGTCGGCCAGCGGCAGGCTGCTCAGCCCGTCGCCGAAGAATTCGACAAACTTGCCGACCACACCGTGTTCACGCAGCATTTCTGTCACGGTCAGCACCAGATCGGTTGCGGTGGAGCCGGGTTTCAATTTTCCGTTCAGCTTGAAGCCGACGACCTGTGGCAGCAGCATGGAAATCGGCTGACCGAGCATGGCGGCTTCGGCTTCGATCCCACCCACACCCCAGCCCAGAATGCCGAGGCCGTTGATCATCGTGGTGTGTGAATCAGTGCCTACCAAAGTGTCTGGCCAGGCCATCAACTCGCCATCGATTTCTTCGCCAAACACCACTCGACTCAGATGCTCGAGGTTGACTTGATGAACGATGCCGGTATTGGGCGGTACGACCTTGAAATTATCGAACGCACCCTGGCCCCAGCGTAAAAACGCGTAGCGTTCCTTATTACGCTCGAATTCGATTCGGTTATTCAGGTCGAGGGCATCGGCACTACCGTACTGATCGACCTGGACCGAATGATCAATCACCAGTTCAGCCGGTGACAACGGATTGATCTGATTTGGTGTGCCGCCGAGCTGCCGCATTGCATCACGCATGGCGGCCAGGTCAACAATCGCCGGTACACCAGTGAAATCCTGCAGCACAACGCGGGCCGGCGTAAATGCAATCTCTTCGCTGGGCTTGGACTGCGAATCCCAGTTCAGGATGGCCCGAATATCCTGCTCGGTAATGTTGACGCCGTCTTCATGTCGCAAGACGTTTTCCAGCAGGATCTTCAGAGAAAAGGGCAGGCGTGACAATGACTCGGACTGCTGCAGTTTGGTCAGGCTGTAGAAATGAAACGTCTTGCCGTCAACGTCCAACTGGTCCAGACAATTCAACGCGTCGCGCATGATGATCTCCGTTCGTGGTGGTGTGATTCGACTGATCGTACAGTGTCCCTGAGCCTTTACAGCGGTCGGCTGCCCGTTCCGGGCGACTGCGTTAGACCAAGCCTTACCTTACCAACATCGAACGGCCAGCGGGAACAACTTGGCGAACCGATGCAGGTGAGATCAAGTCAGCTCCTGAAGCGCCATGAACATTTTTCGACGCTGAAACAGCAGACGCCAGGGTCGGCCACCCAACTGGTACCAGAGATGGGCTGAGCGCAGACCGGAAAGTAATAATGCTCGAATGGTGGCGACCTTTTCCTGTTGCTTCAGAATGGTTGGCTGGCCACCCACCTGGATTCGGAAGCCCATCGTTGAGATGCAGTTCCTGTAGATGTCAGCGAGCTGCGCAATGACGCTGTCGTCATAGGCCTGGGCCGCGCGTTGCCGAATGGGTTCCACCAACTTGAGCTCCTCGGACAGCGTTCGCTGTCGCTGGGGATCGCGGCGAAGATATTTGGCCAATCGCAGCAGTCCCGAGGCATATTGAAGGCTGACCATGGCCTGCTGGGAGTCAGCGCGGCTGATTTCAGCAGCAATGGTCAGGCCCAGTCTGAGCCCTTCGATACCCCCGTAGACATCAACGGTGCGATCCGGGCTTGTGACAAACAGGCTGTCAATGCTGGCGCGAGCGGCCTGTTGACTGCATTGGCCCGTGGTTGCGATCTGTCGAACCAGCTCGGCGGACTGGAGGATGCCGCAAAAAGCCATCGCCTGTTGTTTGATGCTGTGTCTCATGAAGACCTATTGTAGAGGTGGCGTGCGGATCAAGTGCATTAAAACGCTTGACGAGCCATCGGGTTTCTGGGCGGTGTCAAAGCTGCGGTATGACGCGATCCGAATCATGAATAATGCCACCGCCCAGGCAGACATCGTTGTCGTACAACACAACCGACTGACCGGGCGTGACCGCCCGCTGGGGCTGCTTGAACCGGATCTCCATTCTGTCCTGCTGCTGATTCAGGTCAACCAGTTCGATGTCCTGATCGGATTGACGATAGCGGATCTTTGCTTTCAGCCGCGCGTTCGGCTCTGGCGGCAGGCCCGCGATCCAGGTCAGTTGCGACGCCGTCAATGCAGTTGAACACAGGTGTGGATCCTCTGCATCCTGGGTCACGAACAGATGGTTGTTGTTCACGTCCTTGTGCACCGTATACCAGGGGGCCTCCGGGAAACCGCGAACACCGCCGATACCCAGACCCCGACGCTGACCCAGCGTGTAATGAATCAAACCACGATGGCGACCAATACACCGACCGTCGGTCGTCACGATATCGCCTGGCTGGCCGGTCAGGTAGCGCTCGATGAAGGCATCATAATTGCGCTCACCGATAAAGCAGATGCCGGTGGAATCTTTCTTGGACGCCGTTGGCAAGCCAGCCTGACGGGCCATGGCGCGCAACTCAGTCTTGCGCAATTCCCCAATCGGAAACTCAGCCTGCTGCAGCTGCTCCTGAGTCAGCATGTAGAGAAAGTAACTCTGGTCCTTGTCAGGGTCGACACCTTTGAGCAAGCGCGCCTCGTTCGAGCAATCCTGCCGACGCGCATAGTGTCCGGTCGCCATTCGCTGAGCGCCCAGGTCGCGCGCATGTTCAAGAAAGACTTTGAATTTGATTTCGCGATTACACAGCACGTCCGGGTTGGGTGTGCGGCCGGCTTTGAGCTCTGACAGGAACTCTTCAAACACCGACTCCCAGTACTCCATGGCAAAGTTTCGCGCGTGAAAAGGGATGCCCAGTTGCTCTGCCACGCTTCGTGCATCAGCCGCGTCCTGCTCGGCGCTGCAGGCACCGTCGACATCATCGTCTTCCCAGTTCTTCATGAACAATCCGGCAATGGGTCGGCCCGATTGCTGCATCAACCAGGCCGTGACGGAGGAATCCACACCCCCGGACATTGCAACCATGGTGAAATCGTTCATGACTACCTAAATGGGGCAGGGTGCCGCCATTCGCAAGGCTGATTCTTCAAGCATCCTGGACCGGCTGGGCAAACGGGTCGGTAATCAGGTCCGGCGACATCAGATCGATAAAGCGGCGTGCCTGGGGAGTCAAGTAGGCCCCTTTGCGAACCACAACGCCATAGGTACGTTCCGGGAACCACTGGCTGACGTCATGTGCAACCAGCAGCTTACGATCGGTCTCAGTCAGGCAAAAACTGGTCACGATGGACACGCCCAATCCACTGGCAACATACTTCTTGATGACCTCCCAGCCACCGACCTCCATCGTCACTCGAAACGGCAGACGATGTTTCTGAAAAACGCGGTCAATCAGCGTGTAGGTTGTCAACCGCTGAGGCGGAAGAATCAAGCCATAGGGGCTGATATCGGCCAGGCTGACCTGGCTGCGTCTAGCCAGCGGGTGATCGCGACTGGCAATCAGTACCGGTCGAAAGCTGTAGATCGGGCGATATCGAATGTCGTCCGGTACGTCGATCATGGAGCCGACCGCGAAGTCAACCTGATCGGAGCGCAGCATGCCCATACCGTCGGCACCGGTGACGTTATGCAGGTGCACATAAATACCCGGATAGCGAGTTCGAAATCGCTGAATCAGGGAGGGCAGCAAATGCAGAATGGTCGACTCGCCGGCCGCAATGCGAATTTCGCCGGAATCGAGCCGGCCGAACACGCGGTCGAATTCATCGGGCAATGCATCGAGTTGATCAACCAGCGGTGCGGCCATATCCAATAGCGTTCTTCCGGCCGGCGTCAGATTCAGTCTAGGACCCTGGCGCTCGAACAAGCGGTGGTCCAATTCCTGCTCCAGCGATTTCACCTGCTGACTGATCGAGGGCTGCGATAGAAACAGACGATCGGCTGCGGCCGACACGCTACCCAAACGTGCCGTCTGAACAAATGCGCGTAAGTGTTTGAGAAGATTTCCTTTATACATTGATCTTTATTGCCGCGATTGATCCGGGCGATTTCACGCCCCAGCCAGCCGATTATTATATTGGAAATTCCAATGATCAATATCTGAATATTTAATTTGTCAAATATTGGATTTCCCACTACGCTACGCAGGTTTTCAATCGTAGCGAATCGTTGCCGCGCTTCAGCGCCAACCGCATAACCACCAGCAGAGACCAGTGATTGCATGAATGAATCAACCGACGCAAGCAGCTCAGGGCAGGCTGTCGTTCGCTTGCTGAAACCGGCACCAGACGGAACACAGGATGTACTCAGTGCAGATGTGCTTGAAGTGTTGGCCAGGCTTGGCGCGCACTACCGTCGCCCCGTTGACGAACTGCTGGCTGCACGCAAAGCAACACAGGCCAGACTGGATGCAGGTGAAGTGCCTGATTTTCCAAAGGAAACGGCCGACATTCGCAGCGCTGACTGGACGGTAGCGCCTATCCCGAAGCAACTGATGGATCGACGGGTCGAAATTACAGGTCCAGTTGACCGCAAGATGATCATCAACGCGCTCAACTCGGATGCGCTGGTGTTCATGGCCGATTGCGAGGATTCGAGCTCGCCCAGCTGGAGCAACATGATGCACGGCCAGCGCAACCTGGCTGATGCCGTCAATGGCACGATCGAATTGACCGCAACGAACGGCAAACATTATGCGCTGGAAGCAGATCCTGCCATATTGATGGTTCGTCCACGAGGCTGGCACCTGGATGAACAGCAAGTCGAGATCGATGGGCGGGCGATACCCGGCGGTATCTTCGATGCCGTTGTGTTTCTGGTCAATAACGCCCAGAAGCTGATTGACAGCGGTCGAGGTCCGTATCTGTACCTGCCAAAGCTTGAAAATCGGCACGAAGCTGCACTGTGGGAGCAGGTGTTGTCCGACATCGAATCGTCCATTGGTCTGCCCACAGGCACGGTCAAGGTGACGGTGCTGATCGAAACCATCATGGCCGTATTCGAGATGGATGAAATCCTGTACGCCCTGCGCAATCGAATCGTGGGACTGAACTGTGGTCGTTGGGATTATATTTTCAGTTATATCAAGCGCTTCAAGAATCATCCTGACAAAGTGCTTCCAGATCGTGAGCAGGTCACAATGACCGTTCCGTTTCTGAAGGCCTACGCCCAGCTTTTGATTCAGACCTGTCACCGGCGCGGTGCTTTTGCCATGGGCGGCATGGCCGCGCAAATCCCGATCAAGGGAGACGATGAAGCCAACCGGGCAGCGCTTGAAAAAGTACGTAACGACAAGAAGCGCGAAGCCAGCGAGGGCCATGACGGCACCTGGGTCGCGCACCCGGGCCTGATCCCGATCGCTCGTGAGATTTTTGATGAATACCTGCACGGACCCAATCAGCTGAACAAGGCACGCCGCGATGTTCAAGTCACTGCCAAGGACCTGCTTGAACCGGCCAAGGGCACGATTACCGAGGCTGGCGTCAGGGGCAATATCGAAGTCGCTATCCGCTACCTTGCAGCCTGGTTGGGTGGCCTGGGCTGTGTTCCGATCCATCATTTGATGGAGGATGCCGCAACCGCCGAAATCGCGCGAGCACAGCTCTGGCAGTGGATTCGTCACCCGGCCGGCGCCCTGGACGATGGTCGCGATATCGATCTTGACCTGGTGCGTAACTGGCTGACCGAATGCCTTGAGAACATCAAACTGGAGATCGGTGAAGCCGAGTATGCCAACGGCCACTTTCAGCAGGCAGCCGATCTACTGGAACGAATTACTGCCGAAGACGAATTTATCGAATTTATCACTCTACCTGCCTATGAGCAGTTGGACTAGACGAACCTGGAGAGCAGCACTATGAACGAAGCCAACAACGTCAGCCAGATCATTCAGATGGAGCGTGAATGGACCGAAAGCCCGCGCTGGCAAGACGTCGAACGTACCTACGATGCCGCCGAGGTACTGCGTTTGCGTGGTTCGATCACGATCGAACACACGCTGGCCCGGCACGGCGCAGAAAAGCTCTGGACGATGATGCACGAGTTGCCGTACGTCAACGCCCTGGGCGCACTGACCGGAAACCAGGCCATGCAGCAGGTTCGTGCCGGCCTCAAGGCCATCTACCTGTCTGGTTGGCAGGTGGCCGCAGACGCCAACAATGCCGGCCAGATGTATCCCGATCAGTCGCTGTATCCGGTCAGCTCAGTGCCCGAGGTGGTGCGGCGCATCAACAACACGCTGCTGCGAGCCGATCAGATTCAGCATTCTGAGGAATCCGGTGACATTGACTGGTTCGCACCGATTGTGGCCGACGCCGAGGCCGGTTTTGGCGGCGTCCTGAACGCACATGAACTGATGAAAGACATGATTTCCGCAGGCGCTGCCGGCGTGCATTTTGAAGACCAGCTGGCGTCCGCCAAGAAGTGTGGTCACATGGGCGGTAAAGTGCTCGTGCCAACCTCCGAGGCAGTGCAAAAACTGGTTTCGGCTCGACTCGCAGCGGATATCAGCAATGTGCCAACCATTATCGTGGCTCGCACGGACGCGATGGGTGCCAACCTGTTGACCTCTGACGTTGATGAGCGTGACCACGAGTTTACGACCGGCGAACGCACCGTCGAAGGCTTCTATCAAGTGCGCTCCGGCATAGAACAGGCGATTTCGCGCGGTCTTGCATACGCACCCTATGCCGACCTGGTCTGGTGTGAAACGTCCACGCCCAGCCTTGATCAGGCCAAGCAGTTTGCCGAAGCAATTCACGAAAAATATCCGAACAAGATGCTGGCCTACAACTGCTCGCCGTCGTTCAACTGGAAAAAGAATCTGTCTGAAAGCGATATTGCACGGTTTCAGAACGAGCTTGGCGCCATGGGCTACAAATTCCAGTTCATCACGCTGGCCGGTTTCCACGCGCTGAATTTCAGCATGTTCAACCTGGCACGCGGCTACAAGGCGCGACAGATGGAAGCCTATGTCGAGCTGCAGGAGGCGGAATTTGCGGCTGAAGATGTCGGTTACACGGCGACTCGCCACCAGCGTGAAGTCGGTACCGGGTATTTTGATCAATTGACCCAGGCGATTTCCGGCAATCAGTCATCGCTCTCGGCTCTGTCCGGTTCGACCGAAGAAGAACAGTTCGAGAAATCGGCCTGATTCATAGGTTTCAAGCTTGATCGATCAACGGGCCTGCGGGCCCGTTTTTTGTTGCATTCAGCGTTCGGGCCGGGCGGTCATGGCGCACCGAAGCGGCGGAATCGACTTGTGACACCATGTATACAGCCCGTTAAGCGGTCAATTGATACATGCTGAAACGTGAACCGATCTGTGACTGGTATGCGATAGAATTTAGCCAACATTACGAGTAAACGCTGTAATCCATCATGAGCGATCTGCCCGAAAACGAACAGCAGCAAGGCGACAGCCTGGCGTTACAAGAAGCAAGGCCCGAAGTCAAAAAACCGCCGTTGTACAAGGTTGTCATCCTCAACGATGACTACACGCCGATGGAGTTTGTTGTCGACGTGTTGCGACGATTTTTCAGCATGTCTCAAGACAAGGCCACTCAGGTCATGCTGAACGTGCACACCCGGGGTCGTGGTGTCGCCGGAATCTACACGTTTGAGATCGCTGAAACCAAGGTCATCATGGTCAATGATCACGCACGAGAACACGAACATCCATTGCAGTGTACGCTCGAGGAATCGTGATCCACTCCAGGAACCCAATGGCGCTGGTTCGGGTCGGAATATACAGTACGATAGCGCTCATGGTCATCAGCCCATGATCTCGAACCACGGTCAGGAGAACGCACAACATGTTTAGCAAGGATCTCGAACTCTCCATATCCCAGGCCTATCAGGCAGCCCGTAGCCGCAGACATGAATTTCTGACCGTCGAGCATCTCTTGCTGGCCCTGCTGGAAAATCCGTCTGCACGTTCAGTACTGAACGCCTGCAACGTGGATCTGAACGTTCTGGCTGAGTCACTGAAACAGGTACTCGACGAGACCATCCCGGTACTCTCAGCAGGTGACCAACGCGATACACAGCCCACCGTTGGCTTCCAGCGGGTGCTGCAACGCGCGCTGTACCACGTGCAGTCTGCCGAGCGCACTGAAGTGCTCGGCGCCAACGTCTTGGCCGCTATTTTCAGTGAGAAGGACTCGCACGCCGTCTACCTGATGAGCAAACTGGACTTGACGCGGCTGGACGTGATCAACTTCATATCGCACGGCATCACCAAGACCGATGAACCGATGTCCATCGATCCGGGCATTAGCGAGGATCCGCAGCAGGTCCAGGAGGAAGAAAAGAAGTCGCCGCTGGCCAGTTTTGCCACCAACTTGAATGAACGCGCACGGGCCGATCGCATCGATCCATTGATTGGCCGTGAAAAGGAAGTCGAACGAACCATTCAGATTCTGTGCCGGCGCCGCAAGAACAACCCGCTGTATGTCGGCGAATCCGGCGTCGGCAAGACTGCGCTGGCCGAGGGCTTGGCCTTGCGCATCGTCGAGGGCGATACGCCAGCGGTGCTGCACAACACCGAGATCTGGGCGTTGGACCTGGGTGCCTTGTTAGCCGGTACGAAATATCGCGGGGATTTCGAAAAACGCCTGAAAGCGGTCCTGGGCGAGCTGCGTGAGCGCAATAACGCTGTCCTGTTCATTGATGAAATTCATACCATCATTGGTGCCGGCGCAGCTTCTGGGGGCGTCATGGATGCTTCGAATCTGATCAAACCCGTTCTGGCCAACGGTGAACTCCGCTGTATTGGTTCAACCACGTTCGAGGAATATCGCGGCGTTTTCGAAAAGGACCGCGCGCTGGCTCGACGTTTCCAGAAAATCGACATTGTCGAGCCCACCGTGGCCGAAACCATCGAAATTCTAAACGGGTTGAAGCACCGCTTCGAAGAACATCACGGCGTCGAATATCTGCCCGAGGGGCTTGAGGCCGCTGCAACGCTTTCGGCACGCCATATCAATGACCGGCATCTACCCGATAAGGCCATTGACGTGATTGATGAAGCGGGTGCACGTCAGCGGCTGATGGAAGAAGAGCAGCGCTCCGATGCCATTGGTGTGACCGAGGTTGAAGATGTGATCGCGCGCATGGCGCGCATTCCGCCCAGACAGGTTTCGCGATCCGACAGGGATGCATTGAAGACTCTCGAGCGAGATCTGAAAATGACCGTATTTGGTCAGGACCAGGCCATCAAGACATTGTCCTCGGCCATCAAGATGGCGCGTTCGGGATTGGTCGATCAGGATCGCCCGATCGGTTCCTACTTGTTTTCCGGTCCTACCGGGGTTGGCAAGACCGAAGTCACGCGTCAGCTTGCGTTGACCATGGGCATCGAATTGATCCGTTTCGACATGTCGGAATACATGGAAGCGCACACGGTATCGCGACTGGTTGGTGCTCCACCGGGCTATGTCGGGTTCGATCGCGGCGGCCTTCTGACCGAAGCGGTGACCCAGAATCCACATGCAGTCCTGTTACTGGATGAAATTGAAAAGGCCCACCCGGATGTCTACAACTTGCTGCTACAGGTGATGGACCATGGCCAGTTGACTGACGCGAACGGACGAAAGGCCGATTTCCGCAATGTCATCATCGTGATGACGACGAATGCAGGGGCCATTGATATCAGTCGCCGAATGATCGGCTTCACCGACAGTGATCGGGAAAGCGACAGCATGGAAGCCATACGCCGCCAGTTCACGCCGGAATTCAGGAATCGGCTGGACGCGGTCATCCAGTTCAGCCCGCTTTCGTTGGACGTCATTTTGCAGGTCGTCGATAAATTCATCATGGAGCTGGAAAACCAGCTGGCGGACCGCAACGTGCATCTGGAAATCAACGTCGAAGCGCGCAAGTGGCTTGCGGAACATGGCTTTGATCCGGCCATGGGCGCACGTCCGATGAAGCGGGTTATTCAGGAACAGATCAAACAGCCGTTGGCCGACGCGCTGCTGTTTGGCCAGCTTGGGGAAGAGGGCGGAACGCTGAAAATCGAACTGGAAGAAAGTGGCGAACGCCTGAAGCTGATTTACCCGGAGCCGGCAGAATCCATTCTCGAGGAATGAATCAACGTCGCTGCCGGCCAGGGAATTTCTGTACCGCGTGGCTCGGTCAAGCTTGCACAGCGTGATTCAGTGGTGCCCTTGGCGGCACCGGGCAGTCTATTTCATTCGATAGGTGATACGACCCTTACTCAGATCGTAGGGGGTCATTTCAACCTTGACGCGATCACCGGTCAGAATCCGGATGTAATGTTTGCGCATGCGCCCGGAAATATGCGCGGTGATCGTGTGGCCATTGTCCAGCTCGACGCGGAACATGGTATTGGGCAGCGTTTCCAGCACGCGGCCTTCCATTTCGATTTGTTCGTCTTTTGCCATGGGTCTCCATAGATCTGGCGTTTAACAGCGCGCTATTGTGCCACTATCCCGTGCTGATTTGGTGGATACTCTCCAGCAGCCGACTTTCGCACAGCAAGCAGCCTGCCGTTATTCCGGCCTATGGCCAGGGTAGCGCAACTGCTCGCTCCTGAAACCGTCGGCAAATCGATAGTACAGCCGCTGCACAGGACGGCCCTCACGCTCGATGATGCGCATTTCAAGCGGCCCCAATCCGATCAATGCGCCTCCGAGCCATGGCGCGTTGATCAGTTTGGGCTCGTGGTGTATCAGGATCACGGGTCGATCCGGTGATTGACTTGAATCGAACCAGCGCTCCCATTGAGATCCACCCAGCCCGACCAGGTTCCTCGCCGTGATGTTATCGACCCTGCCATCCACATCATGAAAGCTGAGCGCGGCTGACACCCCCCATTTGGCCATGCCGGCCACGATCGGCCGCTGGCCCGTCTGTCGTTCGACCTCGACTTCCAACTCATACACCGCCTGGGCAATTTCAGGCCATCCAAGATAGCCCAGTCGATATTCCTTGATCGGTACCGCTGGCAACCCCTGAGTGACGTGCTGAAGTCCCAGCCCGAATGCGATCAAGGTCGCTGGTAGCGCTGCAGGCCAGAGCCGCCGAAGTCCATTCAAGAATGGACGGATACGGGCATCGACCAGTCCATGTGATGCACTATAAATAGTGCAGGCAATCAACGGAAGCAACCCCAGCCAAATCGGCATGACCCAGTGAAACTTGGTTGAAGTCAGTGTGCCAAACAGCGCAAGAAAAGCCAGCGGAACCAGCGTGAAGACGAGCATGAACTGGCGTTTCCGTGCATCATGAATCAGCTGCTTGCGCACCGGGCCCAGTGCATACAGCGCAGCAATACCGGCCAGTGGTGCGAGCATGACCAGCGTGTGAAAAACCAACCAGTGGCTGCTGAAGCGGGCGTCCTCATCGATTCGACGGGTGGTCTGAAATACAAACGAAGCCCAGTCATTCTGGTAGTTCCAAATCAGCACCGGTGAAACCAGTAACACGGCGAAAAAGCCGGCCAGCCAGGTCCGCCAATTCCACAACCAGTGGCGCAAGCCGGGCTGAATCAGAATCAACAGCAACGCAGCCGGTGCCAGAAAAGCGATGGTGTATTTCGACAGCATGCCAAGACCCATGCCCAATGAAGCCAGAACCCAGCCGTCGGACCGGTTCTGGATGAAGACCCGCTGAAAACCCAGCAGGGCCGTAAGCCATGCAACCAGTTGAGGCGCATCCGTGATCATCAAAAACCCACTGGCAAACCATGCCGGCACGACCGCAATCAACATCGCACATAACAGGCCCGTGGTTTTGTCGACCATGGCCTTCCCATAGTAATAGGCCAGCACGACGGCCAGCGGCATCAGCAGCAGCTGCAGCAAACGGACACCCAGCGGCGTATCGCCTGCGAGGGCTGAACCGATGGCAATCAGCCATGCTGTCAACGGCGGATGATCCAGATAAGACAGGGCAGGGTACAGGTTGTACGTCCAGTAGTACATCTCATCAAAAATCAAATCGGCCTGTGGCAAGTACAAGCTCCGTAACAGCAACGACAGGCCAATCAGTGCCAGCGCAGCCAAGTGCCAGCGCGCTCGAGAATTCAGCGGTGCATGCCGGTCTGGAAACACGTAGAAGATTGCCGCAAGCCAGAGCACGCCGACGCCTGCCATGCTGGCCAAACCGGAGGCGATGGCCGGGCCAGCATTTTCCAGCAGCGTGTAAACAGGCGCGCGCACCGCCCAGGCCAGCCCGACGGCAATCAGCAAACGAATACTCCAATACCGGGTGGACCGGTCGACCACACCGAAGCGAGTCAGAAACAGCCACGCAAACAGCACAACCGCTGGCACGAAACCCAGCATCTGTGCTTGATTATCTGGCAAAGCCAGAGAGCCCAGTATGCGTACCGCAGCCAGGTCCACAAGGCAGCAGAGCATCAGGACCATCATCATGATTCCGGCTTTGCCGGCATAGTCCTGGGCGCCGGCAAAAATCGATAGTCGCCGCACGAAAAGCCATTGGATCGCAGCCGTCATTTTTGAAGCCCCGGCATCGCGATCGGTAAACCAGAATGGAACCTCAAGCACTTCGGGTTCCGGCGTTGTTCGAATCAACAATTCAAGCAGAATCTTGTAGCCGACCCGTTCGACCGGAAGCTCCAGAAGACGATCACGCCGGGTTGCAAACAGGCCCGACATCGGGTCTGTTACCGACGTGAATGGCCAGGCCAGCAGTGATGCAACGCGCGAAACCCAGCGTCGCCAGAGCGGCCAATCCCTGATACCACCACCTGCTGTATGTCGACTGCCAACCGTGATATCGGCTCGACCGTCCATCAACGGTTGAATCAGTTCGGGAATGAGCTCGACCGGGTGACTGCCGTCGGCGTCCATGACGAGGACCCACTGACCATGTGCCATTCGAGCGGCTTCCAGCACCGAAGCACTCAAATCGGGGCGGCCTGTGCGCTGCAGCAGCCGAACCGGAAGCCTGGCTTGCCGGTCACGGACCTCGGATACGGTGTGATCGCCGGATGCATCGTCGGCAACGATGATTTCGAACCGGCCACGAATCGACTCGATCTGCTCGATCCGGTCAAGCAACCGACCGATCGTATCGCCTTCGTTCAGGGTGGGCACGATGATACTGAATAACGGTGCCGTACCGGATTTCACAATGACAACTCAACAAATGGGGTTTAGCGGCCTGAACAGGATTCAAACCGGGAAGATCAAGCGTATGATTTTACCTGAGCGACTGCTACAAGGGAATTGTTCGATCATTAATTGCGAATTATGCTTGACAGATAATTTTCAACTTATAAAATGATGGGCTGATTGCGGGAATAGCTCAGTTGGTAGAGCACAACCTTGCCAAGGTTGGGGTCGCGAGTTCGAGTCTCGTTTCCCGCTCCAGTTTCAAGCAAACCCCGGTGGCGATGCCTCCGGGGTTTTCAGTATCAGGTGCAAAGCCGCGGGGAAATTCAACCCGGTATTGTTGCCCAATGAAATGACTCCAGGCTCAATTGGGGTTAGAATCTGGCTGTACGAGTAAAACCTGTCCCATGGCTAGGTGGCAGAGTGGTTATGCAGCGGCCTGCAAAGCCGCGGACCTCGGTTCGATTCCGGGCCTAGCCTCCATTTTCATGGTTACACCCCGACGTCGGATCTTTTCATCAGCCCGGGTGGTGGAATTGGTAGACACAAGGGACTTAAAATCCCTCGGCTTAACGGCCGTGCCGGTTCGATTCCGGCCCCGGGCACCATTCCAATCGATCAGAGATATCGAGGGCCGCCGGCATGACAATCCCCATCCAGCTGAATTCAGAAATCGGTCGACTCGAAACCGTCGTCGTGCACACGCCGGGCCAGGAGTTGGAAAACATGACGCCGGACACGGCGGCAGAAGTGCTGTATGACGATATCCTGAATCTACAGCTGGCGTTGCGCGAGCATCAGCAGCTGACCGGCGTGCTGGGCAACATCGCACGCGTCATCGAATTCAGCTCGCTGCTTGCCGAAGTGGTGAAAAAAGACCGGGTTCGAAGGGCGCTGATTGAGGAATTATGCCGCCTGTTTGAATGTCCGGAAATGATCGGCGAGCTCGTGGATATGCCGGCCGATGCCTTGGCCAGTCAATTGATTCAGGGCACGCCCAAGCGCACGGATAGCCTGGAAAAATACCTCGATCCATCGCGCTATGCGATACCACCGTTGCCCAACACGTTCTTTACGCGTGATGCCACCATGTGCCTCAATGACCGGATCATTATTGGTTCGATGGCGTATCGTGCCCGCGTCGCCGAAGCGTTGCTCTTGAAAGCCGTATTCAAATACCACCCGGCGCTGGCCAGCCGCGGATTTTATTTTGATGGCACAGACAGCCCGAATGCGGATGTCACCATTGAAGGCGGTGATTTGCTGGTTATCCGCGAAAACCTGGTCGTCATCGGCTACAGCGAGCGCACCTCGGTCGCCGGCATCGATCGACTGATGCGCGCTATTGCCAGCCAGGGTCCTGTGACCGATTTCGTTATCGTCGAGATCCCGAAAACCAGGGCCACGATTCATCTGGACATGATTTTTACCATGGTTGATCGGGATGCCTGCGTGGTGTTTCCGCCGCTGATTACAGGATCACAGCACTGCAAGGCCTTTCACTGTCGTTTTGACAACGGCCAGGGCGCTCGCATCAGGGAATATCCAAAAGTGCTTGAAGCGCTAGCAACGCTCGATGTGGATCTCGAGCCGATCGCCTGCGGTGGACCGGATACCTTCAATCAGGAGCGTGAACAATGGGCCAGCGGCGCCAATTTCTTTGCATTCGGACCGGGCCAGATTATCGGCTACGGGCATAATCTGCATACGCTTGAAGCGCTGTCCGACGCCGGATTTCAGATTGTCGACTCCAACCAGGTCACTCAGGGCGACCAGCCACTGCCGGAAGAAGGACGTGTAGCAGTTAGCATCGACGGCGCTGAACTCAGCCGCGGCGGTGGTGGTTGCCGCTGCATGACCATGCCGCTGGCTCGACAGGCCCTGTAAACCGATCAAGCTGCAGAATGCAGTCAGATCTGGTCTATATCACGCCAAAACTTCATTTTTATTCTTGAATGTTTCTATAAATAATTGTTTAATAACATTATTTTCATTCAATTAACCATAAGCAATTCCTATAGGCATGCACAGATAGGTCACATGGATATCACTCAATATTTAACATAATATACATTATGCGAACTATAAAAATAATCGATGTCCAAGTAATCAATGAATCGATTCGCCTCCGAAGGGTCGTTGGACTGGTGTATGTAGACCACGACCTATTCCAATCGGGTGGTTTTTCATTCAGTTCGAGACCGCGGTTGGTAACTCGAGGGGTTCACGATGAGGAGGTTCTCTTATAGACTGGTTGCCATTCAACGCTTGAGAGGAATCTCATGGACCGAAAAGAATTAATCAACGCGCTGTTTGAGGAATTCGACACGAACAACGATGGCGTCATTTCACGCGGTGAATTTATTGGTCTGATCGACTGCCTGCTTGGAACGCATGGGGTCAAGACTCGATCAGAAATATTCAACGAGTTCGACGAAAACCATGACAACGTGATCTCGCGCGATGAGCTGGTCAATCTGGTGATTGAGTACGCAATCTGAATACCTGTTGCAGTTCAACACCGTAAGCGCAGGCGCGCTGATCACCCGACCGTTAACACGCGTCGCGTAATCGGATCGATCACCATTGAAAAGCCATACTGGCATCCTTTCCAACGTCTTGCCTAAGCTCCCAATCCGGTCATCAAGCCTGAGCACTAGCTATTGATCGAGTCATTGGCCCGGGCTTTGGGCTGAACCGGGCCCAACCGGTCGCTGCCGGAAACTTCGCCGACATGGCTGTGCGTATCGACCAGCCCCTTCATGATGACATGTGCAGCCGTCGATCAATGACGTCTGCGTGCGCAGCGATATGGACCGATCCCCGCTTGCTGGCCGCTTGAATCTTTTCGTCGGTAACCACCAAGGGACCATCCGACAATACTGGTCAATCGATTTGAGTCAATTTCGAACTCAGCCATACCCTGCTCTCCGAAAAGCAGCGCTTTGGCAGATGCAGAAAAAACAATAGGGCAAGAATAACAACTGAACGAATCCATTACGACGGCGAGGCCAACGTCTTCGGTATCAGGGTCGTTGCGCGATGGCAGATACAACGATAAGCATCAATTTCCTCTTGGGCTGCCTAAGAATTTCAGGATATTTGATCTGGACGACTGCCCTACTCTGCCACAAAGAGGTGCTTCGATGAATACAAGAAATACAATGTTGCCCGAGCTGGTCCCGATCATCGGTTGTTTGCTGGTAGCGCTAGCGTATGGCGATCAACCACCACAGAATAACGAACCACAGTGCGCCGGTGACGGTTCGCCCTGGCGAGACTTTGACTTTTTTATCGGTGACTGGGACGTGATCGACCCGGACAGCGGCCAGCGCTATGGGCGCAACACGCTGGTCATGAGTGAACAAGGCTGTCTATTAATGGGTCGATGGGTCAATATCAACGGCGGCACAGGAACCAGCATGAACTTCTATGACCCGCTGAAAAAACAATGGCGGCAAATCTGGCAAAGTGCGCCGGCCATGACCGATCAAACCGGTGGGCTGGATGATCAGGGCCGCATGCAGATGGAAGGTCAGATCTATTACCACGCGACCGGCCTGAGGGCTCCGTTCAGGGGCACCTGGAGTCCGATCGGTCCCGATCGCTTCCTACAGGAATTCTGGCAGTATGATGTCGCTGAAGATCAGTGGAACTTGTGGTTCCGCGGAGAATACAGACGAATCGACGAGCCATCCAGTGACGAAAGGGGCATGGAGAATGCTCCATGAATACCAGTATATTCATCTCAGCATGCATTGCACTGTTCGTGCTTGTCATCGGTCCGACCCACTCCAGCGAAATCGACCGCGCTGAACCCATCGCGAACTGTAGCGGTGATCAGCCTCCGTGGCGCGACTTTGATTTCTGGGTCGGAGAATGGACGGTATTTGATCCGGAAAGCGATCGAAAATACGGCGATAATCGGGTCGAAAAAAAGGAACGTGGCTGCCTGATTCTGGAACAATGGACCAGCGTTGACGGCACCACCGGCATCAGCATGAACTTCTATGATCCGCTGACCAAGCAATGGCGCCAGGTCTGGCAAAACGCCGGGATCTTCATTGATTACGCCGGTGGGCTGGATGATCAGGGCCGCATGTTGCTGGAAGGGACGATCTTCTATCATGGCAATGGTCAGCAAGCCCCGTTCCGGGGGCGCTGGACGCCCAACGAGGACGGCTCGGTTCTACAGGAATTCTGGCAGTTCAACGCTGAAACCAGCCAATGGGACGGCTGGTTTCGAGGGTTGTACAAGCAGGCTGCTGGCAGTTCAGAATAGTGTAAAGCTTGCGGGCTAACGTAAGCATCAGTACTAAAACGAATCTATCGCCCGTGGAACGAGGTCGATTCACTGGCTCCACGCCAAATGAGTGCAGTACAATTAATCCAGTTTCGTTGCCAGTGAATTGATCGTGCTACGCTCTAAACTCACTTCTGCTCTTTCGATCGTACCCCTTACGCTTGTGCTGATAACCAGTCTGCTGCTGATCACAGGTTGTTCAGAAGAGCAGTCAAGCACCGTGCCGCCGCCCCGCCCCGTTCAATTTATCGAAATACAGTCTGCGGACATGCCTGCTCAGTTCGAGTTTTCGGGAAGGACCGCCAGTTCTCGCTTGGTCGAGATTCGTGCCCGGGTCAGTGGATTTCTGGATGACATCGTGTATCGCGAAGGCAGTATGGTCCAGCAGGACGACGTGCTGTTTCGGATCGATCCACAGCCCTTCCAGGCTCGCCTGAATGGGGCCCTGGCCTTGCAGGCTCAGCAACAGGCCCGACTCGACAATGCGCAATCGCTGTTGAATCGGGTCATACCGCTGGCCGAAGCACGCGCCGTCGCTCAAAAAGAACTGGATGATGCGCGCGCTCTCGTCGCTGAAGCCAGTGCGGCGCTGGAAGGCGCCGATGCCCAGGTGTTCGAGGCAGAGCTCAACCTGGGCTATGCAACCATTCGCTCACCGGTCACGGGCATTGCCGGTGCCGCTGCCCTGCGCCAGGGCGCCTTGATAGGTAGTTCCAGCGAATCACTGACTCAAGTGGCTCAGATCGATCCGCTCTGGGTCGAGTTCAGCGTGGCAGAAAACCAGCTGTTGCAAAGTGCACGCCGGCAACGCGGAGGTGAGATCCGCTTTCCGGAGGATGATCGCTTCGAGGTTGAGGTCGTGCTCGGTGACGGTACCGTGCATCCTGAAACAGGACGTATCTCATTCGCTGATGCAGCCATCAGCGATCGCACCGGCACGCTGTTGTTTCGTGCTGAAATACCCAATCCGGAAGGCAGTTTGAGGCCAGGACAGTTTGTTCGGGCCATTCTCAAGGGTGCTGTCCGCCCTCAGGCCATTGTCGTTCCGCAACGCGCCGTTCAACAGGGGCCGCAAGGCGCTTTTGTCTGGCTTGCCAACGACAACGATGAGGCTGAAATCCGCCCGGTGCTGACCGCCGCCTGGATCAACAACGAGTGGTTGATTCGCGAAGGCCTGTTTCCAGGCGATCGTGTCATTGTCGATGGGCTGGTTGGCCTCAGAGCCAATGCAGCCATCGCGCCGCGTCCGTACGCCGAGGCTGCCCAAGCGGATGCAAACAATTCCGGCGGACAGGACCAGAGCTAAACTCGATGCTGTCGACCATCTTCGTTCACCGCCCTATCCTGGCGTCGGTCCTGTCGATCGTAATCGTGCTGGCAGGGACCGTGGCCGGCCTGAATCTTCCAGTCAATATGTATCCGGATATTGCGCCGGTTCAGGTCACGGTATCGGCCAACTATCCTGGCGCTGATTCCGAGACCATTGCCAACACGGTCGCTTCTCCGCTGGAAACCAGAATCAACGGCGCCGACGGGCTGCTCTACATGCGTTCTTCGTCATCGGCCACCGGACAGATGAGCCTGACCGCGTACTTTGAACTGGGCACGGACCCGGATACCGCTGAAGTTCAGGTTCAGAATCGAGTCAATCTCGCCCTGCCCGGGTTGCCTGAAGCGGTGCGCAATACCGGCGTCAAGGTCCAAAAGCGCTCAACCGGTTTTTTGATGCTGATTGCCCTTTATTCAGACGACGGCCGCTTCGATGAAGAGTACGTCGGTAATTACGCCAATCTGTATGTGCTTGATGCGCTGAAACGTGTCGAAGGTGCGAATCAGGCGGAAATCATGGGGCTGCCCGATCTGGCCATGCGCATCTGGCTGAATCCTGAGCGCATGGCCAGCCTGGATATCACTTCCGCCGAAGTCAATGCTGCGATCGCCCGACAGAATCAGCAGTTTGGTGCCGGTGTCTTGGGCCAGGCCCCGATGGACCGCCCGATTGAACTGACCGTGCCCCTGGTTACTGAAGAAAGCTTTTCAACGCCAGAAGAATTCGAACGCATCATAGTACGTGCCGAATCAGAAGGCACCAGCGTGATTCGGCTCGGCGATATTGCCCGTGTCGAAGAGGGTATTCAAGCCAATCTGCTGCGCTCGGACCTGAACGGCACGCCGGCTACTTTTATTGCGGTGTATCAGCAGGCAGGCTCAAACGCATTGGCTGTGGCATCGGCAGTCACCGAACGGCTCGATCAAATGAGCGATAGCTTTCCGGACGGCATCGAGTATGCGGTGTCATTCGATACTACCAAGGTGGTTCAGGCCTCCATCGATGAAGTGATTGAAACGCTGATCATCGCGATCATTCTGGTCATCCTGGTGACCTATTTGTTCCTGCAGAACGCGCGTGCCACGCTGATACCCACGATCGCGATTCTTGTCGCAGTCATCGGCACCTTCACCGGCATGCTGTTGCTCGGCTTCAGCCTGAACCTGATGACCCTGCTCGGACTGGTGCTGGCCATCGGCATCGTGGTCGACGATGCCATTGTCGTCGTCGAAAATGTCGAACGAAGCATGCATGAGAAGAAGCTGCCCGCCAAGCAAGCCACGATCGAGGCCATGGGCGAAGTGATCGGCCCGGTGATAGCAACCACGCTGGTATTGATCGCGGTTTTCATGCCAGTTGCCTTTCTGGGTGGCTCCACCGGCGTGCTCTACCAGCAGTTTGCCGTCACGATTGCAATTTCCGTGTTCATTTCCAGCATCGTTGCCCTGACGCTGACCCCTGCTCTTTGTGGTGTGCTGCTGAAGCCACGACAAGGGGAACCCGCGGCACCATTTCGCGCATTCAACCGAATGATCGATGGTCTGACCGATCGCTATGGTCAGGGTGTTGAAATCGTCATACGCAGGAGCTTTTTCGGTGTTTTGCTTGTGGCTTTGATGTTTGCAGCCATTGCTGGACTGTTTCGAATCGTGCCGTCCAGTTTTGTGCCGGAAGAAGATCAGGGCATTTTATTTGCGTCTATTCTTTTACCCGATGGTGCAAGCCTGGATCGCAGTGAACGCGTCACGAGAACGGCTGCGGATTTATTCTTGAGTCACCCCGCTGTTGAATATGCCTCCAGCATTACAGGATTCAGTTTGCTTGATGGTCAGTTCAAGACCAATGGCGGTACCATCTTCGTATCGCTCAAGGATTTTGAAGAGCGGACTGATGCCGAACTGTCACTCGATCAATTGATGCAATTCGTCCGCCCCCGGCTGCTGGGGCTGAATGACGGGCTGGGCATTCCGATCAACCCACCTGCAGTCCCCGGGTTGGGCAGCCAGGGTGGATTCGAGTTCTGGATCGAGAGCCGGGAATCGGGTGATCCCCAGGTACTGTCCGCGGCCGTCAAGAATTTTCTAGGCCAGGCTAATACACGCCCAGCGCTGACTGGATTGACCTCGACATTCAATCCCAATGCGCGTCAACTGCTGATCCGCGTTGATCGAGTTCGGGCCGAAACGCTGGGTGTGCCGGTGGAATCCATTTATGCCGCCATGCAAACCATGTTTGGTGGTGCTTATGTCAGCCAGTACAACAAATCGGGGCGCGTCTGGAACGTGATCGTCCAAGGCGATGCTACGTTTCGAGATGACACGAGTGATCTTGAACGCATCAAGATTCGACAGCGCAATGGTGCGCTCGTGCCCCTATCCGCTGTGGTTACGCATGAATTCCGTCCCGGTCCTGACTTTGTCACTCGATTCAATGGCGCAATCGCTGCACGCATTACTGGTGATGCCGCGCGCGGCTTCAGTTCCGGCGATGCCATTGCGGCAATGGAAGCTGTAGCGACTGAATCACTGCCTGATGGCATGAGCTTCTCGTGGTCCGGTCAGGCATTTGAAGAAAAGCAGGCCGGCTCTACCTCGGCGATTGCCTTTGCCTTTGGCCTTGTGCTGATCTTTCTGATACTGGCCGCGCAATATGAGCGTTGGTCGCTTCCCCTGGCTATCATTACAGCCGTTCCGTTTGGTGTATTCGGTGCCATCGTTGCGGTCTGGTTACGTGGCATGGAAAATGATGTGTACTTCCAGATCGGCCTGATTACGTTGATAGGCCTGTCGGCAAAAAATGCCATCCTGATTGTAGAATTTGCCCAGATCAAATTCAATCAGGGGCTGCCGGTTGCTCAGGCTGCTGTCGAGGCGGCCCGACAACGCCTGCGTCCGATTCTCATGACTTCGCTGTCGTTTATCCTGGGTACCTTGCCACTGGTTATTGCCTCAGGTGCCGGTGCCAATGCACGTCATTCCATTGGGACGGGCGTCATGGGCGGGATGATTGCAGCGACCTCGCTTGCACTCTTCTTTGTGCCGTTGTTTTATGTGCTGATCATGCGCAGGGCCAAACCGCCCAGCACAGGTGAACCAAAGGAAGCCGCGTGAGGTCGATTGCCCGCTTACTGCTGATGCTGGGCTCGCTGCTACTGACCGCCTGTGCAGTCGGTCCGGCTTATCAAGCGCCAGCTGATCCCTCCCCTGTCGCGTTTCGAATTCCGCATCCAGAGGCCTCGGAGACGGCCGACCTGCTCTGGTGGCAATCATTCAATGATCCTGCGCTGGATCGCTTGATTGAACTGGCGGTTAGCAATAATCTCGATGTACAGATTGCCGCGGCACGAATCGATGAATTTGCGGCACGCGTTGGTCTGGCGCGTTCTGCTGGTCTGCCTCAGGTGGGCTATGGCGTTGGCGCAACTCGAAACTGGCTATCGCGCGAAATAGCGCCCGGGTCCACGCCCGGTATCGATCGAACGAGCGATGCATTCGAGGCCGCACTGAATCTGAGCTGGGAGCTGGATCTCTGGGGCCGCATACGTCAGTCACGAGTTGCAGCGCAGGGTGAATTCGAGGCCAGCATCGAGCAGCGCAATGCGCTGGTCCTGTCGCTGGTGAGCAACGTGGCGCAGAGTTATATCCAATTACTCAGCCTTGATGCTCAGTTGAAGGTCGCCAGGAATCGAGTCAATGCTCGCCAGGAAACACTGGACCTGTTCATGTTGCAGCTCGAAGAGGGCGTCTTGTCTGAACTGGAAGTCGCTCAGGTGCGATCCGAGTTTGAGCGAACACGCGCAGCAATCCCTGCACTGGAGCGTGAGATCGCAACGCTTGAAAATGCCTTGTCGGTCCTGTTGGGCCGCCCGCCGGGTGTAATCGAGCGAGGACGAACGCTGCAAACATTGAATGCACCGTCACTTCCTGGCGGCCTTCCATCGGATCTGTTGGTGCAGCGGCCGGATATTCGTGCGGCAGAGCGACAGCTCGTATCGGCCAATGCCCGGATCGGGGTTGCCATGGCCGAGCGGTTCCCGAGAATTTCATTGACCGGGCTGCTCGGTCAAGCCAGTGATGACCTATCCAATCTGACCAGTTCATCGGCAAATTTTGGCCAGGTCAATGCAGGTCTGATTGGCCCGATATTCGCCGGCGGGGCAATCAATGCGCAAATCGAAGCTGCCAAGGCCAGCGAACAAGCCGCAGCGCTCAACTACGAGGCCGTTGTTCTGACCGCGCTGCGCGAAGCGGAAGACGCCCTCGTGATTCGCGCGACCACGTTTGAAGAAGCCGAAGCCCAGCAACGACGCCTGACAGCGCTAGAGGACTACCTGAAGTTTGCAGAAATGCGGTACGACAACGGCTATTCCAGTTACCTGGCAGTTCTGGACGCTGAACGAACACTGTTTGACGCAGAGCTGTTGACGCTACAGGTTCGTGCTGCCGCACTAGCTTCGGTCATCGGTATCTACAAGGCGTTTGGGGGTGGATGGGTCACAGAGGTGCAATCGAGCCTGTCAGGCGAGTGAATCCATTGTGGCGCCGTGAGCGCCACAATGACTGATTACATACCATAACCCGGCGGCATACCGCCACCGCCACCCGGCAGGCGCTTCATCAGTTTCTGCATGGCGCCTTTATTGCCCACCTTTTTCATCATTTTCTGCATCTGCTTGTGCTGTTTCAGCACCTTGTTGACGTCTTGAATCTGAACGCCCGAGCCCTGTGCGATGCGGCGTTTGCGTGAGCCGTTGATGGTATCCGGATAGCGCCGCTCCTTCGGCGTCATCGAATTGACGATCGCAATCATTCGCCGGGTCTGGCGATCATCCAGCTGTGCCTTGGCTGCTGCCGGCAGGTTACCCATGCCGGGCAATTTGTCCGCCAGTGAACCCAGTCCGCCCAGTTTTTCCATCTGCTCGAGCTGGCTCTTGAAATCATCGAGCCCGAAGCGCCGGGAGCCCTTGCCGACTTTGCCGGCCAGCTTTCTGGCCTGCTTCTGGTCAACTTTGCGCTGAACATCCTCGACCAGGCTGAGCACGTCACCCATGCCGAGGATGCGCGAGGCCAATCGATCCGGATGAAACGGCTCCAGCCCATCCAGCTTTTCTCCGGTTCCAAGAAACTTGATCGGCACGCCGGTAATCTGACGAACTGATAACGCCGCACCACCTCGGGCATCACCATCGATTTTGGTCAGGACCACGCCCGTCAGCGGCAAGGCATCATGGAAGGCCTTGGCAGTATTGGCCGCATCCTGGCCGGTCATCGAATCAACGACGAACAGGATCTCGGCAGGTTGCGTGGCAGCCTGTATGCGACGGATCTCGTCCATCATTGCTTCATCGATGGCCAATCGACCGGCCGTATCGATAATGACCACGTCGGCCTGGCTGCGCCGCGCTTCGGCGACTGCGGCCTCGGCAATGGCGACGGCATCGTTCTGATCTGGATGCCGGTAGAATTCCGCTTCAGCTTGTGCCGCGACGGTTTCGAGCTGGTCAATGGCAGCCGGTCTGTAGATATCGGCACTGGCAACCAGCACACGCTTGCTATTGCGCTCCTTGAGCAGTTTCGCCAGCTTGCCTGTAGTCGTGGTTTTACCCGCGCCCTGCAACCCGGCCATCAGCATGACAACCGGCGCCTGTTGATCCAGGTTCAGCGGTGCATGCTCTTTACCCAGGGTCTGGATCAGCTCGTCATGCACGACCTTGACCAGTGCCTCGCCAGGCTTCAGGCTCGACAGAACCTGCCGACCAACGGCCTGCTGACGCACCTGCTCGATAAAATCACGGACCACCGGCAGTGCGACATCGGCTTCGAGCAAAGCCCGCCGCACGTCGCGCAGCGCATCAGAAATATTGTCGTCAGTCAGCGTGCCGCGCCCACGCAGCGAATTCAGGGTGTCGCCCAAACGTTGGGTAAGTTGATCAAACATGGCTGTGGGTTGTGCTTTGAATCATGAGTGAAGATCTAAGAGGCTAAAGCGACAGTATATCGCCACGTCGATTCGACGGTTATACTGCGATTTCTATTGTTGGAACTTTGTGTGAATTGATTCCTGTGAGTTCGTCAAGCCTGTTGTTGCTGGCCGGTGCACTGTACATCATCGCAGGGCTGGCATTGATTACCGCCATGCTGAAGAAAAGCAAGTTGCTGTTTGCCATTGCGATTGCACTTGGCATGTTGGCGACGATCACGCATGGCCATCAGTTATTTCTGGAAATGCAAATCCTGCAGGGCATCAACGCAGATTTCTTTGCTGCATTGTCGCTGGTCGCTTTCATTGTCGTTGCGCTGCTGCTGATTTCGGCAATCCGCTTGCCGGTGATGGAAATTCTACCTATTGCATTTTTTGGTGCGGCTCTGATGGTCCTGCTCAAGGCCCTGATCGGGCCAGCACCGACCCCGCTCCTGCTGGAAAGTCGATGGCTCGAACTGCACGTCATTGCATCGCTGCTTGCCTATGGCGTCTTGTCGATTGCAGCCATCAATGCACTGTTCATCAGCGTGCAGCACAACATTCTGCACCGTCACTTCAGTTCCGGTCTGCTGGATGTGCTGCCACCACTGACTACCATGGAGAAACTGTTGTTCCAGCTGATCCTGGCCGGCTGGCTGATCCTGACTGTCGGTCTGGCCAGCGGAATCGTGTTTATCGATAGCCTGTTCGCGCAACACCTGGCGCACAAGACCGTGCTGTCCATTCTGGCCTGGCTGATCTTCGGCCTGCTGCTGTATGGCCGTTTTCGCTTTGGCTGGCGCGGTATGCGCGTTGTACGTCTCTGCCTGATTGGTATGGCAGTCCTTGTGCTGGCCTACTTCGGCAGTAAAGCGGTGCTTGAACTGGTGTTGGATCGCCGCTGGCAATCGATCGAAGGCGCATGAAGCACACATGAATTCAATTCCGCTGGAAATTCTGCTGCTGTTGATGGTGTTGTTGCTGACCCTGTCGGCCTTTTTCTCCAGCTCGGAGACCGGCCTGGTCGCGCTGAATCGCTATCGCATGCGGCACAAGGCCCAGGGTGGGCACCGCGGCGCGAAACTGGCCCAGAAGCTGCTGAACAAGCCGGATCGAATGTTCGGTTTGATTCTGCTTGGCAACAACCTGGTCAATATACTTGCAGCGTCAATCTCAACGGTCATATTCCTCCGTTTACTCGGCGATGCTGGTATCTGGGTCTCCACGCTGGTGCTGACGGTCATCATCCTGATCTTTGCCGAAGTGGCACCCAAAACCGTCGCCGCCGTTTACCCCGAGCGGGTCGCCTATCCAGCCAGCTATGTTCTGAGCCTGCTGATGCGACTGCTGTATCCACTGGTCTGGCTGATCAATCTCGCGGCTTCCGGACTGCTGCGGATGATTGGCATCAAGCGCGCTGCAATGAATCAGGACCATCTGACTCGCGAAGAACTTCGCACGCTCGTCAAGGAAGGCGGTCGAACGATTTCGAATGACCACCAGCAGATGTTGATCAATATCCTGGACCTTGAATATGGCACGATCGACGACGTCATGGTGCCGCGCCAGGATGTCGTCGGCATCGACCTGGAAGATGACTGGGAAACCATTCTTCATCAACTGACGCGGAGCATCTATACCCGACTCCCCGTGTGGCGTAATGATCTGAACGAAATGGTTGGATTGCTGCACATTCGCACCGTGATGGTCAAGTTGTCCCAGGGCAATCTGAATCGACACGAACTCGAGCGCTCCATCCGAACGCCCTACTACATCCCCGAAGGCACCTCGCTGACTCAGCAACTGCTGGAATTCCAGAAACGGGAGCGGCGCATGGGCATGGTGGTCGACGAGTATGGCGATATCCAGGGCCTGGTGACGCTGGACGACATTCTGGAAGAAATCGTTGGTGAATACACGCCGGAAGGCACTGCCCGCCAGCGCCAGTTGCGTAAGCTGGACGACGGCAGCTGGCTGGTCGCGGGTAACACCACCGTGCGGATGCTGAATCGTCGCATGGAATGGAATTTGCCGACCACGGGCGCCAAGACCCTGAATGGACTGATGCTGGAACAACTTGAATCGCTACCCGATGGCCATACATCCATTCGACTCGGCGAGCATATTCTGACCATCGTGGATCTGGGTAGCAACCGGATCCGTAAGGTGCTGTTCAAGCCCTGGCGACTGCGCGACCAGGCAGAAGCCGACCAGGATTGATGCTCGCTCCTGGCGGCGGTTCAGGCGTCGGATTGCGCCCGGAGTCTGGCGGTCAGGAGTCTGGCTGTTAGAATTCCTGACCAGAAATGATCCCGATGCTTGTCCGGTCGTCGATCTCGCTTGGTTGAAGGTCGGTCATGCTGCCGCTGCCGATCGATCGCGCGGTCAATCACGCAGTCAAACACAAAGAAACGAAGACCAATCAGAGCGCTGTGAATTCACGACCAGATCATTCAACCGACACGCTGAATCAGCCGTTGGTCGCCATCATCAATCCGCAGAGTTTTCGCATGAGCCTGCGTGATCGAGCTGAACAAAGCATCCGGATCGTCGAGACCGCAGGCGGCAAGGTCTATCGGGCAAGCCAGCTCTCCGAGATCGAAGGGGCATTGGCACAAGCGTTTGCTGGAAGCACTGCAGCGCTTCCAGCACGTCTGGTGATCGCCGGCGGTGACGGCACGCTCCAGGCTTGCGTCAGTTGGCTGGGCCAACACCTTGATGCCGAACAGTGGCCGGATGTTATTCTGCTCGGCGCAGGAAGAACCAACTATGTCGCACACGATATCGGCACTGGACGCAATTTCCTCAAAACCCTCGACGCGATGTTGACCCAACCGCCTGGCGCGCTGCAGACGGTTCGCCGTCATACGCTACAGCTCGAGCACCCCGATCTCGGTCAGCAGATCGGATTTTTCGTTGCCGGCGGGCTGGTAGACGATGTGATTCGCGAGATTCACCAATGGCGTGCCGAAAAACCAGGCTGGCACCGAACCAACCGCGCCGCGACCGCCATCGGGCTTGTGCGTGAGGGGCTGCGATGGCTGTCGGGCAAGACCCGCTATACCGCCAGACCCATGACCATTAGAGCCGAGCCGCTCGGTGAATTGAACGGGCCCTGCAGGCTGATCATCATGACCACGCTCATTTTATCCGGCAAGTGGATCAATCCCTATAACAGTGTCGGCATCGGGCCGCTACGCATCAATGCCATACGGCAGGATGCGCCCGCGTTCAAACGCCGCTTTTTGCGGCTGTTGGTGGGTCGGTTTACGCCATTGATGAATCTAGAAAACGGTTATTTATCAGGATATTGCAGTACAATATCAATAAGCAACATCAAAAATATCATGATTGACGGTCAAGCCTTTGATCTCAAACCATCCAGCCCGCTTCGGATCGTGGCCGGCCCGACCGTACGATTTCTACTGCCATGAAAGACCTGACCACTGTCGATTTGATGCATCAAGATCTGACCGGCAGCCTGCCCGAGGGTCTTGAACCGCTGTTGAGCAAGCTGCACTCGCGCTTCGGCGAAGCGCTATGCGGCGTGGTGCTGTACGGGTCATGCCGCCGTATGGACGATACCAGTGAAGGCCTGGTCGATTTGATGGCCATTGTATCCAGCTATCGTGCAGTTCACGGCCGGGGGCTTTCGGCGGTGTTGAATCGTCTAGTGCCACCAAACGTCTACTATCTTGAAGCGCGGTCCGATGCGTCCGGATCCAGTGCGGAACACATCATTCGCTGCAAGTACATTGTCATCACGGCATCACAGCTGCAGCAGCGCTGCAGTACTGGATTGGACGCGTATTTCTGGGCGCGCTTCACCCAGCCCTGCCGCATGGTGTGGCAGCGCAATCCAAGCGAGCTGCAGGCCATGACACGTTGCCGCGTCAATGCAGCAGAACGATTCGCACGTAAAGCAGCGCTGCTTGGGCCTGCCGAACTCAGTGGCGAAGCATTCTGGGTTCGTGCCATCCAGGCCAGCTACGGCTGCGAACTTCGACCGGAAGCGCCCGCTGCAGCAGCTCGACTGGTCGCGCATGATCAGCAGTTCTGGCAGCAGCTGACTGCCGCTGTGGCTCAAGATTCAATGCTGATCCAACTACAGCACGATCAGCGCAACCAGTACCGAATCAGACTGACGTCGACTCAACGGCTGTCGGGCACCGTTGAATGGGCGCTGCGCCGCGTATGGGGAAAAACCAAGAATGCCCTGCGTGTGCTCAAAGCCGCAGGCACATTCACAAATGGCCTGGATTACCTGGTCTGGAAAATCGAGCGCCACAGCGGCATCCGCGTAGAGCCAACGGAGCGGATGCGACGCCATCCACGATTGGCTGCCTGGGGTCTGGTATTTCGTCTTTGGCGTGAAGGCGCGTTTCGATGAACAACGCCGTTACATCCGCAGCTGAATCGCCCGATTCGACCACTACCAGCGGCAGCGGCCGGATGCTGTTTGCCTTTTTGAGGCGTTATCCGGCGCGCAGCGGCCTGGTGCTGATTGCACTGCTGGCCTCCAGCCTGCTGGACGGCGTTGGTTTGTCAGCTATTCTGACCATGCTGTCCCAGGCAACTGAAAGCATCACATCGGACGGTTCATTGAGCCAGCACTCGTTGCCTGAACAGTGGATCGCGCAGGTGTTCAGCGCACTGGGGCTGTCCTTCAACTTGTTCAACCTGCTGATTTTCTCGATCGTCATCATGCTGTTCAAAGTCCTGCTGGTGCTCGTGGCCAATCGTCAGGTTGGCTATGCCGTGGCCCAGGTCGCTACCGACTTGCGCCTGGACTTGCTGCGCGCGGTGGTCAACAGCCGCTGGCGATACTATCTGTCCAAACCACTCGGCAGCCTGTCCAATGCCATGGCTACCGAAGCTCAGCGTGCTTCAGAAGGATATCTGCAAGGCGCCGTTATGGCCACTCAGATCATCAGCGCGGCGATCTACACGATGCTGGCGCTGATGATTTCCTGGCAGTTCAGCCTGGCCGCGCTCGGTCTATCGCTGCTGGTGTTGTTGAGTCTGAATCTGTTGGTTAGAATCGCAGGAAAAGCCGGTCGTCAGCAAACCGGCTTATTGAAATCGATCCTGACCGTCATGACCGACCAGCTAACCGCCATCAAGCCGCTCAAGGCCATGGCACGTGAACACCAGATGGACACCATACTCACGACACAAACCGAGGACCTGAACCAGGCGCTGAGAAAGCAGGTGTTCAGCAAGGAAGCGATGAAGGCGCTGCAGGAAGGATTACTGGTCATACTGGCGGCCATCGGCCTCTACATCATGCTGGCCAGGCTTGACATGCAGGCCGGTGCGGTGATGATTCTGATCCTGCTCCTGGTTCGTATTACCGGTTTCTTGTCCAAGGCCCAGCGCGCCTGGCAGGAAACAGCCATCAGTGAAAGCGCATTCTGGTCGCTGACAGAAGCCATTGACGAGGCACGCGTCGAACATGAACCACGACACGGACTTGCCCAACCCGAGTTAAGCGGACAGATCCGGTTTCGGGCGGTATCGTTCAGTCATCCAGGCAAGCCGGTCTTTGACCAGGTCAACTTCGATCTTCCAGTCCGGAAACTGAGTGTGATTGTTGGTCCTTCTGGAGTCGGGAAAACCACGCTGATCGATCTTGTCGTTGGATTGCTCGAGCCGGATGCCGGGGAAATCATTATTGGACAGACCCCGCTGCAGACCCTGGACCAGTTCCAGTGGCGACGCATGATCGGGTATGTGCCCCAGGAAGCGCTGTTGGTCAATGACACGATTGCAAAAAACATCACCCTGGGCAGCCCTGAACTATCCGATCAAGACGTTCGGGAAGCACTGAACGCGGCCGATGCACTGGAGTTCGTGGAGCAAATGCCACACGGTATCCATACCATGATCGGTGAGCGCGGCGGACAGTTGTCTGGTGGCCAAAGACAGCGTCTGGCCATCGCGCGGGCATTGGTGCAGCGTCCAGCACTGCTCATCCTTGATGAGGCCACCAGCAATCTGGATCAGGGCTCCGAACAGGCAGTGCTCCGGACGATCGAGCGGTTGAAGGGCTCACTGACCATGCTGGCAGTCACGCACCATCAGCCGCTCAAGCAGATTGCAGACATTGTGTTGCAGCTGGATCAGGATGGTGTCGCTTCCAATTCTCACCCGTCTATACAAGGCGCTGACTGATGCGTATGCTATTCAAACGGCTGGTTCGTCGCATCAACAGCATGTGGGTCATCGGCATTGCCAACTGGGCCAGTCGTGGCGGCATAGAGCGGGTTCAGCGCACCGGCCATGTGCTGGGCAGCCTGCATTACTATCTGGCCTGGCCTTTCAACGCCAAACTCAGGAGAGATATTGGATCTGCGCTCGAGCTGACAAAACGCGAGGCGCGCGCCGTGCTCAAGCAGAGCTGGATTCTGAATGATCAGGCCGCATTTCAGATTCTTTGTCAAGGCAGCCCGGCGTTTGATCCAGCCCCGTTGATCGATTCTGTGACGATCCAAGGTACCGAGAAACTCCGTCCATATCGCGACAATAAGCAGGGCGCGATCCTGCTCAGCATGCACATGGGCAATACCCTGCTCGCAGCCTCCAATCTGATTCAGCAGGGCTATGGCATCCGTGCTGTATTCAGGGAACCTCACCGCCTGCCGAAAGGCTATCTCGAGCAGTGCATGGATCGTGTCGGCCTGCGCCCGATGGGCATGGATCGGGCCGATCCTTCGAAAATAGCCATTGAAATGCTGAATACTATTCAGATGGGCGAAATGGTGTTTGTTTTGATGGATCAGGGCAGCAAGAAGCAAGGCCTGCCGGTTACTTTCCTGAACAAGCAAGTACTGATGCCGAGCGGAATCGTGCGAATTGCCGAGAAAACGGGTGTGCCGGTGTTTCCGGTCAATACCATAGCGGTTCAACCGGATATGCATTTTGAAGTCGGAGAGCCCATTCTCATGGGCCCGGACCGCGATGAGAATATCCGAATGCTGAGTCGTCAGATGGAACAGCACATCATCCGATATCCGCACCTGTGGGCCTGGCATCACCGACGATGGAAGCGGTATGATTTGCTACAGGATACTGAAACTGAATCAACCGGTCCAAGCTGATGCCCCTGATCACTCAACGCGTAATGAAAGGGCTGTTGCCATTTCTGAATCCGCACCAGACTCCAAGGCAGCGCAATCGCCCTGAAAAGATCATTCTGGGTGTCAAATCGGGCCATCGTCCGTCAGACAAACCTCCAGTGCGGATCTTTCTCGGTACCGAACGCCAACAATTTCGTGCTGAACGCGTATTTCTATGGTCGGTCGAAAAACATCGCGACCCATCAAGAATCTACGAGATTTATCTATTGAAGGGGCTCAAGGGCTTCAACAGCTCGTTGTGGATAACCGGTTTCACCGGCTACCGTTTTGCAATCCCGTATTTCTGCGACTACAAGGGTCGCGCCCTATACAACGATGTTGATCAGATCTGGTTGACGGATCCGGCAGACGTGTTCGATCGCAACATGGGTGATGCCGGCTTTGTTTCAATCAATGATCATGACACCTCGGTCATGTTGGTGGACTGTCAGCGCATGGCCGACGTCTGGAATCGGGACGCCATTGCGGGAAAATCCCGCAAGATCATTGAAAGCCGGGCACGCGATGCCGGTTTATGGGGCCCGCTCGAGAATCGCTACAATGCGCGTGACAAGGAATACGAACCGGGCCGGTCGGACTGCGTCCATTTCACCACACTGCATACCCAACCCTGGCGTCCGTTTCCGGATCAGTACGTGTATGACAATAATCCAACCGGGTCGCTCTGGCCAAATTTGGAAGAAGAAGCGAACCAGGTCGGCTTTTTTGGAATTTCCGCGCCCCGGCCATCGGCTGCGTGGCCGGACTTTTTACGCTGGTTGTCGTCCAGACCTGATGGGAAAACCACCGCCAACCTGCTGGGTCCGCACGCCGATGACGTCGCCCCGGTGGAGCAGCTCAGCGTGCAGCACTGGCTCGAACATGTGCCCGACGCCGATCTGCCCTGGGTACTCGATCGACTGTTTTCCAAAGCCGGTCGTGTCGACATCAGGTTAAAAGAAGTTGTCTGGATTCGATCCGGTGCAGCCCGTCGTTCCAGGCACTTCTGGATCGAGCAGCTGCATCTCGCTGCTGCAATGAACCCTCAAACTCAGTGGTCATTCGAGCGCAGTGTCGGTTGGAGCACCGAGACCTTGAGCGGCGGCCCCGAACATCCAGGACCCATTGTCGTATTGTCGGGACGTTCCAGCCGGACCAGGATCAAAGCCGAGGCGGTAGGCAACGCCCTCGCCCGATATACCGGACGCAAAATGCAGCGCAGCACGGTCCGGATCGGGACGATACAGTCGATTATTCGATTGGTACTTGGGCTCAGAATTCCGAGCGACGCATCGGTCCGTTCAGCAGCTATTATTGTTGCGTCCGGAGGGCTGGGTACCCGGATCGCCAAGCGCATCGCACGCTTCAGCGAGCGACCGCCCAAGCTCGTATTGATTGGACGAAGAGCCGGCGCTGTTCCGGAACATGGCGGCGTCGCGGTCAGCATGCAGCACCACCAGTTGCCTCCTCACCCGAACCGGATAGAAACACTGATGGGTTTTGGACATCAGGATTATTTCCGCCCTACCCTGCACAGCGCCAAGTGGAGCGATTGGCTGAAGAGCCAGCAGCGCGTTACGCTGATGCTGGGTCACTGCGCGCGATTTGACTGGGATGAAGACAAACTCAGACAGTTGATTCAATCAAGCGTGGATTGGGCCCGGAACAGGAATGCGCGACTGCTGGTTATCGCAAATGAGAAAACAGGCCAATGGAGCCATGAACTGACTGCGCTGTGCGAAAACCAGTGTGATTTGTACTGTTGGCGGGCCGACGGCGCAGAAATCTCCAGCAATCCCTTTGCGCTTGCGCTCGAACGGTCCAGTTCCATCATTGTGGCGGGCGATGATGCTGCTTTCCTATCTGAGGCACTGGCCAGTCCTGCGCCGGTCTACTTATGGCCTGAACATCAAGCGTTCAGCGGCATTCAGGGAGCACTACGGCAGCTACGTTACGCGCTGGCCCGACGCGTTGCCGATCGCGCCAACAAGCCCGGATTCAATAATCGCGGCAGTGTCCGACCGCAACAGGGGCTCACTTATCTTTGCGCACGCCTGGTCGAGCGCGGTTGGGTTCTGCCGCCGACGACGTTGATCGACTGGCAGCGCACGATCGTCGATCAGGGTCAGGCCGCGTGGTTCGGGGATGATGCGATTCCATCCATACAGTATCAGCTTGAAACCAAAATACTGTGCCAGCAAATCATTGATCGGCTGAAACTGGCACAACCCATCGGTGCAGCGTCGCAACAGTCGGCCCCGACCGGACAACCATGATCAGGCGCCTTGCAATTCTGTTGCTCATGACTGGCCTGGTCCTATCGACCAGTGCTCAGGCAGCTGAAATCTACCGTTGCATGCACGGCGACACCATGATCTTTGCCGATCGACCGTGCGGTGAGGACGCCGAAGTTCACCAGACCGAATCCACCATCAGCGTAATTGCAGCCAGCGACTCACTCGACCAGATCATGCAGCAAAATCAGCGCTACCTGGAGCAACGCGCGCAACATCAAGCCGCACGGCGCGCAGCCAGGCTCGAACAGCAGCGCAATCAGCCCGCTGCCGTAAGGCAACAGGCAATCGTCGAATACGTCCCGGTGTACTATCCCGTCCGGCAGAATCCTTCATTCAACCCACCCGCCACAGCGCCGCGGGTTGATCGAAGGCGAAATGCCGAGCGCAGTGCTCGCAGCGCCTCCAGAGCGCGCATCCTGTCGTTGAGCAATCGCCCCGACCCGCGGGGCGAGCAGAACGAGCCCTGATACGGCAAGTGCGAGCAACGAGCCGGATTTACCAGTGAATTCCACGCATCAGACTGGCAAATGCGACCTGCTCTTGAGTCGCTCCGGCTTCACCACGATCACCTTTGCCTTTCGCCGCCGCTGAATCGGGAAACATCCGGAATGCCGAATTCATGACGATTTCGGAAATCTTGGGTGCAACCGAGTGCATGACCGAAGCGAAAATCCCCAGACGGGTCGCAATCCGCTGCGGACGATAAATCACGGCTTGCTTGACCATATCGGCGGCATCCTCCGGCGTGATGGTCGGAACGGATTCATAGATCTTGGTCGGAGCAATCATCGGCGTGCGGACCAGCGGCATATTGATGGTCGTAAAGCCGATACCGGTATCGTTGAATTCAGCCGCCGCACAGCGTGAAAATGCATCCAGTGCCGCTTTCGAAGCTACGTAGGCGGAGAATCGAGGTGCATTCGTCAGTACGCCAATCGATGAAATATTGATGACCTGGCCCTGGCGACGTTCAGACATGACCGGCAGAAAGCCCATGATCATTTTCAATGCACCGAAGTAATTGAGCTGCATCGTGCGCTCGAAGTCATGAAAACGATCATAGGAAAGACCAATCGATCGACGGATCGAGCGACCGGCATTGTTGACCAGCACATCGACAGCACCGTGCTCTTTGAGAACCTTCTTGACCAGACGCTCGGAATCGTCCATATCGGCCAGATCACAGGTATACGCGAACGCCTCGCAGCCTTCATCTTCGACTTCCTGACGAGCGACCAGGAGTTCATCCTCCTTGCGCGCAATCAGAATGACTTTGGCACCAGCCCGACCCATCATCAGCGCCGTCGCCTTGCCGATACCGGAGGAAGCGCCCGTCACCAAAACGACCTTGTCGCGCACATGTCCGCTCAGCGACCGGTCAATGAACAGCTCAGGGTCTAAGTGTCGTTCCCAGTAATCCCACAGCACCCAGGCATAGGTGTCGAGCTCAGGCACCTTGATGCCGGACCCTTTCAGCGCCCGCTCGGTATCGCGAGTATCGAATCGGGTCGGATAGTTGAAAAACGACAGCATGTCCTTGGGAATGCCCAGATCACCAAGCACCTGGTTCACGATCCTGCGCACTGGCGGCAGCATGCCAAGCCCCTGTTTGACCGGGTGTGGAATAAAGCTGAACAATCGAGCATCAATGCGCATGCTCATCAGCGGCGCATGCGCTGCGTGGGCAAACAGGTTCATGACTTCACCAATACGCTTGGGATTTGGGTCTGTCAGGTGAAAGCACTGATTGTCCAACTTGGGCTTGTGCGCAATGTGGTCCATGGCCTTGGCAACAAAATCGACTGGAACCAGATTGATCCGGCCACCCTCCAGGCCCAGCGTCGGCACCCAGGAGGGCAGCATTCGACGCATTTTCTGGATCAGCTTGAAAAAATAGTACGGTCCATCGATCTTGTCGATTTCACCGGTCTTTGAATGGCCAACCACGATGCCCGGTCGATAGATCCGATAGGGAATCGGGCAAGTTTTACGCACCAGGCCTTCCGAATCATGCTTGGTCTTGAAATACGGATGGGACAGGCCGGTAGCTTCTTCAAACATGTCTTCGCGAAACGTGCCCTCAAACAGGCCCGCAGCAGCAATCGATGAGGTGTGGTGGAAACATTTGGCATTGACCTTGTCTGCCAGTTCCATGGCATGCCGTGTGCCGTCGATATTCACCTTGGCCTGGGCTTCTTCACTGGCGGTCAAATCGTAGATAGCGGCCAAATGAAATACATGCCGGACCTTCCCTTTCATGGTTTTGACATCGGCCGCGCTGACGCCAAGACCCGGTTTGACCAGATCGCCAGTGATCGCGACCAGGCGCTTCTTATGATCGGCCCATCGCTCAGCCACGAGTTCATTGAATTTTCGCTTGGAGCCGCGTCGCACCAGCACATAAATGGTTCCACGCCGATCAATCAGCTGGTCAATCAGGTTGCGGCCGATAAAGCCAGTCCCACCCGTGATGAAGTAACTCATGATAAATAATCTCCCGAAGCAGTCTTGTTGTTATTCGGTCTACGATACGCTCTGCAGTGATTCGACACCAGCAGGTGTATGGGCCATTGTATCGACCATCTACGCTTCATACCACGGCAATCAGTGGCTTCAGCAGCCATTTTGACCAGAAATCCGTTGACCGGCCGGGCACTGCGTGCTAATAATGACCGGCACTGGTAACCAATAAATAGTTAGGCATCAACCGATGAGTGATCTACAACACGATTTTGAGCAAGCATCAGTCCGCGTCAAATCGCTTGATGAACGACCGGATAACGACACCATGTTGAAGCTCTACGCGCTTTATAAACAAGGCAGCGAAGGCGATATCAGCGGAGAAAAACCAGGCTTTTTCGATTTTGTCGGTGTCGCCAAATATGAAGCCTGGGAAAAAATGCAAGGGACAGACCAGGACAAGGCCCGACAGGATTACATCGATCTGGTCAATTCTCTGGTTGGCGATTAGACAGGAGATGCGCTTGTAACGTGACGCACCGTGGCACGCAGTCAAACACCTCTCCGTATTGAACAGGCTGCACTTCAGCTGTTCAATGATTATGGTGAGCCGAATATCACGACTAATCGGATTGCCGATGAACTCGACATCAGCCCCGGGAATCTGCATTACCACTTCCGCACCAAGCAAGATCTGATCGACACCCTGTTCGAGCAGTTCGAACGCCGCATGCTCGGCCTGCTGGCCGCAAGTGAAATCGAACAAACCGATATCGAAGATGCCTGGTTCTTCTTGCATCTGGTATTCGAGACAATCACTGAATACCGCTTTCTGTATCGAGACCTCGTCGAGCTTTGTATCCGCAGTTCTGATCTACATCGCCGTATGCGCGGCATTCTGAAACTGTCGATGCAAACGGCCGATCAGCTGATGGGTGGCCTGATTCGGGCCGGTCGGATGCAGGCCAACCAACAAGAGAGAGAAAGCATGGTGCGCAATATTGTCCTGATCAGCAGTTTTTGGATCGGATTTGATCAGATTCTCGAATCAAGGCAACAGCCGCGCCCAGACCGGGCAGTATGGCAGGTCATGACCCTGGTCAGCCCCTATCTGAAGGGTGAGGCCAAAGCACAATTCAACGAGTTGGCCTCCGCCTACCATCATCCCTAGAACAAAAAAAAGACCCGGGACAAAGCCCGGGTCAAAAAAGCAGCGTGGATGGAGCAAGCTCCGGCTGCTTCGGGGTAGTCGTACCGTCGACAAATTCGACGGTCAATCAACTGCTATAGAATCCAGCTCAACTACTTTTCTTGTCAGCCTTGGCAGCCAATTTCTTGGTCGTTTTCTTGCTGACTTTCTTGGTCGCACTACTCTTGCGCGCCAGTGTTTTTGCAGCTGTGCTTTTTTGATCCTTGGCCAGATCACGAACACGAACGTTCAGTTCCTTGACGCGATTACTGAGCTGCTGGATTTCATCAGACGTCGGCACGCCGAGCCGTGAAAGTGCACGGGCAACACGCTCTTCAAACACCTTCTCAAGCTTGTCCCAGTTCGTGCGGGCAGACTTGATGGTCTTGTCGACGCGGCCTTCCACATCGTCCTTGACGCCACCAACGGTACTTGAAGCAGCCTTACGGCCCTTGTTTTCTAACTTTTTTCCCTCATTGACCAACCGCTCGAACAACTTCGAACTCTCGTCAATGACTTTCCCGGTTTGCTGATTGACCAGCTTCCCACCCTTGCGAACAAGGTTTACACCCTCTTCCTGGGCCATGGCGAAGGCACCCAGTCCAGCCAGCCAGATTTCATGTGCATTATCCTGAACTGCAGCCGTCGCTGATTTCGCCTTGCGGCTTGCTTTTTTCTTCGAAACTTTCTTTTTCGCTGTTTTCTTGCTCATGTCAAACCTCGAAACTCGATTGAATTCATTGAACAAGGCAGCCAATAGCCTGCCTCGATGCTTGTAGAGTTACTATAGGCGTGAAATTTAGAGCAATCACACTAATGATCAGGTTCGCAATACGAAGGGAGGCGCAGTAATGGATACTCAACAATGGAGTCGTTTCGACCAGCCCAATAAAGCATTTGACTATTCGGCAAATGACCTCAAGAAACAGTGGTCCAAACTGCATTCAGGGGACTGCGAACCATTCCCGGATGACGCCGAGATCCAATCGGCATGGCAGGCCTATCATCGAGGCGATTTTGCGGATGCCGTGGACACCGCGATGGCCGCAGATCAGCCAGCTCACGTCGTCATCAACAAGGCAGCCGGGATTTATGCTGATTATCTCGAAGAAGATGATGGTGTCAAAAAAGCCATTTACCAGGCCTGCATCGAGCGCGCCGAAGCAGCGATTGAAGAACAACCAGACAATGTCAATGCGCATTATTTTCACGCCTACCACCTTGGCCGCTACAGTCAAAGTATTTCGATTACTCAGGCCCTGAGTCAAGGCTTGGGCGGCAAAATTCAGAAATCACTGAACCAGGCACTGGAACTGGAACCAAACCATGCCGAAGCCCATACAGCCATGGGTTTGTACCACGCCGAAATTATCGCCAAAGTGGGTAAGCTGGTCGGGTCAATGACCTATGGGGCCAGCGCAGACAAGGCGTTCGAGCATTTTGAGCGCGCAATCGAGCTCAGCAATGCGCCGATTGCATGGATTGAATATGGCAATGGCTTGTATCTGATTCACGGTGACAAAAAAGTCGACGAATCCAATGAGGCCTATGCCAAGGCTGCAGCCATGGAGCCGATCGACGCAATGCAGGCGCTGGATATCGACTACGCGAAGAGTTCGATTGAATAGCACAAGGTCTAGAGCAAAAGCGCCGAACCACAGATTACGCAGATCAATGCAGATTAAAAGGCAGGAACTAGAAAGGGAAAGATCGGCTGAAGCAAATGACCGGAGGGGAATATTCGGTTAAGCCCGTTTAACCATTTCGCTGTAATCTGAGAAATCCGCGTAATCTGCGGTTTCAGCCTTTTTTGTCTTGACTAATCATTATCCATCTCGTCCAGCCAAGCCTGGACCAGGTTCTCGGCCTCTTCCGGACTCCGATCCGCATCGGGACCCAGCAGCATGACCAGATTGAGCAGGTTTTCAAATTCATCGCGAAAACGGTCCACGATCAGGCTCGGATTTGGAACCAGTCGGTTATCCGTCATCATGCCGCAGAAGACCTGCTCGTTGTAGCTGAGTATGCTGATGCCCATGCCGATACTACCGCTTTGCGGTACCCAGAACATCATCTGAGTAATTTCTGAACCCGCCAGGTAGAGCGGACACGCTGGCCCGGGCACATTGGTCAGTACCGTCGTGGCCTTCTTGCTGAACAATTCCAGCGCCGGTTTCTGGACCGCCAATGGCGCCAGCCCCACGGTTGCCAACAAGCCCAGCGAGACCGCGGCCTGCTTGGAATTTTTCAGGTGGTGCATGTTTTCGGTCACGCGATAGACGCGCGCCAGCGGATTGGACTCCCAGATCGGAAGATCAAGGAAAACCAGGCCGAAGTGATTACCCAGGTCACGTGAATGTTCCAGCGGTCGAAGATTGACTGGAATCGTGGCGCGAATTTCAAGTTCGCTCGGGTCATCGCCATGGTCTTTCAGATAATTGTGCAGCGCGCCTGTCATGATGCCGATCAAGACGTCATTGACGCTGCAACCCAGCGCATGGCCAATTGCCTTGACCTCATGCAGCGGCAACGGGGCGGTCCAGGCCGTACGCTTCAAGATCCCCAGTTTGCCCTTGAAGCGCGACGGCGGATCATCCGAGAGCAACAGCATCGTTGCCAATTCCGACATGATCTCGGATGCGCTATTGGCATAGACGCTGGCTGTGGCAGGGTCGAGTATCATCGACGACGCTTCCTTTACGACTTTCTTGCCGGCATGCTGCAGAGCATCCACGCCTTCCTTGGCCGGCTCCATCAGGCGCTTGAAAACGTTGGATTCACGAGCGCGATGATGTCGATATTGCTCTGGCTCGACCGGCTCGGTCGAATGCTCGGCGTCCGGCTCGGTCAATGACAGCATGACCTGCACGAGCGCCATGCCGTCGGCATAGCAGTGATGAATCCGGGTAACCAGCACCGGTCCATCGACATAATTTTCGACGTAATGAAACTGCCAAAGCGGACGGAACTGATCGAGCGGCGTCGACGCCAGCTCGGACACCAACTCCTCGAGCTCACCCTTGCCGGCATCGCCAGGTAGTGCGATGCGCCGAATGTGAGAGGACAGCTCGAAGTCCTCGTCTTCTTCCCAGAAACAGCCGCGTGTGGTTTGTACGGCCTTGTGGCCGAAGCGCGGGAAGGCCAGAAAGCGACTTGAAACCACCTGCTTCAGCAGCTCGAAATCAACCTGCTCCCGAAGCATGATCACACCCGTGATCATCATCAGGTTGGTCGGCTGCTCCATCCGCAGCCAGGCTGTATCTACTTTGGCGATCGGTTGTCGATAAGGCTGGCTCAAGCGTGCTTCCTGTTGATGTTGTTCTAGTTATGCTCAGAGTGTAGCAACGAATATCGAGCAGCGCGAGTATCAGAAAAAACAAACACCCGCCGAGGCGGGTGTTTGAATCCAGTGGTTATCGCCTGAAAATTTCAGGGCGAACTAAACGTCTCGGTCACAACAGCGCTCGCCTGACTATCGGATTCACCGAAATTCAGCGGCAGCGAATCATTGACCAGCCAGAGTCGGAGTTGATTGGTGTAGAACGGGCTGAGAAACACTCCGCTTCGACCTCCCGGCACCACTTCCTGGGCATCCGGTCCGGAGGGCGTCATCTCGGCAATCGTACGACGCGCAGCACCGCTACCAAAGCGGAACTCGTTGACGCCATCGGCGCGCGTGCTGTGGCCGGAGGCATCAACAACCTCATAACCGCCACCGCGCGCAACGCCCGGCAAACCCTCGGCCAAATCGGTAAAGCCGCCACCATTCGGCACGTTGAAGGGGTCTACATCGAGCGGATGATTCAGCGTAATCCGGTGCAGACGGCCCCAGCGGTAATCGTTCTGATCGGTCGAATTGTCAAAAGCAGCAGCAAAATCGTCCGACGCCAACAGATCCAGCGTGCCTCTCAGGCTGTTCAGGATAATGAAATCACGCGCACTGGCTGCATCGGGAGCATCTGGCACATTGAAAAACGACAGGCCGGAAGCGCCGACACCCTGCTGATCGGGAAAGGTTTCCAGCAGGTTCAGCAGCGCTCGGACTGATGCAGTGGATCCAGGACGGGCGCTGCCAAGGCCGACAGCAGACAGTGTGGCATCGATGGTGTTCTGGATGAACTGACCACGCCAGACCGAATAGATCGTTGCGGCGATACTGTGATCAATCTCCTGCTGAGTTGGCATCGGCAGGTCGTTCGGGTTATCGCCTGGATCAAATCCTTGCTGAATGCCGGTCGGTGTTGAAAAGTCCCAGTCCACGAAGCGCAGTGCAGCCTCCTGAACGTCCAGATCAGCAGCCAGCTGGCCCAGTGCTGGCCATGCATCATCACTGGATGCATTGTCAAACGCCGCCAGAATGAACGGCATCATCAGCTCGGCATCCAGCATCTGGTTATTGGCCTGCAATGCTTCCATATCTGCAACCGTGATATCGCCACGGGCGATCAGGTCATTCAGCTCACGGTCAATTCGGCCCATGCGCAGAGAACCGTACGACGGCGCAAGATAATACAGGCCGTTTCCACCTGGACGCAGCTGGTTCAAAGGATTATTGTCCAGCGTGACGCCGACCGGGTCATTGTTGGCGTTGGCGATGTAGCCACTCTCCGGGTTGATGATGTTCGGCATTTCGTTGGCCGGAAGGATCTGATACGGCGTTGCCTGGTTGGGCTGCGGATCAGTCACCGGTAACCACTCGTGGTTCAGTTCACCGGTACCACTGCGGATAAACCAGGGTGGACGGCCGCCATCAGGTGCCAGATCATTCTGCAGATCTGCACGCAGCGGCGACTCGGCAGACGTGAAGTAGGCAATATTGCCCTCGACATCGGCGTAGGCCCAGTTCTGCGAACCGAAGCTGAACGACTGCAAGCCCGCCTGGAATTCTTCCAGGTTCGACGCGCGGGTCCATGCGCGGAAACTGGCCAGTTCGCTGGTTGCGCCCCAGCCCGTGTACTGGACGGAAATGCCGCTCGTTCCATCAATGCTCAGCACCGGTCCGTTATTGCGTCGGGGGACCAGGAACGTGATGCCACCACCGTCGTAGGGCACATTGGCACGGCCGATATTGTCCGGTATGCCATCACCCACGTTGTTGACGAAATAGCTCTGGAAAACCGGGATGACAGGCTCGGGGACGCCATTGAACAGCGTATGGGTCGGCAGGCCGAAGTTATTGACCAGGAACTCTTCTTCGAATGCATCGGTGACGTCCAGGGAATTGGTCGTGGCACCCCAGCAGATATCCAGGTTGCAGGCCAGCGCATTCACCGGAGTACCCGGGAATGAAATGCCACTGACGACGACATCCTCATCACGAATCACCAGGTTGTCATTGACAAAGACCGACGGCATATCGAGACCCAGATGTGGATCATTCGACATGATTGGGAAGCCGCTTGCAGTATGTTCACCGGACACGACCCACCAGTTGCTGGCGCCCCGGTTGTCGATACGATTCATGGTCTTGCCGATAACCGGAACGTTCTGCAGCCGCGCCTTGATGGACTGCAGCTGGTTCATCAAGCCTTCATCAACCTGGGCGATATCCAGTGCTGGCGATGACTTGGCGCTGCCGGGAGCTGCTGCACTCGGACTGGCCGAACCTTCGGCCGGCACTTCGATAACGCCGATATCCGAAAAGAATGACGGAATACTGACGCGGTCATCAGACGGCGCGGAACGAAACAGGTCTTCGGTAAACAACGCTGTGCCATTGAATCCGGCCGCAGCGCCGGCAGCCTGGTAGGCGCCCAGGGTCAGCGTGTCGCCGATTTCAAGATCAAAGGACAACTGAAAGGCAAGCAACTTGCCGATCACCAGCGAATCGACCGGCGACCAGGGCTCGGCCTGGGTAATTTCCAGACCCTGATATTCAGGTGGCAGCGGATTGTTGGCCAGATAATGATTCACGCCGTCTGCATAGGCTTTAAGCCAGCCTTTTTCGTCGGCGCTGAGCTGCACCCAACTGGCAAACGCGCCGCGGCGAAGGCCCAGCGTGCGAAGTTCGATATCGTTGGCCAATGCGCTTGAACCCACGATTTCACTCAGTGTGCCGGAGGGCACGCGACGCAGAAAATCCATCTGGAAGAATCGATCGCGTGCGTGCAGGTAGCCTTTGACAAAGACTACGTCGGTTTCAGTCTCACCAACAATGGTTGGTATGCCGTTTGCATCGGTATACACGGTGACTTCATCGGACAGGCCCGGCACATTGACCGCCTGTGCTGAACTGTGCGTGGCTGCGCAAAGCAACAGGCCACCCAACAGCGATGCGTGTATCGCTTTTGTTAATAGCTTCATTAAGTTCTACCCCGAATGTTGTTATTTGATGTTCTACGAGTGGTAATCCACCGTCCGATTATTGCACAGCGAGGCGTTGCTCCGCAAAAGGGCCTGCTCGATGCAGGCGCAAACCCACGCTTGTAGCTAGAGTCGCGTCCGTACTTCGAGCAATTCAGGAAAGAATTTCAGATCCAGCGCGCGCTGAAGGAAACCGACACCACTCGATCCACCCGTACCCTTCTTATAGCCGATGATGCGCTCAACGGATTTCAGGTGCCGGAATCGCCAGAGCTGAAACGACTCCTCGACATCAATCAGACGTTCGCACAGGGCATATTCGGTCCAGTAACGTTCAGGGTCACGATAGATTTCAACCAGCACCTCAACCAGTTGATCCGAGAAGGCATGCGGCTCGGACCAATCGCGCTCGACCAGCTCCACGGCAAGGTCGAATCCCTGCCGGTTCAGAAACATCAGAAATTCATCATAGATTGAAGGCGCATTCAACACTGTTTTCAGTTCAGCCTGCTGGTCCGGCTGATGGGCGAACAGCTTCAAGAGCTGGGCATTCTTGTTGCCCAGCAGAAACTCAACGCTACGATACTGAAATGACTGAAAGCCTGAGGCGCTGCCCAGCACATCGCGAAACTGGATGTACTCGCTGGGCGTCAGTGTTTCAAGCACGGCCCACTGGTCGAACAGCTGTTGCTGAATCATCTTGACCCGGGCCATAATTTTCAGGCAGGGCGCGGCATCATCCTGACGCAGCAATTGATTGGCCGCTTTCAACTCATGAATGATCAGCTTGAACCACAGTTCGGCGGTCTGATGTTGAATGATGAACAGCATTTCATCATGATGGGCAGGGTCGCTGAGCGGCAACTGCGCATTCAGGATCTTGTCAAGGCCAAGATAGCCGTCATAGCTCAATCGGCCGTGCAAATCGGTTGTGATTCCCTGTTCCAGGGGACGCTGGTTGGGTGGCTGTGACATTGCGTTCTTCCTGGTTTGTCTGAGCTGGTATTGCAGTGTACCGCCAGGTCCGGTCAAGCGTATAATGACGGAATTTTCCGATGCGGTCCGGTGTCGGGCCCAAACAGTAGATTGTGAGGTTATTCATGGCGTCAACCATCGCCTCGTTCAAAGTGGATTACTACCAGTATCTCGACCCGGACGGTCGCCTGGTCGAAGGTTCGCAGATCCCTGCCCTGGCCCGCGACATGAAGGAATTGGTCAGCCTGTATCGGCTGATGACGCTGACGCGCGTTTTCGACAAGAAAGCCGTTGCGCTGCAGCGTACCGGAAAACTGGGCACCTACGCCTCAAGCCTGGGCCACGAAGCAGCGCACGTCGCGATTGGCTCTGCGATGCGCGAGGAGGATTGCTTCGCTCCGATGTACCGCGAGTATGCGGCGCAGTTTTATCGCGGCGTCAAGATGTCGGACGTGCTGCTCTACTGGGGTGGTGACGAACGCGGCAATGACTTTTCTGGCCCGAAGCATGATTTCCCCTGGTGCGTGCCGATCGCAACCCAGTGCCTGCATGCCGCGGGTGCCGCCATGGCCTACAAGCTCTACAAGCAACCGCGCGTGGCCGTGACCGTCGTGGGAGATGGCGGTTCATCCAAAGGTGATTTTCTGGAAGCCATCAACGCAGCGAGCGCGTGGAAGCTGCCGCTGGTGCTGGTAATTGTCAACAATCAGTGGGCCATTTCAGTGCCCCGCTCGAAACAGAACACGGCCAAAACCCTGGCCCAGAAAGGCATCGCAGGTGGCCTGCCCTCCATCCAAGTGGATGGCAATGATCTGATTGCCGCCCGCTGGGCCATGGACAAGGCCGTCGCTGCTGCACGTGAAGGCCGCGGTGCCTCCGTGATTGAAATGATGACCTATCGCCTCAGCGACCACACCACGGCCGATGATGCGCGACGCTATCGCCCGCAGGGTGAGGTTGACAGCGCATGGAATAAGGAACCGCTGCTGCGCATGCGCAAGTACCTGATGGATCAGGGCTTTTGGGATGAAGTCAAGGAAGAAGAATTGCTTGATGAGTGTGCCGAGCGCGTTCAGGCCGCCGTCGAGGATTATCAGCATGCGGTCAGCAATGATCCGCAGTCGATTGATTCAATGTTCGAGTATATGTTCAAGAATATGCCGCATCACATTGAAGAACAAAGAGAATATGCAAAGCAGTTTCCAGCTGAGGGAGATCACTGATGGCTGAGATCACGCTCGTCGAAGCCGTGACCATGGCGCTGGCTCATGAAATGGAACAAGATCCCACAGTCGTTGTATTCGGCGAAGATGTCGGCGTCAACGGCGGCGTGTTTCGCGCTACGGCTGGCTTGCAGAAACAGTTCGGCGATGAGCGAGTCATCGACACCCCGTTGGCAGAGGTCATGATTGCCGGCATGTGCGTCGGCATGGCTGCCCAGGGCATGAAGCCGGTGGCTGAAGCCCAGTTCGAGGGCTTCATGTATCCGATGGTCGATCACCTGGTTAACCATGCAGCCCGGCTTCGACACCGGACCCGTGGCCGCCTGACCTGCCCAATGGTGGTCCGCGCCCCCTGGGGTGGCGGCATTCATGCGCCTGAACATCATTCCGACAGTAATGAAGCGACCTGGGCTCACTTTCCCGGCATGCGCACCGTGATCCCTTCATCGCCCAGCCGCGCCTACGGCTTGCTGCTGGCTGCGATTCGCGATCCCGACCCGGTCGTTTTTCTCGAGCCAAAGCGAATTTATCGCTGGCAGAAAGAAACGGTCGAGGATTCGGGTGAAGAACTGCCGCTGGATGTTTGCTTCGTGCTCAGGGACGGCACAGACATTACGCTGGTCACTTGGGGTGCCATGGTCAAGGAGACCATGGAAGCAGCCCAGGCACTGGCCGAACAGGGCATCAGCGCTGAAGTCATCGATGTCGCTACGGTTGCGCCCATTGATATGGACACCATTATCGAGTCAGTCGAAAAAACCGGTCGTTGTGTCATTGTCCATGAGGCCCCGAAACACTGTGGCGTCGGCGCCGAGATTGCCGCCAGCCTGGCCGACAATGCCATCTGGCATCTGAAGGCCCCGATCAAGCGCGTAACCGGCTATGACACCGTGATGCCGCTGTACCGAAATGAGATGAACTACATGCCAAGCTGCAAACGAATTGTTCATGCAGCCGAGCAAGTACTGCGATTTGAGTAACGGAGACCGAATGAAGACGTTTAACCTACCTGATCTCGGCGAAGGCCTGCCGGACGCTGAAATCGTTGAATGGCTGGTCAAAGAGGGCGATACCGTCAAGCTTGACCAGCCGATCGTATCGATGGAAACAGCCAAGGCCGTGGTCGAAGTGCCCTCACCTTATACCGGCAGGATTGCCAAACTGCATGGGGCCGATGGCGATGTGATCAATACCGGTGCGCCGCTGGTCGATTTCGAGATCGACGGCGAGGCGTCCGAGGCATCGGATGACCACCGGAAGGAGGAATCGGAACCCGACACCGACTCCGACAGCGACATCGAAGATCACACCGCCGCCACAGAACCGGCACCGGATGATGCGGGCCAGACCGGCGAAGAACGCGAAGACGCCGGGACCGTCGTCGGCAGCGTCAGCACCAAGACCGAAATCCTGCATCAGCAGCATTCAAGCGTTGGCGGCGTCAAAGTGACACCCGCCGTGCGGGCCCTTGCGCGCAAGCTGAAGGTCAAACTGACCGACGTTGAACCCACCGGCCCCGACGGTGTAGTCACGTCCGGCGATGTGCGCAAGGTTGCCGAGACCGGGCCAACACGAGCCGCGTCAGATCAAGCAGAAGCGACCGCCTCTTCAGCCGTCCAGTCCACTGCCGCTCCGGCGCCCGGCAGCTCCAGCAACGAACCCCCGAGCGGCGAGTGGCAGGCGCTGCGCGGCACGCGCCGCACCATGGCGCGCGCAATGAGCGAGTCGCACACGCGGGTCGTACCGACCACGATCATGGACGATGCGGATATTCACGCCTGGCGCTCAGGCGAGGACATCACCGCGCGTCTGCTGCGCTCGTTGTGGGTCGCGGCACAAGCCGAACCGGGTCTGAATGCCTGGTTTGACGATGAACAGAACGTGCGCATGGTCCACAAGGAAATGCACGTCGGTATGGCCGTCGATACCGAAGACGGACTGTTTGTCGCATCCTTGCGCAATGTGCATAGCGCTGATCGCCAGGGCCTGCGCAATGAAATCAACCGTCTGCGCGATAACGTCAAGAATCGCAGCATCCCACCCGAGGACCTGAAGGGCTACACCATCATGCTGTCGAACTTTGGCGTGTTCGCCGGCCGCTATGCCACGCCGATTATCAATCCGCCGTGCGTGGCTATTGTCGCGGCCGGCGTATTGCGTCATGAGGTCGTGCCGGTCATGGGGGGCATGCAAGCGCATCGCATGATGCCGCTGTCACTGACCTTTGATCATCGCGTCTGTACCGGAGGCGAGGCGGCGCGTTTTCTGAAGGCCATGATGGGCGATCTCGCCCTGCCCGACTGACGTTCGCATAGAATAATTGCTGACCTTGGATGCAGGATGCTCAGACATCAAGCTGCAACCCATTGGGCCTAGACTATTCCTGAATTTGCATTACATGAACGCTGGGTAAATGAACATCCATTCGCCTGCAAGCAGGCTCCTAATGGTAGGCGCCTGCTTGCAGGCGAATGGTCTGCACTCATTCGCTAAGGAGAGAGGGATTCTATGCACATCAGCATCTTTGGAACCGGATATGTGGGCCTGGTTACCGGC
>CAKZPB010000138.1 GCA_937138395.1 uncultured Pseudomonadota bacterium
TCCCGGATCCTGACCGGATTCCGAACGCCGGCAGCTTTTTCAAGAACCCGGTGGTTTCCGCAGATACCGCCATCGCACTCCGACAACGCGACCCCGATATGCCGCAGTGGCCGAATTGCGATGACGTCAAACTGTCTGCCGCATGGATGATCGATCAGCTGGGCTGGCGCGGCAAATCCTTCGGCGAGGCAGCCGTGTACTCAAAGCACGCGCTGGTATTGATCAACGCCGGTGGCGCCACTGGCCAGCACGTGCTCGCTCTTGCATCCAGAATCCGCGATGATGTCAACAACCGCTTCGGCCTGGTGCTACAAACCGAACCTCAATTGATCACGGATTCAGGTTTGCGCCAGTCCCGGGGTTGACAACCGCCACAATGGTGTTCGATCCGATCCTGAGGCCAATGATCAGGCTCGGGAAATTACCTCATCCAGGGCATCCAACAGGGCCTTCGCACGATACGGCTTGTCGATAAAGCCCTTGATACCAACTGAATAGAACTCGTCCGACGTTTCCTGCAGGTTGTAGCCCGATGAAATCAGGGCCGTAATGTCCGGGTTGATCTTTTTCATTTTCAGAAACGCCTGCAGGCCGTTCATGCGCGGCATATTCATATCCAGCAGCACGGCATCGATCGACTCATGCTGCGCTTGATACAACTCAACGGCTTGCTGACCATCCGTCGCGGTCATCACGCTGTGGCCGGCACGTGACAGAATTCGTGCGCACATCGTTAGCAGCAACGGCTCGTCCTCTACCACCAGCAGATTCAGCGGCTCGGTGCTTTCCTTGGGTGTGTCGGTCTCCGGGACGGCCTCATCAGCCCTGGTACAGGCCGGCAGCAGTATTTCAAAAAGCGACCCCTGGTCGACCGTGCTGTCAACCAGCACGTGACCGTCGTGCCGTTTGATCGAGCCGTAGGCCGTAGCCAACCCCATCCCACTGCCATCGGGTTTGGTCGTGAAATAGGGATTGAAAATCTGCTCGAGTGTGGCGCCGTCCATTCCGGTGCCGGTATCACGCACCACAATGGAAACCAAGTCGTCTTCTGTACCCAGGTCGCCTATCCCCAAATGTTCAAGTTGCTCACCCTTCATGGCCCGGGTTTGAATCGTAAGCCGACCGCCCTCCGGCATCGCGTCACAGGCATTCAGTGCAACGTTCAGCAATGCGTTCAGTAACAAGCTGGGGTCGCCGCGCACGCGCAGTGGAGGGTCAGATACCAGATCGGATTTCAACTCAACGTGTTTTGGGGCCGTATGACCCAACAACGAAATCAATTCACGGACCAGCTCATTGGCATCCATCGTCTTTAATTCCAGCGTGCCCTTCCGGGCAAACGCCAGCAGCTGCGATGTCAGCTCGGCAGATCGCTGCGCGCAGCCCTGGATAATGCGCACTTCATCCTTCAACGCGGAGTCGGACAGTTCATCCTCGAGAATATCCGCGCAGCCGATAATGCCCAGCAGCTGGTTGTTGAAGTCATGCGCAATGCCACCAGCCAATT
>CAKZPB010000139.1 GCA_937138395.1 uncultured Pseudomonadota bacterium
GCGCTTGCTTGCAAGCGATTACGGTGTCGGAAAAACATTCGCCTGCGAGCAGGCTCCTACAGGGTATCGGATGAGAATCAGCCGCCTTGTCATTCCGGGGCCGGCTGACCGGAACCCGGAATCTTGTGGCAAGGCTGTTTCGAAAACGCTGTAAAAGACAAAAGCAGATTCCGGATCTTCGTCCGGAATGACGGATGGAACAGACTCAATCGGCTGACTTGTGCACCCCGGCCACGGCGCGACCGGACGGGTCGGCGGCGTTTTCAAACGCTTGATCCCACGCAATCGCGGCCGGGCTGCTGCAGGCGATGGACTTGCCGCCGGGCACGGTCTGGATGGCGGCGGACTCGGGGTAGAAGTGCTCGAACACGTGACGATAGAAATAGGCTTCCTTGGTGGCCGGCGGGTTGTGCGGGAAGCGGGCCTCTGCCCTGGCGAAGTCCGCATCGCTGACGGCCTGCTCGGCATGGTCGCGTAGCGCGTCGATCCAGCCGTAGCCGACGCCGTCGGAAAACTGCTCTTTCTGACGCCAGGCAATGTCGTGCGGGATGACGTCCTCGAATGCCTTGCGCAGCACGTGCTTTTCCATGCGTTCGGGCGTGATCATCTTCAGCGCCGGGTCAATCCGCATGGCCACGTCGATGACCTGGTTATCCAGGAACGGCACGCGCGCTTCAACGCCCCAGGCAGCGGTGGACTTGTTGGCGCGCAGGCAGTCGAACTGGTGCAGCGCGTTCAACTTGCGCACCAGCTCGTCGTGAAATTCTTCAGGATTCGGCGCCTTGTGGAAATACAGATAACCGCCGAACAGTTCGTCGGCCCCCTCGCCCGACAGCACCATCTTGATGCCCATGGCCTTGATCCGGCGCGCCATCAAAAACATCGGCGTAGACGCACGGATGGTGGTGACGTCATAGGTTTCGAGGTGGCGGATCACGTCGGGCAGCGCGTCCAGGCCCTGCTCCAGCGTGTAGGTAATGGCGTGATGCACCGAGCCGATCTCGTTGGCCACCTGTTGGGCAGCCCTCAGATCGGGGCTGTCTTCCAGACCCACCGAGAAGGTATGCAGGCGCGGAAACCAGGCCGGTTCGGCTTCATCGGACTCGACCCGGCGCGCGGCGTGGCGCGCGGCCAGCGCGGCGATGATCGAAGAATCCAGCCCGCCGGATAACAATGCACCGTACGGCACGTCGCACATCAGCTGGCGGGTGACGGCGGCTTCCAGCGCTTCGGCCAATGCGGCCACGGCTTCGGCTTCATCGGCAATGACCGGTGGCTTGGACGTGGGCGACGGCGATACGTGACGCCAGTCGGGGTCGTAGTAGCGGATCAGCTCATCGGTGGCCGAATCGTAGACGTGCCCGGGCGGGAAGATTTCGAAGTCTGCGCACAAGTCGTGCAGTGCCTTCAGCTCCGAGGCGACCACGCGGCGACCGTGCGCATCCCGGCCCCAGTACAACGGCATAACGCCGATCGGGTCGCGGCCGATGACGTAGCGGTTGGCTTCGCGATCCCACAGCAGGAACGCATAGATGCCATTGAGCGCTGCGCACAGCTCGACCGGCGATTGGGACTGGTGCAGCGCCAGGATGATTTCGCAGTCCGACGCGGTCTGGAACGGATAGTCGGGCGCGTACTCGGCCTTCAGTGCCTGGTGGTTATAGATCTCACCGTTGACGGCCAGCACCTGTTGGCCGGATTCAGAATACAGCGGCTGCGCGCCGCTGACCGGGTCAACGATGGCCAGCCGCTCGTGCGCCAGGATGGCGTGTTCGTCGGCGTGCACCCCGCTCCAGTCCGGCCCGCGATGACGCTGTCGGCGCGAATGCGCCAGTACTTCGCGGCGCAGGGATTTGCGCTGATCGTCGGTCAGGTCGGGCTGCAGTTCAAGCAATCCAAAGATGGAGCACAT
>CAKZPB010000140.1 GCA_937138395.1 uncultured Pseudomonadota bacterium
AACCCGTGGATCAGGATGATGACCCTTGAGTACTCATTGGTCCCTCTCCATCAATTGATACAAGGCCCGCTGCCTTAGTAGAACAGCCGGAACCGATTCGAAGCCAGTTGTTCATTGATATACTGATCCGCTTCTACGAACAGCGGAACAACAGCCGTGTTTTTTCAGGATTTCATTCGCGCCCTGGACGATTATTGGGCCAAACAAGGCTGCGTGCTGACCGCACCGCTGGATATGGAAGTCGGAGCCGGTACCTTTCACCCTGCAACGTTTCTGCGTTCGATCGGGCCCGAGCCCTGGAATTCCGCCTACCTGCAGCCCTGCCGCCGTCCAACCGACGGGCGCTACGGCGAAAACCCGAATCGTCTTCAGCATTACTACCAGTATCAGGTGGTCATGAAGCCCTCACCGCTGAATTTCCAGGATCTGTACCTGGGTTCGCTCGATGCGGTCGGTATCGACCCAACCATTCACGACATCCGCTTTGTCGAAGACAACTGGGAATCACCAACGCTCGGCGCATGGGGGCTCGGCTGGGAAGTGTGGCTGAACGGCATGGAAGTCACGCAGTTCACGTATTTCCAGCAGGCCGGCGGCCTGGAATGCCGACCGGTCATGGGTGAAATCACCTACGGCCTGGAACGCCTGGCCATGTATCTGCAAGGCGTGGAAAGTGTTTATGATCTGGTCTGGACCGATGGGCCGAATGGCAAGATCACCTACGGTGACGTCTTCCATCAGAATGAAGTCGAACAATCGACCTACAATTTCGAGCAGGCCGATACCAGCAGCCTGTTTGAATGGTTTGATCGTTGCGAAGCCCAGGCCAACGGGCTGGTTGCCAATAACCTGCCGCTGCCGGCCTATGACCAGGTGTTGAAAGCCTCGCACACCTTCAACCTGCTCGATGCCCGCCAGGCCATTTCGGTGACCGAACGGCAGCGCTTCATCCTGCGCATTCGTGATCTTGCACGCCAGGTTGCCGAGGCCTATCTGGCACGACGCGAAGCGCTGGGATTTCCCGATGTGAAGCAGGAGGCTGAGGCATGACCCAGACGCTGTTGATTGAGTTGGGATGCGAAGAACTGCCGGCAGGCCAATTGACTTCGCAGGCTCGGCTCCTTCTGGATGGACTGGCCAAGCACTTGGTTGAGGCCCAACTGTGTGCCGAAGATGCGCCGCGTCGCTGGCTGGCCACGCCGCGCCGTCTGGCCATAATGATTGAACAAGTCCAGGCCCGCCAGACGGATCGCATACTGAAGCGCAAGGGGCCTGCGGTACAAGCAGCCTTCGATGACCAAGGCAAACCCACCCGGGCCGCTCACGGTTTTGCGCAAAGCGTCGGGCTTGAAGTCGACCAACTACAGCGGCTCGAGAATGAACAGGGCGAATGGCTGTATGCAGAAGTAACCCAGCCCGGCCAATCCCTCGAGGCACTGTTGCCGGACTGGTTGCAAAGCACCGTCCACGGCATGGTCGGCGCTCGCAGTATGCGCTGGTCTGATCGAAGCGACAAGTTTTTGCGTCCGGTACGCTGGTTACTGGTGATGCATGGTGCGCAATCACTTTCGATTGAGCTGTTTGGTTTATTGGCTGGAAACCTGACCTGGGGCCACCGCATCCATTCACCGGGGCCCCATGCCATTGAGCACGCCGATCACTATGTCAACACGCTGAAACAAGCCTGTGTTCTGGTCGATTTCGACCAGCGGCAGCAGCGCATTGTCGAACAGATTCAACAGATCGAGCACGATCAGCAGCTGCGGGTCGATGCGGTCGCCCCCCAGGAATCGTCCGAAACACCGTTCAGCGATCCGTCCAATCGGGCGCTGCTCGGTGAAGTCTGCGGATTGGTCGAATGGCCGGTTGCCACGCTGGGAACCTTCGACCCGGCGTTTCTCGCAGTCCCGGCCGAAGCGCTGATCAGCGCCATGCGCGAACATCAGAAATGTTTCGCGCTGCATAACCCGGACGGCTCGCTAGCGCCAAAATTCATTACCATCGCCAATCTCGAAAGTCAGCGCGCCGACATCATGGCGCACGGCTACGAGCGAGTGATTCGCCCTCGTCTGGCCGACGCGCAGTTTTTCTACCAACAGGATCTGAAACAACCGCTTTCGGATTTTGCTGATCGGCTCAAGGCCGCTGTGTTCCATCCAAAGCTGGGCAGCATGCTCGACAAGTCACAGCGAATCGCGGCCCTGTCTCACCAGCTGGCCGATGCGTTTGACGCTGATCGCGACAGCGCTGAGCGAGCCGGCGCTTTGGCCAAGCATGACCTGATGAGCCAGATGGTCGCGGAATTCCCGGAACTTCAGGGCACGATGGGCCGCTACTACGCGTTGGCGCAGGGTGAATCGGGCGCAGTTGCAACCGCAATTGAAAGCCACTACCTGCCCCGGTCTGCAGCGGATCAGCTGCCGGAAGACGCGGCCGGTCAGGTTGTTGCACTCGCCGATCGCCTGGATACGCTGATTGGTATCTTTGCGATCGGCCAGAAACCCAAAAGCAGTAAAGACCCGTTTGCGCTTCGGCGAGCAGCGCTGGCCGTCGTCAGAATTCTGCATGCTACTCGCTGTAAAACGGCGCTGACTGTTCTGCTCGAACAGGCCGGCTCGAACCTTGCCAAAACCGTTTCAATCAACGATGCACTGTTGGACGAGGTACAGCGCTTTATTCAGGATCGGATGAGCACCTGGATTCAAGCGGAATTCAAGGTCGACATCAACACCATTCGAGCTGTCGAGGCGGGTTCACCGGCCAGCGTGCATGATTTCGTACAGCGCTGCCGGCAGTTGCAGTCTTTTGCGGAGCAGGATGAATCCATGGACAGCCTGGTCGCGGCGAATAAGCGTGCTGCGAATATTTTGCGCCAGGCGGGTGTTGACACGTTAGAAGATGTTGACAGAAATTTACTGGAATTAGACGCAGAAAGTGCACTTTTAAGCGAAATTAGCAATACCAGACCCAAGCTTGATCAATCGCTGGAAACCGGCAATTTCGATGATGCGCTCAGACTGCTGGCACAACTTCGACCCGCACTGGATTCGTTCTTTGACCAGGTTATGGTCATGGATGAACGCGAGCCAGTCCGCCTGAACCGCCTGGCGCTGCTGAGCGAGCTTCGTAGGCTGTTCATCCGGGTTGCCGATATTGCGTTAATGGGGCGTGCATGAAACCGCCGATATTGATCGATGTCGCGCTGATGATTAACGCCAAAGGCCAGATTGATCCTGTGCTGTTACCGGCGCTGGCCAAACTGAATCAGGCGGACCGCCCACTCGTGCTGATTGCCGAGCGTCCCGATGGTTGGAAGCCCACGCGCAGCAGAGTCGACCTGGCCTTGCAACAACAACAAGACCTGGAGGCCACCATCAACCGGGGGGGCGGCATGCTCGATGCGGTGCTCTATCTGGAATTCAGCCTGTTTACCCGCAAACGCCATCGGATGGCCGCACTGACGGACCTGGCCGATCGTTATGATCGTCCGCTGGATCAGATCCATGCCATCGTACCCGAACAGAGCCGAATGACCGAACTACTGCAGGATACTGACGTACAGGTGTATCCAATTCAAGGTCAGCATGAATTACAGGACCGGATCAGCACAATACTTTCCAGTTAGGATCGTCTGAATCGCTCTATGGAGGGCGGCGGTTATCATCACACGCTCTGACAAGCGACCGGTTATTTATTCAAGCGGATCGCCATTCGTATAGACCTGACTAATGGTCAATATGATGAAGTTTGCAGATGATGTGCAATTTAAACGTCTAAATTGCTGACGTTCAACGCATTGGTCTCTATGAATTCGCGGCGGGGTTCAACCTCGCTACCCATCAAGGTTGAAAAGATTTCATCGGCCTTGACGGCATCTTCAATGGTCACTCTCAACAATCGGCGAGTCTCCGGATTCACCGTGGTGTCCCACAGTTGCTCTGGGTTCATTTCGCCCAGGCCTTTGAAGCGCTGAATGCTGCGCCCTTTTCGACTTTCGTCCATCAACCACTGATAGACCTGCCGGAATCGCTGTACCGGCCGGCCCTGGTTGCCGCGTTCAATTCGAGCGCCCTGATCGAACAAATCGTGAACAACAGCGGCCGTGTGGGCGATGGTGCGATAGTCCTTGCTTTCGAAGAATGTTCGATCCAGCACAGTGTCCTGGCTGATTCCCTGGCTGAGTCGTGTCAGCACTACGCCCCCCTGTTCCAGCGGAACCAGCGACCAGTTCACACCGGCTGCGGAGGCACCTTCAAGACGCTGTTTGAAGCGATCTGACCAGCTTGAAACATCAAACCCCGAATCAAGAGAAAATGGTTCAAAATCAACTATTTGAGAGATAACATCTGTGCCATAACGGCGCTCCAGACGATCCCCTGCCAGCGTTGCTGAATGAAAGTCCGTCAGCATCGTATCCAGCGACTCGCCGGTAATGGGCGGTGCATCTTCTGCTGCGATCAAACGCGCACCATCCAGCGCACGATCCAACAGATAGCGTGTCAGCTCCTGTTCATCTTTCAGATACCACTCCTGCTTACCCTGCTTGATCTTGTACAGCGGTGGCTGCGCGATGTAAATATGACCACGCTCGATCAGTTCAGGCATCTGTCGATAAAAGAACGTCAACAGCAATGTCCGGATATGCGAACCGTCAACGTCGGCATCGGTCATGATGATGATGTGGTGATAGCGAAGCTTGTCCGGACTGAATTCATCTTTGCCGATACCGGTTCCCAGTGCGGTAATCAACGTGCCGACTTCTGCTGAACCGAGCATTTTGTCAAAGCGCGCTTTTTCGACGTTCAGAATTTTTCCTTTCAGTGGCAGAATGGCCTGCGTCTTCCGATTACGGCCCTGTTTTGCCGAGCCGCCGGCTGAATCACCCTCCACAATGAATATTTCTGATAGTGCTGGATCTTTCTCCTGGCAGTCCGCCAACTTACCGGGCAAGCCGGCAATATCCAGGACACCCTTGCGCCGCGTCATGTCGCGCGCTTTACGTGCCGCTTCCCGTGCGCGCGCTGCCTCCACTGCTTTGGATGCAATGGTTTTCGCATCGGTTGGGTTTTCCAGGAGGAAATCGCGCAAACATTCGGACAGTGCGGCTTCGACTGCGGGCTTCACTTCCGATGAAACCAGTTTGTCTTTGGTTTGTGACGAGAATTTGGGGTCTGGCACCTTGACTGAAAGAACCGCCACAAGACCCTCTCGACAGTCGTCGCCTGTCACCTGAATCTTGGCTTTCTTCGCCAGGCCGCTTTCTTCGATGTATTGATTCAACGTTCGAGTCAATCCGGCCCGAAAACCCGCCAAGTGCGTTCCACCGTCCCGCTGAGGAATGGTGTTGGTAAAGCAGAACACGCTTTCCTGATAGGCATCGGTCCACTGCAGCGCAGCTTCGACGGTAATGTCGTTGTTCTCAGCCTGGAAATGCAGTGCATTGGCGTGCAGCGGCGATTTCTTGCCGCTCAAGTGTTCAACGAAGGAACGAATGCCGCCTTCGTACTCGAACAGGTCGTGCTCGTCGGTCCGCTCATCCTTGAGTTCAATCGCAACGCCGGAATTCAAAAAGCTCAGTTCGCGCAAGCGCTTGGCCAGGATATCGTAGTGAAACTCGACATCACTGAAGATGGTTCCAGACGGCTTGAAACGCACCCGGGTTCCCGTTTGATCGCTTTCACCGGTGGCCGCCAGCGGTTCCTCCGGGACGCCCAGCGCGTAACGCTGGTACCAGCGTTTGCCTTGCCTGTGAATGATTAGCTCGAGGTGCTCGGACAGCGCGTTGACGACCGACACACCAACCCCGTGCAGACCGCCCGACACTTTGTACGAGTCATCATCAAACTTGCCGCCGGCATGCAGCACTGTCATGATGACCTCAGCCGCTGATTTGCCCTCTTCAGGGTGCATATCCACCGGCACGCCGCGACCGTTATCGCGAACGCTGACGGCGCCATCGCTGTGCAGGGTCACGACGATACGGTCGCAGTGCCCGGCCAGCGCTTCGTCGATCGCGTTATCCACCACCTCGAAGACCATGTGGTGCAAACCGGTACCGTCATCGGTATCACCGATATACATTCCCGGACGCTTGCGGACCGCGTCCAGGCCCTTCAGGACCTTGATGCTATCGGAAGAGTAATCTTTACTCATGGCTGGTGTTTCCCGGATTCAGACAATCAATCAGCGCCTCGGAATGGGCGCCAGGGCGTAGGCGCTTTTAGGTCATACATGAAGCGCGATTATACCACCACCGCAGCCAGGAGCCGCCTCAGGCGCGCTGCTCAGAGACTCAAGCGCTCGAGATCTTCCCGTGTTCCACGTGGAACACGGTGGCTTCCGAAACGTCCGGCGCTTCCACTGCGGTCACCCAGGCCTGCGTCGGTCGCTGACCAACCCACTCCAGTACAGAACCCAGGTGAAAGCGATCCAGCTCGGATACAGGGTCATCGAGAAGCAGCAGGGGCCGTTGGCCCGATTCCAGCGCCACTTCGAGCTGTGCCAACTGCAGCAACAGCGCCGTCAGCTTCTGTTGGCCACGCGACAGGCGTGGTGCTGCCAGGCGCTCATTCGCACGAAGCTTCAGGTCCGCACGATGCGGGCCATCGCGCGTAAACCCGTGCTCACGGTCTCGGTCGCGGTGCGATTTCCATGCTTCCTGGTATTCCGGGATGGACTCTGCGGAATAGTGCAGCGTGATTGGGCTGAATCGCCACTGCAATTGGTCCTGCAAATGGCTAACCTGATGAGTCAACAACTCGACGTAGTGACATCGCGCCTGATCAACAACCCTGGCTGCGGCGCCCATTGGGGCTTCGATGGCGGCCAGCACCGAGTCGGCAGCCCGGGCCTTCAGGGCGGCGTTTCGTTGCTGGAGTAAACGGTTATATCGACGCCAGCGCTGCAAGTGCCCGGGTTCCACGTGGAACAATCCCCAATCCAGGAACGCGCGCCGGACATTGGGCCCGCCCTCGACGAGTTGGTGATTGCTAGGGTCGGCCAAAACCAATGGCATTGCCTCGGCAAACTCACTGACGCGCTGACAGGCCCGGCCAGATAGTCGGCCACGCCACTCGTCACGGCTTCGCTCCATGCCAAGCGTATTGTCAGGACTGTTCGTGCGGCAAAACACGGTCAATGAATCGGCGCCGTCCTGGATCAGGTGCTTCAGGTTGGCGGTGCGGAAGGAGCGGCCGCGACCCAACAGGTAGACTGCCTCCAGCACGCTGGTTTTTCCAGCACCATTCGCGCCATGCAGCCAGTTGAGTCCGGGCCCGGGCTGAAGCCCCACGTGTTCAAGGTTGCGGAAATAAGTCAGCCGTAGTTCGCTGATGCGCATAGCAGAGCCTTGGCTGACTGAATCAGCGCAGATGTTACAACTTCAATGGCATCACTACTTGGCGCACTTGTTCCGTGTCGACACCGGTAACCAGACAGGAACTATCCGCGCCCTTAAGCGCCAGACGGACCTGTTCGCCATCAATGGACTGCAGTGCATCCAACAGATAGTTGACGTTGAAGCCGACAACAAGGTTGTCGTAGTTATGCTGTGCTTCGATCTCTTCGGTGGCCTCTTCCTGCTGTGGGTTGTGCGCGATGATACGCATACTTCCGTCACCGGATTCCAGGCGAACACCGCGATACTTTTCATTGGCCAGAATAGCCGCCCGCTGCAATGAATGAATAAAATCCTGGCGATTCAGCGTCATCCCCTTGTCCTGGGTCATGGGAATGACGGCTTCATAGTCCGGGAAGCGTCCGTCGATCAGCTTACTGGTCATGATCAGGTTCTTGCGCTGCACGCGCAGATAATTTCTTCCAACCGACAGGCTAACGTCCTCATCGTCGGTCGACAGCATGCGAGACAGCTCGACAACGCCCTTTCGCGGCAGGATCAATGAACGAACCTCACCCTGGACCGGCGCATCGATTTCGGCCAATGCCAGTCGATGACCGTCCGTTGCCACAGCGCGTAGCTGACCTTCTTTGAACTCGAAATACAACCCGTTCAAGTAATGGCGTACATCCTGGTTCGCCATTGCAACGGACGACTTTTCAATCAGCCAGCGCAATCGCTCCTCAGAAACAGAAAACTGTTCTGTTTCTGCTGATGTTTCACTGGACGGGAACTCGGTTGCCGGAAGGGTGGCCAACGTAAACCGACTGCGGCCCGCGTGCAGCGCCAGTTTTTCCCCGTTCAACTGCACGTTGATCTTGGAGCTCTCCGGCAACGCTTTGCAAATATCGACCAGTTTTCGCGCCGGTACGGTAATGGCACCGGTCTGTGCGACTTCGGCGGATGCATGGCCGACCATTTCGACTTCCATGTCCGATCCCGTGATTTTCAGTCGGTTTTCTTCGACATCAAGCAGAAAATTCGCCAGCACCGGAAGAGTTTGGCGACGCTCAACAACGCCTACGACCTGGCTGATGGGCACCAGCAATGCTTCTCGTTGAATGGAAAACTTCATTCTGTCTCCTGTACCGATTCCGAGCTGTACGTTGGTTCGGCTTGTTATAAGGGTTATTTAATAAATAAATACAGTAGTAGTAATAGGTGCTGTTAACAAACGCAAAACCGTTAAAACTCTAATAAATTCAGCAATTTATATAACACCTTGCGAAGGAAAGGCGCGCGATCAAGCTGTGGACAAAAAGTGCATAACCCAAGCAATGAAAACGACACCAAGGTTATCCACAGCTTGCTCAGCGGCTCATCGACAAGCTATCCAGTAGCCCTAAATCGAGAGCTGTCGAAGCAGACGCGCATGATCCTCTTTCAGCTGAGCATCCTCTTTACATAATTCTTCGATTTTACGACAGGCATGGAGCACAGTGGTATGGTCCCGTCCGCCAAATGCGTCACCAATTTCGGGCAATGAGTGCTGCGTGAGCGCCTTGGCCAGATACATTGCCATCTGTCGAGGACGTGCGATCGATCGGGTCCGGCGAGCCGAGAGCAGATCCGCAATACGAAGTTGATAGTAGTTGGCCACGACTTTCTGGATATTTTCCAGCGTGACCTGACGGTCGTGAACAGCCAGCACATCCCGAAGAATTTCCCGGGTGTACTCTTCATCGATGTCACGACCTGAAAAACGGGAGTGGGCAATTAACGAATTCAAAGCACCCTCAAGATCGCGAACGTTGGAGCGCATGTGTCGTGCGATCAGCATGGCGGCAGGCTCGCCCAACTCGAGTCCGGTTTCAGCCGCCTTTTTCATCAGAATTGCGACCCGAGTCTCGAAATCCGGTGGTTCGATCGGCACCGACAGGCCCCAGCCAAACCGCGATCGTAATCGCGCTTCGAGGCCATCGACCTCTTTCGGATAACGATCGCAGGTCAGGATGATTTGCTGGCGCGCTTCAATCAGGGCATTGAAAGTATGAAAAAACTCTTCTTGAGAACGATCCTTGCCAGCAAAAAACTGGATATCGTCAATCAACAGCGCATCGACTGAACGATAGCGTGCCTTGAAGGCATCAATCGAGGCTCGTCGCAGGGCCTGGATCATTTCACTGACAAACTTTTCGGAGTGAAGATAAACCACTTTCATATCCGGCGAATGGTCTGCCAGCGCCTGGCCGGTCGCATGAAGCAAGTGGGTCTTGCCAAGCCCGGTGCCACCGTACAGCAGCAGCGGGTTATAAACCTTGCCCGGGTTCTGGGCTACTTGCTGTGCGGCTGCGAACCCCAGCTCATTGGATTTCCCGAGAACAAAATTATCAAACCGGTAGCGATCATCAAGACCAGAGCTGTACCCGTTGGATAACGACTTTTTCGGTGCTGCAGACAACGCCTTTTCGTTCTGACCCACGACAACCGCAACGTGCTGGCGGTCGTATTGGTAGGTTGAGAAAAAATCACGGATAAGCTCGAGATATTCAGATTCGACCCGCTCACAGACAAAGTCATTGGGCGCCATCAGCCGGATCGATGATGATTGATCACCGGCTTCTGCAATCAGCGGGCGCAGCCAGGTATTCAGCTCCTCCAGCGAGATCTCTCGCTCAAGCCGGTTCAAGCACTTTTTCCAAAGATCCCGAGGGTGCGATGACATATCGATTGAAACCTGGCCTGGTTCCGCAATTTAACCAAAAGCTAATGTACCGTAATTACAACGGCCACATTCACCTGGCCGTGACCGAATTCACCGCTATGCGTTTTCAGTTCGAACGCCGGCAATCAAACACCAGCGCGTGATGCTGCTGCAGGCTTGCGCAGATTGGGCGTTAACACGTATAATGGTCGGTCTTTTGGCCGTTAACCAACCCTGAAGGGAAGGCGGTCTTTGAATCGAATCAGATGGTTACGCTGAATGTTGTGGAAATAAACGCAAATAATTCAGTAGATTCAATCATTTGGGTTAATCTAGGACATTATCATGAAACGTACATTTCAACCCAGTAATCTGAAACGGGCTCGTCGACATGGTTTTCGTGCACGCATGGCAACGCGTTCGGGTCGTGCAATCATCAACGCCCGTCGCGCACGCGGTCGGAAACGACTGTCAGCCTGATTGACTGCAGGCGCTGAATCGGGTTTTGAAACCTTGGCGCCGCGCTCTACATTCAGGCGGGAAAACCGACTGACGGGGAAAAATCGCTTCGGGCCGGTCTTCCGCGCACGACGCGTCCGATCAAACGCATGGTTTTCTGTTCATTATGCGCCCCCGATGTCTGAGGCAGACACAACGCCACGCCTGGGCGTGGTCGTAGCACGCAAAGTGGATCGTTCGGCTGTGGAGCGTAATCGAATTCGTCGACTGATCAGGGAATCCTTTCGAAGACAGCAGTCGGAGTTATTAATTCACGATTATGTCGTGCGGGTACGACCTGAAGCGGCCCGCCAAACCAGTGCTGACCTGCGTGCATCACTGGATGAACTATGGAAACGGTTTAAATCCAAATGAATACACGAACCTTGTTGCTGTTGATGCTGGTATTTCTCGGCTTCATGATGTACGTCGAATGGCAAAGTCAATTCAACAATCAGGTTCCGCAACCGGTTGAACCGTTACCCGACCGCCAGTCAGCGCTGAGTCCGGCCGAACAACCGCAAATGGATGTACCCGACTTGCCTGACCTGGTCGACCCCTCGACCAGCGCTGCACCCGGACCGGGTGCACAACGCACCGAGTTACCCCCAACGCCTGCCATGGTGGCTGGCACGCGAATTGAAGTCATCACCGACCGGTTAGTGGCCTACATCAACCCGGTCGGCGGCGCCCTGGTTGACTTGCGGCTGCGGAAATATCCGGTAAGCGTCGATCAGCCCGATGAACCTTTCCGACTGCTCTCAGCCGACCAGGATGAATGGTTTGTTGCCCAAGCGGGGCTTGTCGATGCCGAAAGCATGGCACCGAACCATACGGATGAGTTCTCGTATGACCGCACGTTCTACGAGCTGGCACCGGCTGCCGAGACGGTTGAAGTGCCGCTGACCTGGCGCGGTCCTGGTGGGTTGGAAGTGGTTCAAACGTGGATCTTCAGGCGCGATACCTATGTGGTTGAACACCGCATCCAGATCAACAACGCTTCAGCCGAAACCTGGCGCGGTAGCCGTTACCTGCAGCTCCAGCGAACGCCCAAGGTATTCGGCGGCGGCATGACGTTTACCAATCCTGAACGCATCAGCTATAACGGTGCAGCCGTTTTTGATCCGATCGAAAAATTTCGGAAGCTGCCGTTTGACAAGTTTGAAGAAGAACCATTCCAGGCCAGCTACGAGGGCGGTTGGGCCGGCATGGTGCAACACTATTTTCTGGCCAGCTGGATTCCGGATTCGAATCAAACGCACCGCTATACAACCCGGCAGGTCGATACGGTCGTTCCAAACCGGTTTGCGTTGTCGGCGACCTCTGGACAAGTCCTGGTCGAGCCGGGCAGCAGCCATGAATTCAGCGCCGAGCTTTTTGCAGGGCCAAAACAACAGCGCCGCCTGGATGACGTTGCACCGGGGTTGAGCTTGACCGTTGATTACGGGATGTTCACGATTTTCTCCAAGCCGCTGTTCTGGCTGCTGGATCACATCCACTCCCTGGTTCGCAACTGGGGTGTTGCCATCATTCTGCTGACGCTGCTGATCAAGCTGGCGTTTTACAAACTGACCCAGGCACAGTTCCGCTCGATGGGCAAAATGCGCAAACTGCAACCGCGCATTCAGCAGCTCAAGGAACGCTATGGCGATGACCGTCAGAAATTCGGTCAGGCCATGATGGACATCTATAAAAAAGAAAAGGTCAACCCACTCGGCGGCTGTTTGCCGATTCTGGTTCAGATTCCGATTTTCATTGCGCTGTACTGGGTACTGCTCGAATCCGTTGAATTGCGTCAGGCTGGTTTTCTCTGGGTGCCGGATTTAAGCCGACCGGATCCATATTTCATATTGCCGGTCATCAACGGCGCGTTCATGATCATCACGCAGCGCTTGACGCCGATGATGGGCATGGATCCGATGCAACGCAAGGTCATGCAATGGCTGCCGGTCGTGTTTGCCGTGTTATTTGCATTTTTCCCGGCCGGCCTGGTGTTGTATTGGGCGGCCAACAGCGGTATATCGCTGGCACAGCAATGGATTATTCTGCGCCAACTCGATGCTGAAGAGGCGCGCAAGACCTGAGGCCAGATACAGGCCTGAACCAGCGCCGATGATGGTCAGGCTAACCTGTTATCCAGCAAGCAGGACGCAGCGCCCATGACCATTCAGACCAACGACACCATCTGTGCGATTGCAACGCCTCCCGGTCGGGGCGGTATTGGTGTCATCCGCATTTCCGGCCCTGAAGCTCACGCCATCGCATTGCAATTGACTCATCAGTCACTGCCCGCTCGAACGGCACGATTCATTACGGTGTTTGACGGCCAGGACCAATCGATTGATCATGGGTTGGCCCTGTCGTTCCCTTCACCGCACTCGTTTACGGGTGAAGACGTGGTTGAACTGCAACTGCACGGCTCACCGATTCTGCTTGAGCAAGCGCTACTGGCTGCCGTGCAGGCCGGTGCCCGCCGGGCCGGCCCTGGAGAGTTCAGTCAGCGGGCGTTTTTGAACGACAAGATCGATCTGGCGCAGGCTGAAGCCATTGCGGATTTGATTGCCGCGACCTCAGAGCAAGCAGCCCGCGCAGCCCAACGCAGTCTTCAAGGTGCCTTTTCCGAACGCGTGCACAGTCTGGCTGATGCGATTACCCGCCTGCGCGTGTGGGTTGAAGCGGCCCTTGATTTTCCCGATGAAGATATTGATTTCCTGGCTGATGGCAAAGTGCTGCAATCCGTCGAAGACTTGATCGAACAGACCGAACATTTACTGGAGCAGGCCGAGGCCGGCCGTCTGCTCAATGACGGTATTCGCATTGCGATTATCGGCAAACCCAACGCCGGAAAATCCAGCCTGTTCAACGCGCTAGCCCAACGTGATAGTGCAATTGTCACGGATGTGCCTGGTACCACACGCGATGTACTCCGTGAGACGGTGCACTTTGCTGGTATTCCTGCCGTGTTGGCTGACACGGCCGGCTTGCGCAATACCGACGATGTGGTTGAACTGGAAGGCGTACGCCGTGCGCAGGCAGAACTGAAGTTGGCCGATCTGGTGCTGTGGGTGGTTGATGCGTCCGCAGCCCCGGACGAACAGGAACAGCCACCAGCGGTGTCGGCGCCGGTCATTCGCGTCAATAACAAGCTGGACCAGCTGAATCATCCACTCGATACCGCACCTGATCAGGTCTATGTTTCAGCGATTACTGGCCAGGGACTGGATCAACTCGATGCTGCCATCGTCCGAGTTCTTGGCTTGACCGCAGAATTTCAAGGCGAGTTCTCTGCTCGTGCCCGCCATGTGGAACAGATCAAGACAAGTCTTGATCACTTGACGCAGGGACGAACGCAGCTGGCCGATTTCTCGTCCGGTGAACTGTTGGCCGAGGAACTCTCGCTGGCTGCGACTGCGCTTGGGGAGATTACAGGACAGCTTCACTCCGATGAATTGCTGGGCATGATCTTTTCGAGTTTTTGTATCGGTAAATAACAGGCTGGTCTCGTCGATGGACGCGGTGTTATGCGTTCGCTATGCTGGACCGAGCATTATTTTAGGAGCCAAGATGATGCAGACCGATGTTTACGAAGTAATCGATGCGCTGGATGACGAGCAACAGCGCGCTGATTCCAAACGACTGATTGAACTATTCAAACAATTGAGCGGTGAACCACCAAAGATGTGGTACAGCGGCACGATCGGATTCGGGCGCTATCACTATCGCTATGACAGTGGCAGGGAAGGTGATTTTTTCAGGATCGGTTTTGCGCCGCGCAAGGGCAAGCTGTCAATACATATATTGCCTGACCTGGATCGCTTCGAAGCCACCGTGAAAAAACTTGGTCAATACAAGACTGGTCGTTCCTGCCTGTACGTCAAAAGGCTTGACGATATCGATGTGGAGACCCTTCAACAACTCGCCCGACAGGCCCTGGAAGAAATGAACCGACTGTATCCGCCTGAATCCTAGGGATCCTCTGAATAACGCTGCGCGGTCGCGACGTCACCTGTGCAGGATGCTCAGTCTTGGTTCAAGCGAGTGCCAATCGTTATAACAATCGGTTGTTCCGACGAAGCCAGCACAAACGAGCCGGAGATCCTGCAAAGACCCGTGCCGACAGGCTTTCGCTGGAAAAGCCGCCTCTCGCGCGTTGCGTCATTCGGCCGTAACTACGGCTACTGTCACTCGCGCCGCAGCACACGATCAGCACCTTTTCTGACTGAAACGCGCTACGCGCAGCGATATTCAGAGGTTCCTTAGCGCTTGAAGGATCGATCGAGTTGACTATACTCAGGACTGGATCACCGGCATCGAGCAAGGCCGTTCACTATGCATACCATTCAACAAATTCTTGAAACCAAGGGCCAGGCCATTCACTCGGTTACACCGGATTCGATCGTGTTGGACGCGATACGAAGCATGGCAGAACTCGGAATCGGTGCCCTGCTGGTCATCAAGGATGGCGAGCCGGTTGGCATGATGTCGGAACGCGACTATGCACGCAAGGTGATACTGGAGGGCCGCCAATCCAGAGAAACGCGGGTTGAAGACATCATGTCCTCTCCGCTGATCACAATAGACCAAAGCGCCAAAGCGCGCGAAGGCCTTGCGCTGATGACCGAAAAACGCATCCGCCACCTGCCGGTCATGCAAGGCGAACGCCTGGTCGGTGTCGTTTCGATCGGTGATCTGGTACATACCGTCATTCAGGATCAGAAGCACTTGATCGAACAGCTTGAACGCTACGTATCCGGATGAGCGGGCTTGAGCAAAAGTAGCATTCATGCGCACTGAGGCTACTGCCGCATTAGCCCAGCAGCTCGGCCTGAACAAAGACAAAATCAGGTGCACAACACTTTCCGGTGGTTCGATTGCGCGTGCCTATAAGCTGTCCGATGGCACGCGTCGGCTGTTTATCAAATGCATGAACGCAAGCGAAGCGGAAATACTTCGCTGCGAGCAGCGCGGGCTTCAACAACTGGCCGAAACCAGGACCATTCGAGTTCCGGCGATCATCGGTTCTGGACAAATCGAAGAATTCAGCTGGCTGGCGCTTTCCTGGCACAGCTTCAGGCCCATGGAAATAGCGGGGTTTCGTGAACTCGGACAACAACTGGCACAATTGCATGGCTTGCTCGGCTGTCAATTTGGCCTGGAGGAAAACAACTTCATTGGCCGAACGCGGCAAATCAATCAACAGACTTCAGATTGGACGACTTTTTTCTTTCAGCATCGCCTCGGCGTTCAGCTGGATCTGATGGATCGAAACCATCCGGGCCATGAGTGGCGATTACAACTGGAGAATCTGCATGAGCGCTGGCAACAGCAATTTGCTGACTATCGACCGGAAGCCTCGCTGCTGCACGGTGATCTCTGGAGCGGTAACGTGGGGCTGGCATCGGACGACCAGCCAATGGTCTTCGACCCCGCCGTGCACTACGGCGATCGAGAATGCGATCTGGCCATGACTGACCTGTTCGGAGGGTTCGGTGATACATTTTATGCACACTATCAAGAGGCCTGGCCTTTATCTCCGGGCTGGCCGGAACGCCGCCGTTTCTACCAGCTCTATCACCTGTTGAACCATGCAAACTTGTTTGGCGGTCACTATGTCCAGGCCTGCAAACAGCGGATTCGCGAATTGGGATTGCAGATCTAGCTTGCCATTGTGGGGACTCGCAGCATCTGCGATAATCGAAGCTGGTTTTTTCCGGTGTGTCGATATGAAATCCGTCTGCTCGTTGCTTGTTTTGATGCTGTTGGCCGGTTGTGCCTCAACGCCATTTACCGTCAGTAGTGATTATGATCGGGCTATTGATTATTCAGGCTATGAAACGTATGCCTGGACCAGCGAAAACCCGATGGTGATTCCTGAAGGCAGCACCAATCGTCCCAGCCCGCTGGCGGAGCGCCGGTTGATGGATGGTATTGAGCGTGAATTGGATATGCGTGGCTTTCAGCGTGTCGCTGATGCCAGCCAGGCGGATTTTGTGGTTGGCTTCTCGGTCGGCATCCGGGATCGAATCGACGTCAAATCCTACCCAACGCCGATCGGCTTCAACACCTGGAATTATCCGTATGGATGGAACTATGGCTATGCCTGGAGATCTTCTGGCATGGTCTACGGTCAGGAAACACGGACCACACAGTACACCGAAGGTACGCTGGCGATCGATATCTTCGATGTAGACAACAAACGACCGGTCTGGCACGGTCAGGCCCAGGGTGTCATGCGAGATCGCAGCCCACAGGAACAGCGGAATATCGAGACTCAGGCAATTCAGGAAATTCTCGCTTCTTTCCCGCCGCTATAGTTGCTTCCAGACATCAGCCCGGGCGCTGTCCTGGCTGATCGATACAGGGGTTTATCAAGCAGCCTCTGAATATTTGTGGGCGGGTCCGACTACCCGTCTGCAGAACGATTTGATTGAAACGTGCATCGCACCGGGTGGTTCAGCGGTTGCTTGTATTCAACGATTCGAATCCGGACTTGAACACCCCGTCCAGACGCTGAAAAAAATACTGGTCAAACAGGTTTTCGACCAGCACATCGTAACCATCGGAACTCAAATGAAAACAATCGTCATTGGGCACGATACGCGAGCGCAAGGCCTCGATCGGTGACGGGCGGTTCAAATCCCCCGGTGGCGGAAGGTCGCCCGGTAAGATGTTTTCACTTGGAAAACCGAACACAAACTGCATCAAGCCCGCATGATCGACAAAATGGATGCGAGGATCATCCGCTAGCTGGGCATAGACCCCAATAAACTGATTGGCGGCGGTATTGATTTGCAGTGGCGTAGGATTGCCCAGATCATCATGCAGCGGCTGGCAGAACAACAGTCCGGTCAAGCCGCCCAGCGTGTCGACAAAATTGGGATAGTCATAAAAGCTGAGGATGATTTCGATGTCGGGTCGCTGGTCCAGGATAAATTCGGTAATGATGATCAGGTCATCCAGAATTGCATTTTGGAGATCCAGGACTGCTGCCTGTGACAGGTTGACGTTCCACGCATCAAGAAAATCGTTTCCGCCGAGGGTGACCTGTACGGTGTCGATGCCCGGTTGTGCGGCCAGCGCATCGGCAATACGCTGTAAGAAAATCGGACTGGCCCATTCGGCTGCTGTCGTTCCGCTTTCGGTCGTGGTGGCGCCATCCACTTGAAATTGACCGAGCCCGTTGGCCGTGAAAATGCGCTGATGCGACCCATCCAGCCATTGCTCTTCGGCCCAGCTGTCTCCAACCAGAAGAATGCGCGGGCTTTGAGCCTGAGCAGCCAGTGGCAGCAACAGCAAAACAAGCAATATCGATCGAGCGCGCGACAGCGCTTTGTAAAGCAGCATCCGTAATCATCCGGGCTTCAACATCGCCCAGACTAGAGCTTTATTCACTGGGTTGCAACCAGGGTTTTGACTATCATATGCAGCCCCCTAATTTTTTGGAGATCAGTGGCATGACACAGGAAATCTTGAAAGCGCTGATGCTTGGCGTAGCGTTGCTGCCGGCGTACGATGCACAAGCCGATACTGACGAGCGCCGACCGCAGGGTCTGGAAGTTACGCTGACCGCCATGGATAACGGCACCGCTCCATGTCGTATCGGGCGCCGGGCCCGGTATGATCAATCCAACGGCCCGCTATACTTCATTCGCGGTGAAGGGGAGTATTCGACGCTGGATGGGCAGTTCACAAACATGCCGCTTCAGATTCAATACCGAGCCGTTGATGGTATTGTTGAAGATAGCGGCGTGACGATGCCGGAGCTTCCAGCGCCCTGCAACCAGTTGACGATCGAATGGCGAATCGAGCAATGCGAAAACCAGGACCGTGAGTTGGTTCAGTGTCCAAACATCAAACTACTCGGCGAGTCGGCATTTCGCGAGGTAAACGTGCTGTTTGCCTATTGATGGGCAATAGCCGGGTTTGGCCACGACCTTGCAGTTCACAGGCTGGCTTGAGGACACAAAGACCCCATGATTATCTTTAAGGAATTTCAGATCGAGGCAGCGCACCGGTTGCCGAACCTGCCCTCCGAACATAAATGCAGTCGTCTGCATGGCCACTCGTTCAGAATCGAGGTCCATGTTTCCGGCGAACCTGGCGAGCAAAGTGGCTGGGTCATGGACTTCGCCGACATCAAGCGCGCGTTCCAGCCGCTATTCGATCAACTCGACCATCGCTACCTGAACGATATCGATGGTCTCGAAAACCCGACCAGCGAGAATCTTGCGATCTGGATCTGGAATCGACTCGTCAAACCACTGCCTGGACTCTCCAAAGTAGTTGTCCGCGAAACTTGTACCAGTGGCTGCGAATATCGGGGTCCGGATCGACCCGCAGTCTAACGGATTACTAACGTTATGGCAGCAAATGAAGGGCCAGTGGATGCGCTACCGATTCATCAACTGAAACCATACCTGGTTTCGGCCAACGTGCGCGGCCCACTCAGCACAAATCACTACTGTAGGACGGCCGGAATGGGCCATGCCGGTGATCTGGTCATTGGGCAAGTGTTGCCGGAACCTGGGCAGACGCTCGTGATTCTCGACCAACTGGGCAACGCGCATGAAGTGACAGCACCGCAACGCGTGATTGCGGTGCTTGGACCTCGAGATTCATCAACTCATGTGTGTGCGACCATTCCCGATGGTGGGTTGTTCATTACGCAAGGGCTTGACGCGCACTGGGTTGCTGGTGAGAGTGGCATCGTCGGTGTCCTTGAGCGTGAAGCGTCAAGCCAAACCGTCCACAACGCGGAGTGCTCGGCTCGATTTCGGTGCGAGGGCCTGATTGTTGACGCCCGGTTCAAGCCGATCAATATCCAGTCCTTTGCAGTCCGACCTGGTGATCAGCCAGTCTCAACTCCGATCGTGTTGATTGGTGCAACGTCAACTGAATCCGGAAAAACAGTGTTGGCCGGGAAGCTGATTGAACGGTTCAGCACTGCAGGCTTGCGCGTGGGTGCATTGAAAGCGACCGGCACAGGCGGAATCCTGGACTCGATGCACCATCGTCAATCCGGTGCCGCAGTAACCCTCGATAATGTCGATGCAGGATTGATTACGACTGGCGGTGATCCAGAACAAGTTCGTCGACAGATCCCCAGCATCTTTCGCCAGTTGGATCAGGAGGGCGTTGATCTGATCGTGGCCGAGTTGGGTGGGGACGTGGTGTCGGCCAATAACCCGGTGATCTTTCGAATCGATGAATTGATCAATCAAACTCTGGCGATGATCGTCATTTCAAATGATGCGCTCGCGGCGGCAGGTATGGTTGCAGTCAATCAGCGGCAGTTCAGATTTCCTCCGGAAAAAATCATGCACATGACTTCACCCTTCAGGAATCATGCCGGCATGCGACGAAGAATGGCTTCGGTGGGTATCCACCAGTGCTTCGATCCGAATAGCCGGGAAGATCTTGATGCTATTGCAGGTGAGTTGGTGCATAACATCCCGGGGGGTGGTCACAATCACTTGCTCCAGTCTTCAAATGAAGGTACCTGATCGAACAGATTATCGTCTGAAGCATAGTCGGCATAGCCACGCCTGAATTTGATTCAAAACACGGTCAGCGAGGATTGAGGCTGCGCTATCCGCTTTTGCTGTTGTTATTGAAGCATGAAGACCAGCCAGCTCAAGCCGACCAGCGCCAGCACCAGCAACACCAGCGCTAGCGGCTTGATCTGTCTCGGGCTGTAGCGCTTGACGATCACGATGGATATGAACAGGCTGACGATTGCACCCAGCAGCGCGTACCAGAATACCATTGCGCCACCGGCCAGGCCGGCATCGGCAGGCACTAACCACAGGCCACCAATCCAGCCGCCGGCGATGAAGCCGATCGGCAGGCTGGCCAGTAATAGCACACCGGCCCACAACCGGGAAGGCTCGATCAATGCAACTCCTCTAGTACGAGCCTTTCCACTATAGCAAAGCATCACATCATGCCGAGATAACCATTGACAAATTTGCACAAATATGCAAATATAAGCTATGGAAAGGATTCAACATCAAGCATTGGCTGATTTGCTCAAGGCACTGGGCGAGTTCAACCGCTTGTCGCTGGTATACGAGCTGTGTCAGTGCGACAAGCCACGCAACGCCATGTGCCTATGCGAATGCTGCAGCGTGGATGCCTCGGTCGCCTCGCGACACCTGAAAATACTGGCCGAGCAGGGTGTGGTTCAGATCAAGAAAAAGGGACGCGAGCGGATCTATTCACTCAACCGCTCTGAAGTCGCGAATCAACTCCGCAGCCTGGCCGACCAGATCGAAGGTTGCTCACCGGCGGTTTCAACTACAACCAACCACAGACCAAGGAAAGCGATATGACCGACAAGAAATGCAATTGCCCGTGCACCGACAAGAAATGCTGTCAGGAAAAATCCTGCGAGTGCTGCAAGAAGCACTGCTGCTGTTAACCCATCCTGAAAAAAGGCTCAAGCAACCTGTGCTTGAGCCTGTTGATCATGCCAGTCTGGATTTTCAACACTTGATTCGCACAAAGGCCTCGTCAAACCCACCGCGCCCATCGCTGATCCGATAGCGGATGGTGATGGTCACACCGCTCCAGTTGTTGGGTTCGAAGCGGATCTGATTGTTTTCGGTAATCGTGATGCTGGCCACATCGCTGTCGGGCAGCGAGAACAGCTCGGTGATGACCAGTGGATCACCATCCGGATCAGAGTCATTGGCCAAGACATCAATAATTGCGATGTCGGTCAGGTTCGTTAGAATCGAATCGTCGACGGCTGTGGGTGGATTGTTCGGTTGCGTCACGTTCACGGTGATTTGACCGGTCACCTCGGCCCCGCCGGCATCCTGAATGGTATAGCTAAACGTATCGACCCCGATAAACCCGGCGCTAGGTTCATAGCGAACCTGATCGCCAGACAGGCTGGTGGTACCGCCGGCAGCAGAGCCGACTGAAATCAGGCTCAACTCATCGCCGTTTGGATCCGAGTCATTGGCCAGTACGTCGATCAGCACTACAACGCCGGTTTCTGTACTGACGGCGTCGTCATTAGCGATCGGTGCATCGTTGGAAACGGTCACCGTGACCGTGGCGGTAGCCTCTTCGGTGCCGTCGGACACAATATAGGTAAAGATGTCTTCACCCTGGAACCCTGGAGCCGGGGTGTAGGTCAGAAAATCACCGTTGTTGACGACACTACCCGACATCGGCTGGCCAACGCTGGTAATGATCAGTGCGTCGCCATCCGGGTCAGTATCGTTGTCAAGCACATTGATGAATACGCCACTGCCGTTACGCATGGCCTGAGCAGAATCATCTTCAGCTTGCGGTGCGCTGTTCAGGAATTCGCGCTCGCCCAGCGTCACGGACGTGTTGGTGCGCTCGAATTTATAGGTATCGACGGTCCGCTTGTGCTGAGCCGGATTGCGCAGCGCGCGCAGTACCCAGGCTGGCACTTCGGCCACCGGCTCTTCTTGCACGGTGACCGCTTCGGCCATGACCTCGCGTTCTACCTGAATGGTTTCTTCGTTTTCAACCACGCGTACAAACTGTACGTCGACGCGACGATTGAGCTTGCGGTTGGCTTCAGACGTATTAGGCATGCGCGGCGTGGATTCACCCCGGCCTTCGGTCACGATGGCATCTGAATCAATACCCAATGCAACCAGCTGGTCGCGAACAGACTGAGCGCGACGCTCGGACAACTGTTGATTGTAGCGGTCGGTGCCGAGATCACAGGTATGACCTACGACGCTGATTCGTCCGACGATATCACCGCGCGCGATCAGCTCGGCAATCTCGCGAATACTGTCCAGCGCATCGGGGTTGACCTCTGCGCTATCGAGTGCGAAAAAGGCATCGGATTCCATGTCGACGTTGCTACGCACGATCCGCGTTTCATCGACCATGCGCGTTTCAGTCGTAACCGGCGCGGCTGGTTGGGTCGATACGGAACGCGATTGGATCGTGGCTCTTGGGCGATAGCTTTGGCCAAAAGCATAGCGCCAGATCAGCGTGGCGCGGGTATCCCAGTCATCAAATTCGAAGTCACCGGATTTCTCGAAATGCTCGACCTGCAATGCCAGGCTATGTCCCGTGCCGGTAAAAAATTTCTCTGCAGTGCCGGACACGGTAATCTGCTTGGAATCGAAATCACCCCACTCATAATCCAGACCTGCCTGGACACGCAGGTTGGCATGGTTGATATATCGACCGACGCGTGCACCAACGCCGTAGTCATAGGCCTGCTCGAAGGTTTCGGTCAGGATGGTCGTGGTCTGGAGCTGGCGGAACGGGCGTCCGGCATCATCGTTGCCAAACAGGAATTCTTCGAATACATCGGTGACGTCACTGACCAGCCGTTCATCGGTCAGGCCGAATGACAATTGGGCCGACCAGAAGATATCTTGTTTCTCATAGCCGGCACCCAAGCTCAGCTTGCGGTCATCCCAGCGGTTCTGATCGGCGGCCAGGTACACCTTGTAGATGCCCGGTAAACTATCCTCTTGAGTCAAGTCGCCTTCGCCGGGCATCCAGTGGTAGTTGATCTTGACGCCGCCGGCGCTGTCTTCAAACCAGCCTTCGGCTAACCAGGCATCGCGTTCACCCATGCTGAGGACGCCGAGCAGTTCGGCGACCAAATCGCCTTCGGTTGACAGGCCAACGCCAATTCGCCAGTCATCGCCAACATAATTCAGGTGGGCGCTATCGCCACCGCCGGACAGGCTCATTGTGTCGGACGCAAAGGCTGAAATGGCGAAGCAGGCTGAAATGAACAGAACTGAAATATGCTGCAGTGACAGCCGAGCCCGAACGGCCCCGGGCTGGACACGCGACGTGGTTCGTACGAGCGGCGAAATGAATGATTCCCCAGTCATGTTTGACTCCCAAGCAATTGATAGTGCAAATGATACGCTACCTACTGGTTATAAGGCTAGGCCCTGTTTGCTGTTTTGCACTGCAGTGGTGATCACCGTACTCAGCCTAGTTGAATTGATGACGGCCGGAAATGGGGTGGTTTGTGCCATCGATGCTGTTACGATCACGTCATAGTCGCCTTGATTGTCTCAACTTGAACTGGATGTAGAACACTTAACGATGTTTCGCCTGACCGGATTATTGCTGCTCGTTGCCGTCACCGTGTCCTGTACCGCAGAACCCGAGGTCGAACTGGAATCTCGTTCCGAAACGCTGAAGGTGTATACCTTCAAACGCCCTTCGAACGACGGTATCGGCAAGGTCTACATGGGGCGCGAGATTTCACGCGTTATGGGGCACTTGGCGGCTGGCTGGTTGGAGCGACCAACCCGCGAACGAGAAGAGCGCACCGATCTGCTGATCAACAGCTTACCGCTAGAGCCCGACAGTGTGATTGCCGACATCGGCGCGGGCACCGGCTATTTCACGTTTCCGATGGCCGAACGCGTGCCAGAAGGCAAAGTGCTGGCCGTCGATATCCAGCAGGAAATGCTGGATATTATTGAGTCACGCACGAACAACGACGGGCCAGGTGATATCGAAACGGTTCTTGGTGATATCGACGACCCAAACCTGCCGGCCAACGCGGTCGATCTGATCCTGATGGTTGATGCCTATCACGAATTCTCGCACCCTCATGAAATGGGAAAGGCCATGGTCGAGGCACTCAAGCCGGGCGGTGTCATCGTGTTGATCGAATACCGCGCCGAAGACCCGTTTGTGCCGATCAAAACCCTGCACAAGATGAGCGAAGATCAGGCGATTGCCGAGATGGAAGCCATCGGCCTGGTCCATCAGCGCACAGAGGACTTCCTGCCGCAGCAGCATTTCATGGTGTTTGAAAAGCCCGTCGCAGACCAGTAAACCACCCAGTCATGATTCCGGCTGCTCCGAAGCAGCAGATGCTGACTCAATGATTGTCGGGCCGGCGCGATCGTCCGGCCTGAATCTTGAGTTACGGCCCTTCAAAGCCATCGGCAAACAGTACGCCGCTGGAGCCTTGCAGCGTCACTATCTTGGTGCCTTCCGGATCGTTCGACGGCAGCTGCAGTCGCGCGGTTTTGATGCCGGCGGTGGTCGGTGCAAAGCGCAGATCGATAGAACAGCTGGTCGCCGGCGCGAGCGTCAGACCGCTGCAAGGATCGGCAACGACATTGAAATTCGCTGCATCGACTCCAGCCAGCTTGGCACTACCAATGACCAGCGCGATCTCACCGGTGTTGGTCACCACAAGCGACTGGCTGCCCGAAGTACCGCCCGGCTCGACATCGCCAAATCCCAATGCTTCGGATGACAAGCTCAGCGCCGGCGGTGCCAGCTCGGGCACGAACTCGATCGCGCCGATGTCGCAATCGGCCAAGCCGTCATTGTTGCCGTCGACCGGGCGCGGCGTGCCGACGGCGTCCGCCGGCGGGCAGTTCAGGCCGAGCATGGCATCCACGGCCGGGCTGTCTTCGCGCGGCGCGACAAACGGCAGCGACAGGTCGGATACGCGCAAGGGCTGCAGGCGCGTCTGCGCATCGTCGATCAGGACATCCGAAGGGTTGGGGCTGAACCCGCAGCCGGTCAGGTCGCCGAACAGGTTGTCGCCGCCGGAGGTGAGCGTGCCCGGTGCTTCAATGGCGCAGTTGATCGGCACATCGAGCAACCCGGCGGGTCGGTAGTTGTCGGCCAGCACCGAGCCGGTGATGCTGACCTCGGCACCGTTTCGGACCGTCAAGGCACCCCCGCTGACGCCGCTGGCACCGCCGGTGTCACCCACGTTGCCGGTGATGGTGACGTGGTTCAGGACGTAGCCGTCTCCGCCCAGATACAGCCCACCCCCCTGGTTGCCGGTGATGGTGACGTTCTCAAACACGCCGTGGCTGGCGGCCTGGGCCCAGATTCCGCCGCCGCTGACCGCGCGGTTGCCGTCGATCAGGACGTCGCGCAGGTCGATCCGATTGTTGGCGATGATCGCACCGCCGACAAACCCGTCGGCGACCCCGCCCGTCACCCGGGCGCGGCGCATGACCAGGTCGCCGGGCCAGGCCCGGATACGACCGCGCGCAATCGTCAGGTCCTCGATGCGCAGCAGCACATTGCTGTCAGCGACATTCAGCGATGTCGTGCCGTCGGAGCCGTCGACAATGCTCCGGGCGGCGCCATTGCCCACCAGCACCAGGTCGTCTGTGATATCCAGCCGGCCTTCGGTGAGCGTATACACGCCGGTGCCGAGCGCCACCGTGCGCAAGCCGGGCTGGGCGTTGGCTTCCTCGATGGCGGCGCGCAGCGTGCACACGCCGTCTTCGCTGGCGCACGCGCCGTCGCCCGGGTTGATATCCGGCTTGTCCAGGAACGCGGCTTCACCGTATGCGTCCACGTACAGATCCGCGGGCGGGGCCACCGAGATGACATGGGTCAGTTCGTTATCGGGATCGACGTCGGTCTGATCCAGGCTTGCGCTCGCGGCAAACGCCAGCAAGGTGCCCGGGGCGACCGAGCCATCGACCTGCGCCGTGATATCGACGCCGCTTGAAGCATCCGGCGCCAAGGTGCCGATGCTGCAGATCACGGTGAGCTCATCGCGCAAACAGCCGCTCCCCGAAACGGTGATCGAGCCCGGAGCCAGGCCGTCGGGCAGTTCAACGACCAGCTCGACGCCGGTCGCCGTATCCGGCGGACCGGAATCCGGCAGATCATTCAGCACGCTGAACGCCACGTTGACCAACTGATTCGGCAGGGCGCGTTCCGAGGACGGCTCGGCCGACAACACCAGATCCAGCCCGTCGATGGCCGTGATCGGGAGGCTGTTGCAGCCGATGAGCGAATGGGCGGTCGGCACCTCGCTGCCGTCCTCCCCGGTGACGCGGTCGGTCAGGCAGAACTCGGCCGTGTAGGTGCCCGCCGAACTGTAGATGTGCTCGGCAGTGATGGTGCCCGGACCGTTGCCGCTCTGGCCGACTTCCGGTCCGCCGCCGTCGACGCCGGTTTCGAATTCCACCGTGCCATCGCCCCAGTCGACCACCAGCAGATGTTGCTCGTTCGGATCGGGGTCGAGGAAATCCGTCGAGAGTCGGTAGCGAAAGCCGACGCCCGCAGTGTCGGAATCCGGCAGCTGCACTTCGGCCGGATCGTTGATTTCGGCCACCGTGAGCGACACCACTTCGGGCGCTGAGGTCGCGTTGCCGTCACTGGCGGTAAACGAGAAGACATCGCTGCCGTAGAAATCCGGATCAGGGGTGTAGGTCGCCTGGTTACCGACAATCTGCACGGAGCCGAAACCGGGTGCATCGGCCACGGCAAAGCTCAGCGAATCCAACGGGTCGGGGTCACTGCCGTCGAGCGTGATCGCGGTGGATGTGTCCTCGTCCACTACAACGGCAATGCCCGGCGTGGCAAACGGTGGGCGGAAGTTGCGCACAACGCCGATTTCAACATCGGCGGACGGGCTGCGGATCGGCCGACCGGTGGCCGGGTCGCGCACACCGTC
>CAKZPB010000141.1 GCA_937138395.1 uncultured Pseudomonadota bacterium
ATCGGCAAGTTGGACGGGCCCCTGCTGGGTCTTCGCCACGATTGTGATGACAAGCGGACTTGCTGATATGTAATAACCGATTGTTATGCCTATCGGCGCTCGCCCAAACCGGAGCCGTCCACAGAGTTGCCGTCGCGCCCGCACAGCGTATACAGAGGTGCCTTAATGGCCTGCTCAGGACGCTACCGCTGATTTCATCTCAAGCTGATTTGCAGAGGATGGATCTGCGTTGGCTACCGTACTATTTTCAATGCTGTGGGGTGTACACCATCGCATCGACAGGGTGAGCGACGCGCAGGCCGCCCTTCGCCGGTTTACAAATGGCTCGAAGACTATCCAGGATTGTTCTTCGAAAGGCACTTGAAAAGCGGCGTGTATCAGCCTGGACTATGAAGTCCAGCAACTCGGTGCCGGCCGTGCATTCATGTTCAAAGCATGCGGTCACGTCGACGCTGGCTTCAATTCGCTTACAGCGAGTTTCCCCATCCATGGATTGCAGCACTTGATGAATATCGTCGCTGAACCAGGCGGATTGATCAAATTGCTTGTGCCAGACCTTGTCAGCCAAGTGGTTGAGATCGTCATTCGGTGCCTGTAGCACTACTACGGACCCACCTGGACGCAGACAGTCCGCCGCGCGTGCCAGCGCTGGTTCGATCTGATCGAAATAATAGAGGCAGTGCAGAAAATACACCACGTCGAAACGGCGATCCGTTTGAAAGTCGTCAAAGCTGCCGGTATAGGTATGCACCCGATGCGGTGAGTTGCTGAATATGGACTCAAATGCAGTGATGTGCTCAGGATTCGGATCGACCCCGGTCAATTCGACCGATCCGTTGGAAGCCGCGAACACCTCGGCAATTTTCCGATCCATAACGCCGCCGCCGCAGCCTACGCTGAGTAACTCAAAATGCCGATTGTCCGGCGAGTTGTTTTCAGCTATGAAACGCTCAAACCACTGGAGAATCTGTTCGCGCTGATTGCTTGCAGACTCGAAGCGTTCGTGCGTGGTGTGATAGCGCTCATCACTAAGCTCGTCCAGCTCTTCCAGTCCATCCAGGTGACGATTGAGTTGAGCACGCAGCCGCTGCGTTTTTTGCACCATTGTTCAATCTCGTACAACCCGAAACGCAGTATGCAGCATTCCGGTGTGTAGCTGGTCTCGTCATCCCACAAGCCTTCAAACTTGCAGCATCCATCTTGGTCGAACCTGAAAAAAATAGCCGATGCTTCAGCGTAGGCTGAAATCGATTCGCACGGCAGCCGATCAAACCATTCTGGTCGAAGAGAATCGCCAGCATTGGTTCGAACTGGAAGGCGGGATGCCGGGCTGCGAGTATGTAAGTGTCCTGAACCTTGTTAAAACCCAACGACACTGGATCCCGGTGCTTCGGCCGGGATGACACTTGGTAGCGCGGGATTATCCCTGCTGTGTCATACCGGGCTTGACGCGAGATGACACTTTGGAGATTGAAACACTGGGTCCCGGCGCAGCGGTCGAGATCGTACCTTGAGCGTTTGTAGCGTTGGATTCCAGGTCAAACTGAACTATCCCGCCTTCGCTTTGTTTTTGACTCCTTAGCCTCTTCTGGGACCTTTGCCTTCTCAGTCTGCCGCCTCGATCCAGATCGCCTCGACGAAGTCATAGCCAGTACTCGACTTATCACGTACCCGAGGAGGACGATAGTCGATGGAAGGTTGGTGCCCCGGGCGGGTTTCGGGCAGTGCTTCGATGCTGCCGTTGCTGGCTGTGTAGGCGAAACGGCGGATGACCTGGCCATCGGACTGCCGGGATATGCTCAGGATGTATTCCCCATCCCGCGTCCAGTCTCCGGCCAGGAATGGTCGAGCATTGGGCGATGATTTACGGTCATGTGGATGGTAGAGCCCGGATTCGATCCGTTCGTAGTGCTCAAAGGGAATCGTGCCCTGCGTTCGCTTCGAATGCGCGACCAACGCACCGTTACGCTCGAGTTCGACCAGGAACGGCAGCGCATGGGCCTTCTGCTCAAAATCACGCAGGCCGGCCCAGAACGTGAGTTGCGGCCAGTCTTCGCCCTGCCAGGTGTCCATCGAGAGATAGGCGTAGCGCTCCCACAAGCCGAAATAGCGGTAGTGGGTTTCGGCCTCGAACGGATCGTCGCCGATCTGGACCTGCTCCAGCGCAACGGGCAGTCGACTGACCAGCTCGCCGTCAATCATGAATACGATGTTGTAGACGCCGGGATCGGTCAGTGTGATCTCAGCCGGCTGCTGAATCAGCGCGCGTGCAATCGCGCCGTTGTTCGTGCGATTGCCGTATTCCGATCGGAACGGAAAGCTCTGAACCACTGTGTCGGTGTCGTCGACGACCGCAATGACGGCCTGAAGCGGCTCTTCGGGCGGGAAGGCCAGGTCGTAGCCGCCGCCGTGAAACGCGATCAGGCCGCTCTGGTCGTCGAAGTAGATGTCGAGCATTGGCTCGAACAAGAAGCCCGGGGATTGTGCTGCGGCGACCTGGATTCCGGCCAAAGCGCAGAAGGCAAGCAGCAATGGTGCCTTCACCGTGTTGCCGCTTCCTCCTTTCTTACGGATTGATCTGCTCATCATTCGTGGTTTCCTGTGTTCCTGTCTCCGAATCTCAACGTCGGCGAATCCCCGAGTCCGAGTTTGCTGCGGACCAGCGTGTTGCGTGAGGTGTTCGCTATTCCTCTGCTCGAACGGTGCGTGAGATTCGACGGGCAGCCACGACCGCGTTTTCGAGCATGCCGAATATCTGACTGGAACGTAGCGCTCACTGCAGGTCGGTTCTGGTTCCCGCCGACGCAATGGATCGAGGTTGTTCGATGGGCTCGCTTCAATCGAACGCGCCTTTGCATCCCGTCTCCGCAAGTAATTCTGTATTGTCGATGGACGGAGGAACCTCGGGATTGGTGGGATCGCGGATGACTTCGGCAATGACATCCATCCATGCGAATCCTGCAGCCGCCGTCGCGGCATACAAGCACGGCTTCTCGAGCTCACCTGTCCAATCCCCACCATCGCGTAGCGTTTTGAAGCCATCGAGCACTCGCGAGAGGATCGCGAATTCGGAAGCGGAAATCTCACCTTTGGGGTCGGTGTATCCGGTCGGCTGGTTGTAGGCATAGCGGTAGAAGTTGAAGTCGCGGCCGCGGTGTCGGACAGGGTCTTCCTGGGTGAACCTGCCGAGCTGCGGGTCGAGGAATCGACGGCGGTTGTCGTACAACCCGAGTTCGTCGAGGTAGGGCCGCGCCGCGAAGCGAAGAGGATCATCGTTCACCGGCGCCGCGCCGGGCTGCAGGTTGCCGAAGGCGTCGTAGTCGACCCAGCTCAGCGCAAGAAAGTTCTCGTCGGTGATCCCGCGGATCGAGCCGATCGCGTCGCGCAGGTACCAGCGTTCGCCGATCCCATCGTCGCGCCACGCGGCGTGGATCTGGTCGAGCGTCGTCGGGTCGTAGAAATAGGATGCGCTCGGCTGAGTGGCGCCGTCGGTAATTTCAGCCATCAGGTGGTCGCGGTCGTGGATGAACCAGGTCTTAAGTCCGTCCACGATGCGGTAGAGCAAGCGGTCGCGGTAGTCGTAGGCCATTTCCACCGTGCTCGTGGCCGGCGCCCCGAGGCTCGGGTGCACCGTGGCCAGCACCAGCCGGTTGCGGTGGTCGTATTCGAACTCGGTGACTTCGCCCGAATTCGTATCGGTGCGGCGGACCAGGTTGCCGGCCGCGTCGTATTCGTAGTCGAACTCGCCGGCCGCCGTGATGCGGTTCCCGGTCTCGACCGTTGCCGCGCCCGGTGCCAGATGCGAGATGATCCGATTGCCGGCCGGATCGTAGCCGTACGACTCATCCACATAGGCCGGATTGTCGTGGACGGCCTCCGTCAGCTGGGCGTCGGCATCGTAGCTGTAGGACACGGTGTTGCCGGCATGCTCCTCGCTGACGATCTGGTCTTCGGCGTTGCGCTGGTAAAACAACTCGCCGTTGGGATGCAGCAGCATGCCGCTGGCGTCCTCGTGACGGACCGACGCCAGGCGGCCGAGGGCGTCGTAGCCGTAGTAGGAAATCGAGTCCAGGGCGCTGCCGCCGCCGAGCGCCGTCTTGCGTTCAACGCGAGCAATCGTCCCGTCGGGCCGACGGACCAAGCGGATACTGTTTCCGCCCTGGTCCGGATGCTGCCAGCTCATTCCCCAGTTCTGACCACGGTATTCGTCGACGACGATCCGGTTGGCGACCGAGCCGTCAACGGTGGCCTGGACCAGCACGGGGAATTCGGCCTGCTTGTTCCAGTTGTAAGTCACCCGCCATGGCACTTGGCCAGGAAAGGTGTAGTCGACTCGACCCGGACGCGGGACCCGGCCGTTGAATTCGATCGTGTGGGTCTGTCCGCCGAACGTGTCGTCGACGCGCTCCAGTCCCCGCACCGCATCATACGTCCACTCGATTTCCCGGATGACCGCACCGCCACCGTCGTGCCAGCGCTCGAAGCGGATACGCCGGTTGGCGTCCCACTCGAAGGTGCGGCGCTTGCCGTTGCGGTCGATCAGCTCGATCACGTTGCCGTTTGCGTCGACGGTGCGTGATTCGGAGGCGCCGGCAGCGTCGGTGTATCCCACTTGAACATTCGTGCTGTCCCAGGCGTAGGTCGTGCTATTCCCTAGCGGGTCGGTCACCGTGAGCGGGTTGCCGTCCGGATCGTAGGTCGTGGTCGCAATGCCTCCGCCGGGCAACTCGATCCGCGTCGGGCGTCGTTCTGTGTCGACCTCAATGCGGATGCGGTTGCCGAGTCGGTCGGTGCGGCTCAATGACCCGTCGGCGTTCTCGACCAGCTGAGCCGTGTTGCCGTTCACATCGGTCTGTGTGTTCAGCAAACCGGCGGGCGTATAGGTGATCTCGATTGGGGCGTTCGTGTTGCTAAAACGCGTGATGCGCCCACTCGCCGAGCGGTCGTACTGGAGCCGATTGCCGGCGCTGTCGGTGGCCTGCTGCACGAAGCCGTTGGCGTCGTAGAGATAACCGGTCAGGTCGCTGTCGCCACGGTCACGCTGGATGAGGCGGCCGTCAGCGTTATAGCTGAAGTCGCTGCGGAGGCCGTCGAAGGGCTCTTCGCTCAAACGGTTGCCGTTGGCGTCGTAGCTGTAGGTGCTGACTCGGCCTTCGTAGTCTTCGTAATCGATGATGTTGCCGAACTCGTCGTAGCTGACGCTGATGCGCTGGTTGCCAAAGGTGACCAGTGGCGAGGTCAGGTCGGTGGGCCGACCCATGTCGTCGTAGGTGTAGTTCCACTCCTCGCCATCTGGGTCAGTCAATCGCGTCTCGCGATCGGGGTTGTTCGGATCGTTGTACTGATACTCGGTGACATTGCCCTTCGGGTCTTCGAACCGCGTGACGTTGCCGCGTTCGTCGTACTGGATCTCATTGATGTTGCCGCGCGCGTCGGTTTCGAAGCCGATAAAGCCCTGTGGGTCGTACAAGGATTCACGCCGGTTGCCGTTCTCGTCGATGATCGCGATCAGGCGTCCGCTGTCAGGATCGTACTCGTAACGCCGGGGCATCCTGCCTTGGGGGTCGATGATCATATCCAGATAGTGCGCAGGATCGCTGCGATAGACGTAGGATGTTTGATTGCCATCCGGATCGGTGAAGCTGACAAGATCGCCGGATGCGTCGTAGCCGTACAGCCAGGCGTTGCCTTCCGGGTCGCGAACTTCGATGATGCGCTCCTGAGCGTCGCGGACAAAGCTCAGCCCCGGGCCATTGGAGTGGTCGATGCCGTTGTCGTTGACGCTGATCCGATTGCCGTTGAGATCTTCGGCGGCCAGCAGGCCTTGATCTTCATGGATGAAATAGCGCCGGCCGTCCGGCCCGACCAGCACGTATTGCTCAGGATTCCACGGAAACCCGATCGCGAACAAGCCGACGCTGCCGTCTGCATTGAGTCGCAGGAAAGCCTGGTTGCCTTGGGGGACTTCGAGACGGTGGTAGTTGCCCGGATCGGGGTCGAACACCGCGCGATACGGAATTCCGAGCGGGCTTGGCGGCCCGGGCTGCGGGTCGAACGTGAAGGCAAGCCGCTCGCCGGTGGGCGCGTCAAGGTAGACCCGGGTGCCGACGCGGAAAGGGGTCGATCCGAACAGGCCGAGGGCGCCCGTGTCGGGAACGGTCTCACCGATGTCGGCGTCGACCAGGCCCAGCGACCAGCCGAAGCCCAGCTCACCGTCTTCATTGGCCCGTAAAGAGTCATAAACCCGAGTGAATCGAAGCGGGAAGCCGGCCAGATCGAGCTCGATGTCATCGAACTCCAGCCGGTTTCGCCCGAATTTGGCGGTTCCGGTCACGTCCAGGGTCAGCGCTTCGACCCGCCCGAGACCGATGTCGTTGCGAGCCACGATGCGGACGACGTACTGTCCGTTGGTCAGCATGGTTCCGTCAAAATTGGCCAGGATGGCGGAGACGGGCACGACGGTGCTGCCCTCGCCGATTCGGCTCCACTCCGGCGCGTTGGACGCAACGTTATTGAGGTCGACCTGGTCGATCGGTGCATATTCGACGAACCAGTCAACCAGCGGTCGTTGCGATTCGACCGTGCCTTCGATATCGACCGTCACCATGACCGAATCATCGGCCGATGGCGCTGTGATCGCGATCACCGGACGAAGCGTTTCCTCGGGAACGTTCTTTGCCAGCACCTGGCCGAACCAGGCGAACTGGCCGAGGCTGTTTTCGGCAGTCAGGCGCAGAAAGTAGATGCCGTCTGCCAGCGCGCCGAGCGGGACGGTTCCGAGCAGACCCGAGGTCACCGGACCGGTTCCAGAGGACAGTTCGACGTAGTCGGAGTCGATGGCAGCAAGATCGTAGGGATCAACGAGATCGACCGGCGCGTACTCCAGCGTCCAGGCCGTCGGCGCTGGATTGCCCGTGACCTGGCCAACAATATCGATGTCGCCGTCGGTGCTGGTTCCCGGCGATGGGGTCAGGATACGGGCAAAGGGTGCGGTGGCATCGCTTCGGTCACCCTGGCCGGCGGCATTGGGATCAAACGGTCTGCTGCCGTCCGCGTTGACGATGTAGAGCTGGGTCTGGCGTGTTGTGGTCTGTCCGCCGCTATCGGTCGTCGTTGCATCGATCACGAGCAGGCCGGGCAACACAAGGTCAATGATTGCGCTGTTGTCAGCGTCGAGGCTGACGGAAGTGCCGTTGGCGGAAACATCCAGCATGTCGATGCCAAGATCATCCTGGGCGTAGACGTTGAGCCGGACCGATTCGCCGGCGCGAAATTCCGATGTAGACGGATCATTGTCTTCGACGCCAAGGGTCAGTGTCGGCGGCAAGTCGCGCGCGAATCGGCCGAAATCCAGGTCTTCAAACTCATTTTCATCGGGTGTGACCACGACGATGTGGGCGTCGGGGTCTGCCGCTGCAAAGTTCAGTGCCTCGGCACCGACGAATTCGAATCCGTTCCAGCTGCCGAGTAGATCCAGACCTGTGACCCTGACGTACTGCACCGTGCCGAGGATGCCGAAGTCGGCGAGGTCCAGAGGCAGGCTGCCGTCGGCCTGGTTGAAAACCCCCACTGATTGCAGTGCATCGGGCGTCGCCCCAATCGAAACCTCGGCCTGCTCGCTGTCGTTGCCGCTGCTATAGCCATATAGAACCAGATCGATTCCGGGGCCGTCGATCACCGGCTCGTCGAATCGCAGCAGGATTGAAGCGTCCTGAGGCAGCGTCAGCACCTCGGTCCCGTTGCTCGGGCCCGAACCGAAGCTGCGGTCCCGGACGCCGATCGGTTTCAGGACCAGGTCGACCGAATCGACGATCTGCGCGTCGCCATTGGATGCGCCCGCGCCCCAGTTCGGCGGGAAATCACTGGCATTTCGCCCATACGGAACGTCGAAGTTCCCAAGCCCGGGCGGTGCGTGAACATACTCGACCACCTCATCCGGCAACCGGTCATAGACCGGAAGAACAGCTCCAGAAGGAAAGGTCTGGATGTTTGGTGCAGGCAACACCTGTCGCACGTGCCAGACGCCGGCGCTTACGCCAACAAAACGGTACTCACCCAGTGCATTGGTTTCATCCAGCGGTTCGCCTTCGTCAAACCGGCCGTCATAGTTTTCATCCAGATAAACCAGCGCGCCCTCGACCGGAACGCCATCAATCAAGTTGCCGTCTGAATTGGGGTCGGACAACACTCGACCGCTGATTGTGCCGCCCAGCAGCGCAAAGCCCTCGAAGCTGCTTGCAAAAATGACATCGTCGTTAGCAGAAAGCTCAAGGCAGGCTGCGATCAGCACAAGCACAACTGCAATGCGGGAACTGAAGCCGCTCTTCAGACGGGAATAGAAAGAGAATTGACCGGACATGGCACCCATCGCTGATTACGAAAGAACCGAATCTAAGCCAAGGCCACGCGATCAATCTTTCAAATGGTGTGAAAGATCATGAAAGATTATGAAACCTTTACGTTTCAATGGCTTGAGAGGCCATCAATTGATCAGGCATTCATCGATCAAGCACCCGAACCCGTCACCCGATGCTGCCGTCAGCCGGACTGATTTCAATTTGTGAGTCAATCAAGCGTTATTCAGATCTTCTGTGGACCGGTTCCCGACGAAGCGTGCATTCCTCGAGCACGGTTGCCCAGGGAAACGTCGGACCCGGGTCCAGCTTTCGCGCTACGGTCTGAGCAGGATCATCCGAGGCCGGTACCCGGTCGGTATCGAGTTGGTCGTGGCCAACAATGCCAATGAGATTCGGCAGCTGCTGATCGAGTGCATTGAGTAATTCAATCAGCGCCTGTAGCTGGACTTCGGTATACGGGTCAGTCCAGTCCTGCGAGGTCGTGGCCAGCCAGTCCGGGTAGCGACCGCGGTTGACCAGCTCAATGCCGATGGTATCGGCATTGTGGCCGCGCACATGATGGGCCACGCGTTCGACCGGTACCCACTGCTCGATCCGACCATCGCGATCAATATAGAAATGGCCGCTGTTGCCGGTCTGCGAAGCTTCGTACAGCACGCGCTCCCCGTATTCGCGCGCCATGTCCAGATCCGGCAGCTCGGTCGCGTGCATGACCACGCGGCGAATAGTGGATGGGTCACGCTGCTCGAGTTGATCGACATAGTCGAGAGAACGAATGATCAAACCGTCCAGCTGAAATAGGCTTTCAGACGTGGTTTCGGGTGATTCGTGCTGGGGGGACAATGCCAGGCCCCTTCAGTCGGGGGCTTCAGGATTATTGCGCTGCTCGATATCGGCCAATCGTGCATCCAGTTCGGCCCGATCAAACCATTGGCCGTCACGAACCACGCCTGCAATCAAGCGCGTATGTTCGATGTCATCAAGCGGATTGTCTTCCAGCAGCACCAGATCGGCTTTGCAGCCCGCATTCAGGCAGCCATGTTCAGGATCTTCAAGAAATCGGGACACTGCCAGCGTTCCTGTGGCCAGTGCCTCCCGGGGCGACAGGCCGGCGGCAACCAGTAGCTCAAGCTCATGGTGGGTGGAATCGCCGGGCACATTCATGATTTGAGGTGCATCGGCACCAAGCAAGAGGCCGGCTCCAGCATCGTGCAGTGCCTTGATCAGGTCTCGGCGCAGTTCAACGAATCGGACCAACGTTTCACGGGACTGCGTGGCGCGCAACGTTTCAATCTGTTGTTGCCACTGTTGCTGAACGTCGGGACTGACCCAGCGCATCGCCGGTCGATCGTTTAAGTCTTCTATCGAATTCACGGCCAGGTTTTCGATCAGCGACTGCGTTGGCACGTTCCAGACCTCGGCCATGGCCGTGCGCGTGGCCATTGGCTCGATTCGCTGCGGGTCAAGCGCATCAGCAATCGCCATCCCAAAGAACCCTGGCGGCTGATTTGCGGCCTCGGATCCGGGCGGGACCAGCAGTTGGGCATAGCCGTCGAGGTGGTCGATCGTGGTTTGACGTGAGGCCAGCGCTTTTTCCAGGCCTACTGCGACCGATACATGTCCGGCATAGGTCATGCCAAGGTCATCTGCAGTGGTGGTAATGGCATCGAAGGTTTCGTCCCACAGCCCGGGATGCAGTTTCAGAAAATCGTATCCGGCCTCATGCTGGGTTCGCACCAACTGCTCTGCCTGCTCGGGAGACGTTACTGACTGGCCGTTGAGCGAAGGGCCGGAAGTAATCAGACGCGGACCGTCGATCAGGCCACGCGCCAGTTCTTGGCGCAGCCGAAGATGCCCGGGCTCACCCAGCATGCCGCGAACAGTGGTAATGCCATGAGCCAGGAACAGGGTCAGCACATCCTCGACAAACTGCATGTTCTGGGTATTGGGCACATGGGCGTGCATTTCAGACAGGCCCGGCATCACGAAAAGACCCTGTGCGTCGATCACCCGGAACGGTCGGCGCGCAGCAGACGCCTGGCTTGCGGCTACAATCCGGTCATCCGAAACGACCAGGCGCTGCGGTTCGCTGACGCTGCCGTTTGCAATATCGACCAATCGGACGCCGTCCAATATCAGACCACCCGCTATGGCATTCGAGCACAGCCACAGGGCACTGAATACGATCAGGCTGGAGAACAAGTGTTGAAGAGAACGATCAGCAGGCATTGAGAATTTCAGAACAGTAACCATGGGACGACTTCATCATAGCCCGTTCCAAGGCCGTTCGGTTTGTCATTTTGTGCCCAACTGCGCCTGATCGATAACAAGCACTGCCGAAGAGGTTTGAACTACAAGGAAATACCGGGCGGAAAACTCAGCTCGTCCTGAATGTTGTCGACCAGAGTTTCAGCATTGACTTCAGGCGCAGCGATCAAGGCCAGACTGCCCCGCTCGACATTCACTGCATGGGCCAGCATACCGTCCGGTAGCTGAATCTCCGTCTGGTTCGCGGCTTGTGCGCGCGGCATGTAGTACAAGGTAATCGGGCCCTGGACGCTGTTCAAGACAATATGCGCACCTTCGCCCTGCAAATCATGACAATACTTGACCAGGCGCATGCTGCCGATCAATTCATCGGTCACCTCAAGCCCCAGTGATGCGAAAACCGCTTTTGCGTCATTGGGATCGGCCTGAGCCACACGCATGGCCATGGCCATGCGCTCATCACCATGCTTGTCCCAGTGCCAGGCCAGATGGTCTGAGTAGTTCGCGGGCGCTTCCTGCTGAACCAGGTTGAAGCTGGTCAAGGCAACGGCCAGCATCACGGCAGCGGCCACGGCGAAAAAACCGGGTCGAGTCCAGCGATTGCCTTTGGGCTGCATGGACTGATTCTGAATGATCTGCTCGGCCAGGCCTTCTGGTGGCTTGACGTCTAGGGCATCTTTGAGCAGTGCCTCAAACGCATCGGATTCGGCAGCCGCCTGCTTGAAATCCTTATCCTGCACGCGCGCAGCCCGCATCTCGGGCGAGGCTTCCGCAGGCTCGGTCATCAATTTTCGCTTGAATTCAAGTAAGTTCATGCACATTCCCCTGGTTCGTACCAGGCTGAAGCTTGCTCTTTAATTTTTCCCGGGCGCGAAACACCCGCGTCATCACGGCACTTTCGGTCAGGTCCAGTTGTTCGGCGATTTCTGCAACCGACAGGCCCATGACCGTTTGCAGCACCAGCGGTTCGCGATACTTCTGGTCCATCTGCAGCATGGCCTGACGCAGCAGATCGCGCTCCGTCTGGTCATCCGGCATCAACGAAACACGGTCTTCCACAATGACACCGTCGATATCGGTCAGCGGTGGCACCTTCCGCTCGAACGTGCGCGCAAACTCGCGTCGCAGAATCGTGATCAGCCAGCTCTTGGCCGCATCCGGATCCTTCAATCGGTCCAATCCCTTCCAGGCCCGAACGTAGGTTTCCTGGATCAGGTCGTTGGCCAACGTCGGATCCCGACACAGCCATACAGCAAAGCGATACAGGTCGTCGGAATATCGGCGTGCCAGCGCATCGAATTGTCGTTGTCGATCTGCATCATTCATGACCGGCAAACTCTCAGTTATATTTCAAAATAATTCAACGAAAATTGAATGCGTGGCTTGATCCGCCATCAACCGCTAGTCTGGCTGATAGATAGCACTGCCAGACCGTTTGAACGCATCGGCCTTTTCATTCATGCCGACGTTCAGCGCATCCTGTTCGCTCAAATTATTGGCCGCTGCATAATCCCGCACGTCCTGCGTGATTTTCATCGAACAGAATTTCGGCCCGCACATCGAGCAGAAATGCGCGGTCTTGTGAGCATCCTTGGGCAGGGTCTGGTCGTGATACTCGCGTGCCCGGGCCGGATCCAAGCCGAGATTGAACTGATCTTCCCAGCGAAATTCGAAGCGCGCTTTGGACAGTGCATTGTCGCGCACCTGCGCAGCCGGATGGCCCTTGGCCAGGTCGGCTGCATGCGAAGCAATCTTGTAGGTCACGAGGCCCTCGCGCACATCATGTTTATCCGGTAGCCCAAGATGCTCTTTGGGCGTGACATAGCACAGCATCGCCGTGCCATACCAGCCAATCTGAGCCGCACCAATGCCGGACGTGATGTGGTCATAGCCTGGCGCAATATCGGTCACCAGCGGTCCAAGGGTATAAAACGGGGCCTCATGACAATCGGCCAGTTCCTTTTCCATGTTTTCCTTGATGAGCTGCATGGGTACATGACCCGGACCCTCGATCATGACCTGACAGTCATGTTTCCAGGCGATTTCAGTCAGCTCGCCCAAGGTCTCGAGTTCGGCAAACTGGGCCGCATCATTGGCATCGGCTACCGCACCCGGCCGCAGACCATCGCCCAGCGAAAACGACACGTCATAGGCCTGCATGATTTCGCAAATATCTTCGAAGTGTTCATACAAGAAACTTTCCTTGTGATGCGCCAGACACCATTTGGCCATGATCGAACCGCCACGCGACACGATGCCAGTGACTCGATTGGCCGTTAACGGCACGTGCGCCAGCCGCACGCCAGCATGGATCGTGAAGTAATCCACGCCCTGCTCGGCCTGTTCGATCAGCGTGTCGCGGAACAGCTCCCAGGTCAAGGCCTCGGGTACGCCGCCGACCTTTTCCAGCGCCTGATAGATCGGTACCGTGCCGATTGGAACCGGTGAATTGCGCACAATCCACTCGCGTGTTTCATGAATGTTCTGGCCGGTCGACAGATCCATGACGGTATCGGCGCCAAAACGCAGCGACCAGACCAGCTTCTCGACTTCGTCGGTAATCGATGATTTGACTGCCGAATTGCCGATATTGGCATTGACCTTGACCCGGAAATTGCGGCCGATGATCATCGGCTCGACTTCCGGATGATTGATATTGGCCGGCAGAATCGCACGTCCAGCGGCAATTTCATCCCGCACGAATTCCGGCGTAACCTGTTCAGGCAAACGGGCACCCATGGGCTGTCCGGCATGCCGCCGCAGCAAGCCGGCTTCTTCATAGGTTGACTTCATTTCGTCAAGACGCGCATTTTCGCGTATCGCGACGTATTCCATTTCGGGCGTCACAATACCCTGGCGGGCATAGTGCATCTGCGTCACGTTGCGCCCTTTGAGCGCCCGTGAAGGCGCGCGCGGGACCATGAACCGCTCGCCGTCGTCACGCAGTGCGCGATTACGGGCAAACTCACTGCTCAGGCCATCCAGCTGTTCGGTATCCTGGCGTTCGTTGATCCAATCCTGTCGAACCGGCGGCAAACCCAGTGCTGGGTCCGGCGGTTGTTCCGGATTCATAAACGCTGCAGCCGTTTCATACACATAAATCGGAGGATTCGGCTGGACGCCGAACGTGGCCGGCGTATCCTGCTGACGTATTTCACGCATCGGCACGCGAATATCCGGCCTGCTGCCGGTCACGCTGACCAGCCGGGATGCCGGCGGTAGACGGAGTAATTCCTCGTTCAGTCGATGAACCAGTTCCGATGACGTTTGTGACATGAGCAGGCCTGAAGGTAGAGTTCAACAGCGATAGTAGCAGACCCAAAACAGGCCGACAGCCGTGACATTCAGCACAGGCCGAATTACCGATAACTCGTTACAATACCCACCTGTCAATTTTGCAATCCATTGGAATTCCCAACGGCCTGCCATGAACCTTGGAGCACCAAGCGAGTGAACCTGGAACAAGCCCGATTTAACATGATTGAACAGCAGGTCCGCACCTGGGATGTGCTGGATTCACGCGTTCTGGACGTCATGCGTGAGGTGCCGCGGGAAGATTTTGTTCCGGCGCGTCATCGCAAACTGGCATTTTCGGATCTACGCCTCCCGCTTGGCCACGACCAGTACATGATGAAACCAATCGAGCAGGGCCGCTTGCTGCAGGGCCTGCAGCTGGAAGGTGACGAACGGCTGCTGGAAGTAGGTACCGGCACTGGTTATCTGACTGCATGCCTGGCCCAACTGGCCGGTCAGGTCACGAGCATCGAGATTCAACCCGCTCTGGCCGATCAGGCGGCCCAACAGCTCAACGCCATGCAGGTGTCCGAAGTGGAGCTCAAACAAGGCGATGTACTCCAGGCCGAATTCAACGATCACGCCTTCGATGTCATTCTGGTCACTGCATCGGCGGCGCAGGTGCCGGAATGCTTCGCTCAGTGGCTGCGTATGGGCGGGCGATTACTGATAGCCCTGGGCCAATCTCCGGCAATGCAGGCCGTGCTGTTGACGCGCGCGACCGATCAGCGCTGGATGACCGAAAGCTTGTTTGACACCGACATACCCAGACTCATCGGTGCCGAAGATGCACCGACTTTTGAATTCTGACCACTGATGTTGTACCCAGACCGGTGGTTTAACGAACGAACGACGAACTGATTCCAAGGATTAACCATGCGAAAACTCTTATTTGGTGCCATCGCGTTTGCATTCACTGCACCGGCCGCCGCAGTTGATTTGATGGGCGTTTATGAATTGGCTTCAACCAATGACCCTCAAATTCGCGCGGCTGAACTGCGTCTTGAATCGGCCCAGTTCAGCGAAGCCATAGCCAAGGCCCGGTTACTGCCAACCATTGATGCAACCGCCACGAAAACCATTGGTGAGAGCTCGACAGAAATTGGCGGCCAGGTCATCAATAACGATGTATTCAGCGATGATGAACGCATCAGCGTGAATCTGCGCCAGAGCCTCTATGACGACGCAAACTGGGCCAATCTTAATCGCGCTCGTTCGATCATTGCCCAGGCCGATGCCCAATACAACATCGCGTTTCAGGATTTTCTATTGCGTGTCGCAGTGCGCTATTTCGAAATTTTGACCGCACTGGATGCCGTTCAGTTTGCCGAGGCGGAAGAGCTGGCGCTTAAACGCCAGTTCGAACAGGCAGAACAGCGCTTTGAGGTGGGCCTGTCAGCGGTGACCGACTTTTTAGAAGCGCGCGCAGCCTGGGATGCGGCCCGTGCGCGCGTCATCGTGGCTGAAAACACGCTGCAGAATGCGCGCGAGGCCTTGCGTGAACTGACCGGTGAATCATTCGAGACGTACAAACCGCTGGCCGAAGACCTGCCGTTTCTGGCGCCGGAACCTGCCGTTCCGGACGAATGGGTGACGCGCGCCTTGAACTCCAGCCCAGAGCTGGAAGCCGCTCGCCAGGGCGTAGAAATTGCGGGTTCAGACGTACGCGAAGCTCGAGCAGGCCATCTGCCAACACTCGATCTGACCGCGGGCTATAACCGCTTTATCGATAATGAATTGTTACTGCGTGATGATTTCCAGAACATCATTGCTACCACCGAGCTGGAAAATACCGGCTGGTCGCTGGGCCTGCAGCTGAACGTGCCCATCTTCCAGGGCGGTGCCGTGCGTTCGCGCTCACGGCAAGCGGTGTTCGACGAACGTGCTGCCATTCAGGACCTTGAATTCCAGCAGCGCACAACGGTCCGTCAGACCGAAGACGCGTTTCGGGCAGTCATGGCCGGCATTCTTGAAGTGCAGGCCCTGGAGCAGGCATTGATTTCGGCCGAAAGCGCGCTTGAGGCCACCAACGCCGGTTTTGAGGTCGGCACGCGAACCATTGTCGACGTATTGCTGGCCGAACAGCGTTTTTTCAACGCACAGCGAAACTTTTCGCAGGCACGTCATCAGTTCATCGTCGACAACCTGTCGCTGGAACGCTCGGTTGGCACACTGTCGTCTGACGATATCGAGCAAGCCAACGCCAAGCTGGACGGACCGGAACGCGGCTGAGTGCACGGCTACTCGGCGCTGGCGAACCCGGCGGTCTCCAGCCACGGCGCCAGGGCTGACAGGCTGCGCTCCAGCGCGCCATTGGCCTGAGCCGAAGCGCGTCGTGCCCGCTGGGCTGCCTGATTCGCTTGCATAGGCTGATCGAGCTGACCGATCACGGCCTCGGCCAGTGTCTGTTCATCGCTGACCCGGATCAAAGCGTCGGCGGCCGCCAGGCATTCCGCTGCAGTTTGTTGATCGGCCGTGTACGGTCCCGTCAGCACGACGCGCCCTGCACGGGCCGGCTCGAACAGATTGTGCCCGCCAATATGGTCGACCAGGCTGCCGCCGACGAAGCAAGCCCCGGCTATTGCGTACAAGCCGGCCAGTACACCCATCTGATCCACCACGACCAGGCTGCTTTTCGCTGTCATCGAGGCCGGCAAGTCGGCCGCTGAAAATCGGGTCTGTGCCGCTCGAAGCACCTGCGGCGCTCGTTCAGGATGTCGCGGCACCAGGATCAACAGCGCGTTCGGCCGCATCTGCACGATCTGTTCATGTGCGGACAGAATCATCGGCTCTTCGCCTTGATGCGTACTACCGGCAATCCAGACCGGTCGGCGATCGGCAGCTCGCCTGTAGTTACTGATTTCAACATCCTCGGCTTTCGGTTTCGGTTCATCCAATTTGATGTTGCCGGTCACCTGGAGTTGCGAGTCTTTTGCACCCAGCTGTCGCCAGCGACCGGCATCGGTCTTGGTTTGACAAAGAATTGGATTGACGCCCCGGATGGCCGGTGTAAACAGGGCAGAAAACCGCCGGTAACGTTGCGCTGCACGCTCGGACAGTCGCGCATTAACCGAAGCCACCGGAATATGCCTGCGGCGACATTCGCGCAGCATGACCGGCCACAGTTCAGTCTCGACCAGCAGCAATGCACGCGGACGCGTATGATCAAGCCAGCGCCGCACGGCGGGTCCGGTATCGAGCGGTGCGAATACATGGCGGACACGTGCATGGTCGGCAAATTTTGCGCCGACCCGCTCTGCGCCAGTCGCCGTAATGGTCGAAACCACGAGATTCAGATCCTCATTCGATGACAACAAACGGGGTATCAATTCAACCAGGGCATGCACTTCGCCGACCGAGGCGGCATGAATCCAGAGCTCATCCTTGGCTTCAGGCACATGGCCCCAGCGCTCGCGCTGACGCGCCTGTAATGCGGATTGTTCTGACACCGTCTTATTCAGTCGAGCGGCGGCCCAGGGCGCGAGCAACCGCGTCAATAGCGCATAGCTTTGATGCACAGTGGACTGAACGAGGGATTTCATCCGTGTCAGCATATCTCAACTTCGTCGGACTGGACTCAGCCACGCACATGAATCAACCATGATCGCACTGGGCGCGGCACTCAAGGATGGAATCACCCGCCTCGGTTTGCGCCTGTTCAGCAGGATCGGGCGGCGACCCTTGCCGGCAGCTCGACAGCGAACCTACTGGCTGGCCAGGCCGCTGCAGCGGCTGATGCGCCGAAGAGCGCGTATCGTTGCGCGCAATCTCGAGTTGTGCTTCCCAGACTGGAACGACGAGCAGCGGAAGCAACTCCAGCGCGAACACTTCAATGAGCTGGCCCGCAGCGTTGGCGAAATTGCCTACACCTGGAATCAACCAGCCCCACTGGAGCCAAGCATCGGCACCGTGCAGGGCCTGGAACACCTTGAATCGGCTCGGCAGCAGCAGACCGGCATTATTCTAGTGACCGGTCACAGCTGCAACATCGAACTGGCCGGCCGGCTATTGTGCGAATCATTGCCGATTACAGGCGTCTATCGCCCGCTCGATAACGCCCTGCTGGAGCACTATCAGAACCAGGCGAGGCTGCGCTATGCACAGGGCATGATTCCTCAGTCCCAGGTGCGGGACATGGTCCGGGTGTTGCGCAATGGCGGCGTCCTGTGGACTGCCATGGATCAGGACTTCGGCCCCAAGCGGTCGGTTTTCGCGCCATTTTTCAACCTGCCCACGGCGACCGCCCGGGGCCTGATCGAGCTGGCCCGTTTGGGCGCAGCCCGGGTTCACCCGGTCTACCCGTTTCGCGCCGATCAAAACCAGCCGCTGGTGGTCGAAATCGGGCCGGCGTTCGAGCCCTTTCCCAGTGCAGACCCGGTGGCCGACCTGAGCCGCTATAACGCGTTTCTCGAACAAGCCATCCGGCGCCAGCCAGCACCCTACTGGTGGCTGCATCGACGCTTCAAGACAGCGCCGTCAGGCACAGCCCCGCGGTACCGGTGATAGACTCTTAACAACCGCCCCTAGAACAAGGATTCAGGCATGAGAAGTGCACCCAGGGTCTTGCGCACAGCGGAAATTTCTCCGCAAGCCATCCGCTACTCGATGATCAATTTCACGCTGGTGATGATCAGCTCCATTGTCGGCATTTTCGTGCTGCCGATTGCGCTACCGATTGCCTGGTGGTACTACCGAAAATTCTACGCCACGCTCGAGGTTGTGCTCACCAGCCGTGAACTGCAGGTCAGCCGCGGCGTTCTGGTGCGTCAGGAAAAAAGCGTGCCGCTGGAAAAGGTCACCGACCTGGCCCTGATTCAGGGTCCGATCATGCGCCGCATGGATATCAAGGGGCTGCAGGTTGAAACGGCCGGACAGTCAAGCGGGCCAGGAGGCTCGTTGATCAAGTTAATCGGCATCAACGACACCGAGGGTTTTCGCGACGATGCCCTGGACCAGCGCGACAAAGTGACCGACGGCATTGCACCCGGCGAAACGACAGCAGCAACCGAAGCTGATTCCTCGATTGCGCTGCTGACCGAGATTCGGGACTCATTGAAACGCATCGAACAAAACCGGCAGTCGCTGGAATAAAGCGCAGCGGTTTGGATGGCATGGTGCGCTTCACCAGACCCGCAATCCTCTAATGGCTTCGATCGGCTCACCGGTTTTATTTGCGCCGGCCAGCGGCCCCACCGGCAGCGGAGAATATTATCGATGTCTGCACATCGCCCGCGCTATTCAGACGCGCCAAGCCGATCGGCCCATCCACGTCTTGTTGCATCGCGACGCCGAAGTTGAACGTGACCCGGCATTCACGTATCACGGACTCGACGATACACCGGCAAAGCAACGCAAACCCGTCGCTAGGTTGATTGATGAAATCAAGCCGGCGTTGGCGGTGTTCGACTCCACCGGTCGACAAATGCAGTTCAAAGCGGTCAAGCGAAACGGCGGCCGACTGGCCTGGATTTCCAACCGCCCTGACAAACGGCTCAAGGCCTTCCGGCTGCAAACGCTGCGGCTGCTGGATCTGCACCTGATTCTGGATTCTGACCGCGTCAAGCCGCGACTGAGTTCAATAGAACGTTGGCTGCTCAAGCTCTACCCAAGGGTCCAGGTTGAATTTATTACCGCCATTGCACCCGAAGCCGCCTTACCGGCAATTCAAGCAGATGGCAGCCCTGAACCTCAAGCCCTGTTTGTTTCAGGCGGCGGTGGTTATGTTCATCGAGGCCAGCCTGTGCCGGATATTTTTCTGAAAGCCGCTATCCAGTTCCAGGCCGCAACGGGTCGTTCAACGGCGGTCGTCATGGGGCCGCAATATCGAGGTGCAATCCGCGATCATGACAAGGTGCAAGTGATTCCGACCGTCAGCAGCGTTGAGCTCAGCCGTTTGTTTCAAACTGCCAGAATCGCCGTGATTGGTGCTGGCAATATGCTGACAGGTCAGGCACTGACAGCCGACAATCCGGCCTGCGTGCTGTGTGCGGTAGGCGGCCAGGATCAACCAAACCGTGTCAGGCAGTACGCGGATCAACAGGCCGTACTGGTCGCTGAACTGGATGCCAACGATCTGTGCAAAAAGGCCTGCATGCTGGTTGATCAGCCGGCGCTGGCCAAATCCATCAAGGACCATGCAAGGGCCATGGGCCTGAAGAATGACACGGCAGCCGTCGCCGAACACTTGCTGCGACTGATTGACTGAAATCCACCGCCAGGCTCGGCGGACCAGGCTAGCCGTCCCCCGGCTGGGCAGTGGCGCGCTGCGACAAGACCAGCGCCGCATTGACCGCCAGCAGCACAACAAACCAGACGATACCGTTGTTGCGCTGAAAGATCGATTCACTCAGCATCATGACGAACAGTACGATCAGACTGGTCAGCCCACACCAGGCCATCGCCCGCTGCGATGCTGATGCGCCCAGCCAGGCACGCGTAAACAACAACAGTGGACATCCAAGCATCAGCACGAGACTGATCAGACCGGGAATGCCGCCAATCAGCAGCGCTGACAGAAACTGGTTATGCGGATGGTGGTAACGCAACAGATAGGGATCGACCTGGCCCGCCGCCACGGCCTGCTCCAGCGCAGACCGAAAATAACCGGGTCCACCGCCAAACAGGAATGCGTCACGAATCGCTTGAACAGCGACCTGCCAAAGGTCAATCCGAATGCCCAACGTGCCGCCCGGCTTCTGGCCGTTGAGCAAGGCCATCAACCCTTCCCAACCGGTGCCAAAGCGCTCGCCTAACTGCGCGATCGGCAGCAGACTGATTGCTATTGCAACGAATACGATCGAGACCGGCAACACCAGGCGCAGCCATGCTCGCTGTTGATGCACTGGCCGAACGACGTACAGCAGCAACAGCAGCGGAAAGGCGATCCAGGCGCCACGCGAACCCGATAGTGCGCTGGCCAATATTGCCATGATGACGCCAGCAGCAGCCATCATGCGGTGGACAGCTGGAAGATGTTCGTCCGTAATTCGCGGCAGCAACATCAAGCCAAACGCCAGCACGATACCGCCAAAGTAGATTGGATTGGTTGGACCGCCAACCCGTCCGTCCCAATCACCGGTCTCGCCGGTGATCGTGAACCACAGTGCATACAGCCCCGAAGCCATGGCACCCAGGGCCAGACCCAACCACCAACTGCGCTGCAAATCTTCAATCCGACTCAAAAACAGGACCAGGGGAATGATCATCAGCAAACGCAGGATCCGGCCCACGCTTTCGCTGCCGACAGGGTCCAGCCCGTGCAACCACCAACTGGCTAACCAGACCAGCACAAAAGCGGCAATCACGAAATACAGCGTACGCTCCACCGACTGCAAGCCAATTCGGCGATGTCGGTAGGCCGATTCCAGCCAGATCAAGCTCAACAGGGCAAGCATCAAAAAGCCAGCGCCGGCCAGCTTGGGCACGACCAGCCCAAGCGCCAACGTCACCAACAGGACAGTCGAAGCGATCTGTCCCAGCAAGCGGTCTGCCCGAACGCGCGGCCCGGTCAAGGCTTCTGACATGGAAAGATCAACAATATGCGTGCTGCAACGATTCGCACAGCGTCAATTGGATGCTTCAGCGGTCGCTTCAGAATCCTCGAGTCGATACATCGCGCCGCAATAGGGGCACTGGGCCTGACCGGTTTTTTCGATTGGAAGATAGACGCGCGGATGCGAGTTCCACAAGGCCATGTCCGGCATCGGGCAGCTCAACGGCAGGTCAGCCCGAGTGACAATGTAGACCTGCTCGGTATTTGCGGGCTTCTTGGCAGAAGACGGAGTGACATTCACGATTGATTCCAGCGCATGAAAACTGGTTGTATTGTATCTTTTCAGCTTCCAGTCGATGGCAAATTCGCCTGCAGTCACTGGATACAACCCACACCATCGTCGGCCGGATGCCTGGCTGGTCGAATCTTTTGCTATATAATCGCCAGCCCGGCGTAGCATCAATACCTACTTTCCTACGAGTTGCGAGTGAATCAGCATGGACGTCAACAGCATCATCCCAGGTGAAAACCCACCGGACGATTTCAACGTCGTTATTGAAATCCCCACCGATGGGCAGCCCGTCAAATACGAAGTCGATAAAGTGACCGGTGCCATTGAGGTCAATCGACTGCTGGCTACATCGATGCGCTATCCGTGCAATTACGGTTTCGTGCCCAACACGCTGGCCGAAGATGGCGATCCGCTGGATGTGATGGTGTTGATTCGGGTCGGACTGATCCCGGGCTCAGTGATCCGCTGCCGGCCGATTGGCTATCTTGAAATGACCGATGAAGCCGGTCGCGACGTCAAGATTGCGGCCCTGCCGATTGAACAGATCTCGCCACTCCATGAAGATATTCGTCATATCGAAGATATCGCAAAGTTCAGCCGACGACAGATTCGCCATTTCTTTGCTCATTACAAGGATCTGGAAATTGGCAAGTGGGTCGAGGTGCTCGGCTGGCATGGGCCCGAGGATGCGCGCAAGGAAATCATCGATGCCATTGACCGCGCCAAGAACGCCGGCGAGACTGGTTAGCGTTGATCGTCTAACTGCGATTCAGGACTGCGGGATTCAAGCTCGGATCGTATTCAGATCCAGCGCACCGGCATAGATCAGCGCCTGCTGATCACGGTCGTCGCTCAGCGTGATTCGTAGATAGGTCTCATCCCGATCAGTCGGCAATTGAAGCTGAGCCGACCATCCACTATTTTTCAACGACGGCTTGCCCAATACTTCAACCACATCCGGGCGCGGTTCACCACTATTGAATGGCTGCGCTTGTCCATCCAGAGAAATCGCCAGTTGAACAGGCTCACCCTGATCCATTGAACCCGCCCAGCCGTGCATGCGCAGCCTGCCATCGCTGATGTGGAAGCCATCGACCCAGCCACGCAAACCGCGCGACAGTGATTCGAATTCGCCCAGGTCGCGGTCGTCCGTACCACCGATGAGGTAGGCATCCTGCTCGAAATTGATCAGCCTGGGCAGGCGCAGATAGCGGCGCTGCTCACCCAGCTGGTCGCAGATGGCTTGACGCACAAAGTCTTCGTTGACAAACGTCGTGCCATAGATTTCCGGGTTCAGATCGCGGTTTTCACTGCTGCCGATATACAGCACGCCGGAGTCCGGCATGGTCCTATCGGGCGGCAACAAGCCCTGATCATGCACCGTGAACAACAGAATGCCATCAGGCGTCAACAATCCAGCCAGGCGCTTCAACCAGCGTTCGAACAGGCCGGGCGGCAGATGCGAAAACAGCGACACGACCCAGATCAGATCGAAACGCTGCTCCGGATTAAAATCTTCCGGTGCCGGGGTGGACTGCAGGCCATGGACGCCGAATTGACGAACAGCAAACGCCACTGCGTCCGTCTGAATCTCGCTGGCCCAGATGCGCTCGGTCGGCACCCGATGAATCAGCAGGTTCAGCAGGCGTCCGTAACCACAGGCAAAGTCAAGGATATTGGGTGCAGGCACGGTGCGCTCCAGCCGGCGAAGCACTTCGGCCGCGGTGTGATATTGCTGCAGGGCAATGGCGAAATACTGACTGACCGATAGCGCTGCATCCTGGTGTGCGCGCAAGGAATGATTCAACATCTGACAGGCCGGATGGATTTTCGTATCCAATTCGGGCGGGTTTCGGGCATCCCGGCCCAATTGTCCAAGCAGTGTTGTTTTTAGCGCTGGATGCTGTAACTGCCGCTGAGCCTCAGCAGCCAATTCAGGTGAGATGTCGTAGGTCATGACTCGTTGCAAAGGCCGGCAGCACGCATAATATCACTCGTGCGGGTCATGCTTTCTGGACGCAGCCATCAAATGGGGTTCGATATTCGGCCAGAACAGCCAGCCTTCCGGCTGCTGATTGATTGAATCACTGATCGCACTGCAGCATTGATGGGTCCATTGGCTGGCATCCAGGCACTGAATATGCAAACGCGATCCCGCCTGACCGGGTCGGGTGTCGGGTTTGAAGTACACCACCGGAACGTGCCTGTGGTCCAGGTGTTTTGCAATGATGCGGGCGGCACCCGTATAAAGACAGACTGCGCATTGCCCAAGGTCCAGGGTCCAATCGGAATGGTGCGGTGGTGCTGGCGTATCGAACAGCACGACCGGCGTCGTCTGACCCTCCTCCAGTATGGACTGCAGCGAATTCAGGGCACCGCCAGTCAGCACCACGCCGTCTGGGCAGAGTCGCTTGATCAAGCGGAACCGGAGCAGGCTCCAGGGCCACAGCGCCGGGCGGTATCGAAGCAGCTTCTTTTCCGGCGCACGCAGCATGAAGCGCGGTCTCAACCCGGCGGCATACAGGCTCCAAAGCATGATGATGCCATTGCCATAGTGCGCCCCGGCCACGATAAAGCCCGGCTTTTCTGGCCATTGACCAATGTGTTCAACGCTAAGCTTTCGCCTCAAAATCAGGCGCCAGGCCGTGCTGGCCTCAATCAAGTAATTCCAGCGAAGCTCTCGGTCGTTCAACACTCGACCCGGCCAACAGGAAGTGAATGCAGCCTGCGGCTGATGGATGTCGGGATGAAACCGGTACAAACCAGCCCCGGCCCACACCACGCGCGCGCCCAGCCGCTCGGGCAAGCAGGCGGCCACAAGAGCCACGATATAAATTTCGATGAAATCGTGAAGCAAGTGTCTTAAATACCGCACGTCAACCTCGCAATTGGGATCAAACCATGATCATCCCGGGTAAACCGTACACTACCAGCCTGCCCAACCTTTGGGTCGGCTACCTCATTTTCATTTACTATTCAGGCCATGAAGCACCGCCAGTTCAAACCGGTCGACCACTGCCCGCTGCATGTGCTGAATCGATCGCTACCCATCATGGTTCTGTTCATCGTCTGGCTGAGCTCTGTGTCTGCATCCGAACCCTACTTCGGACCGAACACCTATCACTGGCGCCATACCGCCGGAAGCGGATGCGCACTCAGCTGGTGGCCCGGTGACTGCGCGCGCATTGAATCGTCGGATCAACCATCGTCCGGTTATCTGTACCACGCGCCGCGAACCCTGAGCCATTGGATGAATACCCATGAGCTGACACTGGAGTTTGAATCACCCGATTATTTTGACGCCAACCTGACTGGGCACTGGGCGATTGCCGTGCGCGCAGACGGCATCAGTGATGCAACCGGCAATGGCTCACCGGACCTTCAGGGCCGCGGCTTGGTGATCGGCAATGTAAGCGGACTGGAAGCACAGGGCATCTGCGGCCCAACTCGGCAAATTCACAGCATTGCCATGGAAGCGTTCTGGGCCGGCGGCAACTGCGTCTATGGTCCCTCCACCGAAGGACCCGCCCTGGAAAATGATATTCGCTACCGACTGCAGCTGGTATCGAGTGCGTGGCTGTTACCGATGATGACGGTAGTCATCAAGAATCGATATCGCCTCTGGCGGCTTGACGCACCCGGGCGGTGGATCGAAATCGGCAGTGATCACTACCTCGAAGGGCTGCACGGCCCCGAGCCGGCCAACAATCCCGCAGCCGCCGGTCTCGGGAACTTCTTCATCACCGAAGTCTTCAGCCAGCACGATTGGCAGATGTCGATGGACCAAGTCATGCTGTACGAATGCGGGCCATTTCAGCCGCAGTGCTCAACGCTGTAGCAACCAACGGTGCTTGATCATCCTGCCGGATTGAGAAAAACCAATCGCACCCACTCCTCGCGCAGCACCTGTTCGACTGGCTGCAGCAAGCGCGAATAGGCTTGCGCTACCCCATCGGCCTGCTCGGCCAGGATGCCGGACAACACGATTGAACCGCCCGGTTTGACCAGTTCAGCCAGCATCGGCGCCAACTCGATCAATGGCCCGGCCAGGATATTGGCCAGTACCAGATCAGCCGGCCCCGGCTTGACAGCGCTGGGCAGGGCCACGCGAATTCGGTCCGACACGCGATTGCGGCGTGCATTGTCTTCAGTAGCCAGCAAGGCCTGCGGATCATGGTCAATGGCCAGCACCTGCTCGGCACCTTTCAGTGCGGCCGCGATGGCCAAAATGCCGGAGCCACAGCCGTAGTCGATAACGCTCAAGCCCTGGCAGTGACCCTGGTTTCGGCGATGATCAGCTATCCACTCCAGACACAGGGCAGTGGTCGGATGCGTGCCGCTGCCGAATGCAAGGCCGGGGTCGAGCGTCAGCACCACCGGCCACTCGGGATTCGGCGTTTGATGAGACGGACACACCCAGAGATCGTGACCAAACTGCATCGGTTCAAATCGATCCATCCAGGCCCGCGTCCAGTGCTGGCCGGTCAAGGTTTCAATCACCGGCAAGCCGGCCTGATCGGGCTCGATGCTGGTTAACAGGGTAAGCAACACGCGATCGCGGTCGATATCGATCGGAAACAATGCCTCCAGCTGCACGCGTGACCACAGCGGGGCCTGGCCGGGATCAGGCTCGTGGATCGGCTGGTCAGCAGCGTCGATCAACGTGACCGATACGGCGCCCAGTGACCATAGCAGCTGTTCAACAGCATCAACCTGCTGTGCATCCAGCGCCAGGGTCAATTTCAGCCAGTCCTGGATGGCCTCGCTCATCGTCCCCGCAACGCGTCGGACAGCACCATCATGATCGTCAGGCTGGTTAAAACGACGACTGGCATTGCAATTTCACGCCAATTGCCCAAAATAGGATAACGACTACACATTTCAGGAATGCCTCATGTCGACGGACGATTCGCAGCAGATCCCTAATTTTGACACCGATGCGCTGTACAAGGTCGAAGTCTTTACCGATCAGCGTACTGGCTCGATTCGGCGCATGACGCCGGTGGATGCTGAAGGCAATCCGGATTCAAGCCGTCCGGTGCGCTACATCGGAGAGGCTCAAGCCATGACGCCGGCCGGCGCCCTGCCACTGAGCTTTGAGCTCGAAGGTGACAGCATGGCCGAAGCCGCGGAAGGCTTCTCCAAGGGTGCAGAACAAGCCATGCACGAAACGGTCGAGGAATTGAAACGCATGCAGCGAGAGTCGCAGAATTCAATTGTCACGCCGGGCCAGGGCAACATCGACCTGCCGCCGGGCATCGGAAGGTAAACACTCCCGACGGTCGCTTCGTCGGTTGGTCGCCTGGCAAGGCCGACGAGATAGATTTGAATCCGGTTTCCGGTTTCC
>CAKZPB010000142.1 GCA_937138395.1 uncultured Pseudomonadota bacterium
CTGAAGTAGCTAAGAGTTAGTGTTTTGAGTGTTTATGCCAGTATTTAAGCTGCTTGAGGAGCTCTCGATGGTTGCCTCCGTTGAAGCGCCATTCGCATTCCTTCAGAAACCAATCAAAGTTCTCCGGTTTGATCCCGTTGAATCGACGTAGATGCCGCTTGGCCTGGTTCCAGAAGTTCTCGATGCCGTTGATGTGATTCTGAGCGTCAGCAAACAGCTTGGAGTGATTGATGCGTCGGTGATGGAACTCTGAAACGTCCAGCGCATTGTAGGCCCGAAAGGTGTCGGTATAGACGACGCTATCGGGGTCAACCTTCTCCTTGATGATGTGAAGCAAGGTCTCGGTCCGCGCATTCGGACCAATGACTGTATACACCTTCCCGCCTCGCTTTAGAAGCCCAAATACAGCGACTTTGCCAGCAGCCCCGCGCCCCCGTTTGCCTTTCCGGACGCCGCCGAAATAGCTCTCATCGGCCTCGATCTCCCCAGACAATTAATACGAGGGCTGCTTGCTGGCAATCAGCATACGAAGCCTATGGTAAAAGCGGATCGCGGTATTCGACTGAACTCCGACAATCTCGGCAGCAGCGCGGGCTGTGGTACCAGCAACAAAGTGCTCAATGAGCTTGCTCTGTTGTCTTGGCGTCAGACGACTTCTGCGTTGATACATAGTAGCCAGTGTAGTCCTCCAAGCCAGGCTTAGCTACTTCAGCCCCTAAAAAAATTATCCAAAAATGTTGACAAGCTATTTTTTTTAGATTACCAGTAAGGAGCGTTGATTTTCTAACAGTAGGAGATAAATATGAAAGTTTGTACACTTAATTTTGTAAAACTGTCTTTCGCGGTAATTTTGTTCTGCTTAGCAACTGATAATGTAAACGCCAATAGTGGTTCTGACCCTGTAATTGATGCTGGATGTGAATATACAGCCAGATTTTTAGGCGCTATTATAGGTTGGAACTTAGTTGGCCGATCAGCTCAGACCGCTGTTCAGGCGGGTCTAGCCGCCTTAGGTCAAGATGTTTCTGCAGACATGCTGACTTCGACATGTTCGATGGCTTTAAACGAATATGTTGATGCTCACAGAGATTCTGAACTAAGCTATAACGATTATTTGTGGACCTATTGCAATGGACGCGCAGATTGGTGTCCAGACCCATTACTTGATATAAACTGCGGAACACCACATTCAGGTTGTTTTCCAGGCATACCCCCATGGGATTGTAATATCGGTCAATGCATGCCTTATCTTATTGGAATGGGCTCAAACCCAATATCTATAAACGATATGATTAGTACTATATATTTCATGGAAGCATCGCTTGCCTCCAATTCGTGGGACCGGGATATGGGTAATGTCATGCTGCCTTAAAGTTTTTAGGGTTAAGGCTTCGGCCTAGCACGTCATTTCTACATGATGTGCTAGGCCTAATACTAATAACGTTGTTATTCGAATTGATTGAATACAGATGACTTATTTTATACTGCTTTCTGCTGGATACCTTTTGGGTCTTATTTGGATGAGAGAGCCGGTGGTTACTGTAAATCAGTTTTTTAAATATACTGTCTTCAGTTCATTTCTAGTATTTTCTTATCGTTTGTTATTTTATTTGGTTAGCAGAAAAGAACTTTTTGACGGTGGATTCCCTAGTGAATTTATAGACATTTCCCTCCATTCAATACTTTGCGGTCTTTCAATATCTTCAGGACTGCTCTTGAGTAAAATTCTTAAGCTAAAATCTACTATGGATAGATTTAGTTAACAGCATAACTTGTTAATCTGAAATAGTAGGGCTTATGAACTTACCCCCTCCGGCCTAAGTAGGTGAAGTGAGAGTTCTTCGATTAGATTAATCAATCAGCGTAAGTAATGGACACCCACATACTTTCTAGCCTAGAAATCTCGGTAACGAGTGTTTTTACATTTCCATTTGGCTCTATTTGCATAGTTGATCGCGCTGAGGTCTCGCGATCAAGGTGATGGGCCTTAATTCTGCTTTTTTATATATGCAAACCCTCGGCAGCGGCCGCTCGTCTGCAGTTGGGTTGTTTTGAAACTACGCCAGCTTTGGAAACAGTCGTTGGGCGGCGCTGACGCCATGCAGAAATGTGCGCCCGAGCTCTCCAGCTGTGGCTCTGATTGAATGGGGTCGCCCTACGACATACCGGAAGTCTTTGTCCTTCCTGCCTAAATACTGGACTAGTGCGAATCTTGGGGTCAGGTCTTGATACTTGCATTGCGCTTTATCAGCACCCAACCGATTATGGAAGTGATACGAAGCTTCAAGTACTGTGATTGACGTTCTCTACCTGGTCTAGATGCTCGCCATAGCCTTGTTCGGCCATATCGTTTTTATGTATGAACCACAGGCTGGCGGAGTTGATGCAGTAGCGCAAGCCGCCGGCTTCTCGCGGACCGTCGTTGAACACATGGCCAAGGTGACTATCACCGTGGGTGGAGCGCACTTCGGTGCGGATCATGCCGAGGCTATGATGTTCTAATTCATTCAGATGGGAAACTATTGCGATCCAACTTATTAAGTTCTGGAAGCGCGCTGTTATTGCGGTCGGGCACTCGACTCAGGAACGCGGATTTCTTGCATCCATCGCGGGCGGTAGGTTTCATTTCTGATCCGTGCGTCGAGCACAAGACCGATCAGCTCAGCGCATCGAATAACCAGATCCGGGCTGCGGCCCATTCGCGCTTGATGGTGGCTTCGGAAAGATCGAGGGCGCAAGCGATTTCGGTCGCGGTCAGGCCGCCGAAGAACTTCAGCGTGACGATGTCAGCCTGGCGAGCGTCGAGGCGCTCGAGTTGTTCGAGGGCGTCCTCCAGCGCGTCCAGCTCCAGCAGCGGTGGGGCGTTTCTCTGCAGGTTGGTGTGCAGCGTGACCTGTTGGACGTCGCCGCCGCGGCGGGCAGCGCTGCGGCGCCGGTAGCGTTCGACCAGCACCTGGCGCATCAGCCGGGCCGCCATCGAATAAAAATGTGCGCGGCCTTGCCAGTCGACCGAGTCGACGTCGATCAGGCGAATGTAGGCCTCGGCCACCAGTTCGGTAGCTTGAATGGTGGCCCCGGCGTCGCGCCGAATCTGTGCGCGAGACAACCGCTGTAGCTGGTCGTAGACCACTGGCACAATCTGCTCCAGCGCGTGGCCGTCGCCGTCCTGCCAGCGGTTCAGCAGTCGGGTGATGTTCGCTTCGTCGCTCATGATACCGGGCTCATGGGCCGTCGACCGGCGCAGCGCAGTTCTCGACCAGCGCATGCTGGGCGCAAAGCTGGAGGAACTCGGGACGCTGCCAGCCGGCGTCGAGCAATTGGCGCGCCCACGGGCGGGCCTCCTCGATGCGATCGAGCAGGGCCAGCACGGTGACGTGATTGTGCATGATCATGTGATCCTCGGAGCCGACGACGATGCGCTCGGTGATCGAACGAACCTCTTCCAAGTCGGTTCGCATGGCCACGGGCTGCCCCAGTTGGTCCCGCGTCCTTGCTCGGCTCAGCAGGTTGACCGCGAGCAGGTTGTCGTTGCGTGGCTGCTCTGGATCGCGCCGAACCAGCCCCCGCGCGATGCTCACGCCTTCGTCGGCGATTGCCAGTGCATCGGCCGGCCGGTCGGACTTGCGCAGGGCTTCGCTCATGAGCCACAACGAGTTGGACAGGTGATAGGCCGCCCGCGAATCGTCGGGTGCCAGCTCAGCGGCCCGGCGATCAAGCAGCAGCGACTGCTCGCAGGCCTCGACCAGGCCATCGACCGGGGTCTGATCCTGAAAGGCCAGACAGCGGACCCAGACCAGGTCGGCCAGGCTCTTGTCGAGTGCGGGGTAGGTGACCACGGCATTGCGAGCCCGCTCGACGCCGGCATCCAGTGTCTCAATCGATGCTTCGGTATGTCCCGCCCGCATCTGGGCGTCGCCCAGCGTGAAGTAGGCGTTGAGATAGTTCTGCCAAAGATCTTCGGACGAAACGGGCGCTTCTGAAGATGCGTCTGCGGGCTGCAGGTGCGCGGCGGGCACCTGGCTCGAACTCAGGTCGACCGCGCGCTGCGCGTGTTCGATGGCTTCTTCGAAGCGCGCAGCGCCGCCGAGGGTCAAGCTCAGGGTGGCTAATGACTGGGCGAGTCTGTAGCGCGCTTCGACGCGGGTCTCCGGATCGGCGTTCGGGGCGCTGACCAGGCGATCGAGCAGCCGTACAGCCCGCCTGGCGACTTCGATGGATTCATCCAACCGGCCCTGGTAGTCGAGGACCTGTGAGGCTCGCATCAGGGCCAGGCCGCTCTCGGGGCGGAGCGTTCGCCGATCCCCGCCAAGGCTTGACGGATCGGATTGGAAGTAGGTAACCGCTTGGTTGGCCACCGGTTCCAGCAGGTCGAGCCGGCCGACGCCGAGCAGTCCGTTGTAAAGATCTTCGAGCATGAATACCGCGAGGTTCTCGGCTTGCAGCCGCGCGGCGTCGGCGTCTGTACGTGCGGCTACGGCGAGGTTGCGCTCGTGCTGCAGGTCGAGCGTGTAGCGAGTGCCGGTGCCGATTGCCAAGAGTAGTAGCGCAGCCAGGGCCGCGTAGCTCAGCCGCCGCCGACGGCGTTGGCGAATCGACCGCAATCCTTGAAGCAATTCATGCGCTCGCGGACGCCGGTGCGGATCGGGTTCTAGCAGAGCGGTTAGTAGCCGGCGGTCGGCGCGGGGTAGGGACTTCGGGACGTGGTTTAGCCTTGCATATGGCTCAACGGCAGGGTTCGGCTTTTCGCCCGTCTGCAGTTCGACCAGAAGCAGTCCGAAGCTCCACAAATCGCTTGCCGTGGTTGCCGGTTCTCCGCGAGCCTGCTCCGGCGCGATATAGCCCGGCGTTCCGCCCGCGGTGGTTTGGCCAGACACGGTCGTGGTTGCTTGCTCTGACGTGGCAAACGCGGTCTCGTTTGGCAGGCTGCGGGCGAGGCCGAAGTCCAGCACTTTGACCGTGCCGTCCTGGGTCAGCATCACGTTCTCGGGCTTCAGGTCCCGATGGGCAATGCCTTGTTCGTGCGCGCAGACCAGCGCTTTGGCGATCTGCAGCGCGATGTCGAGCCGGGTGCGGTAGGACAAGGTCGGGTGTTCGTCCAGGTACTCGCGCAGGGTCGGGCCGCGGATCAGCTCCAGCACCAGGACATCCCGATCGCCTTCAGCGAAGTAGTCGTAGACCTGGCAGATGTTTGGATGCTGTAGCATCGACAGCGCTCTAGCTTCGGCCAGGAAGGCGGCGCGGCGTTGGTCGGAAAGCTGCCACTGCTGGCGAATCAGCTTGACGGCCACTTCGCGCTCGAGCAGTTCGTCGATGCCTTCGAACACCTCGCCCATGCCGCCACGAGCCAGCAGGCGCCGGATCCGAATGCGACCGATGACCTGCCCGACGAGCGATTCGGCATGCTGTTGCTCGTCGATCAGCACCGCGTTGCCGCCGAGGAAGTCGTCGTCGATGTGGTGGTCCAGCATGCGCAGCAGCTGCTCGCGCATCGCCTCATCGTCGCAGTTCCTGCGAGCAAAATCCGCGTGTTTGGACGGATCCAGTTCCATTGCCTGCAGCAACAATTGCTTGAGTCGTTGATAGCGCTGAGCATCCATGCCGAGATCATACCCTTCCCGGTTCGGCGCTGGCTGAATGATCCTTTTTCCCGATGGATTGCACAAACCCCTGTAAAGCACCTTTGAGTTTTCTGTCGGCAACACGGCAAACGGCATGAGATTGCGAGCGGTCGGCAGATCGTCCACATATCTTCGGAAAACAGAGGCAACCCGATGAGCACAGGCAAGTCAATGTATCGGGCCCGGTCAGAGCATGCGCAAAACGAGCCGTTTCGATCTTCGGATTGGCTTACTACCAGATAGACCAACATAAAAAGGATGAATCCGTGGCTGAGACAAGTAAAGATCAAGGAGTGGGCAAAGGGGCGCCGGGTACAGCACGCAAGGCGGTCTCAGGGCCGGCAGGCTCGCGACTGGCGTTGGCGGTTTCTATTGGACTGATGATGAATTCGGCAGCGATTTCGGCTGCGGTATTCAATGTCAGCAACACCAACGATGCCGGTGCCGGCAGCTTGCGCCAGGCTGTGCTCGATGCCAACGCATCGCCCGGTGACGACACGATCACCTTCGATACCGGGCTTGGGGGCATCATTGCCTTGACGTCCGGGCAGATCGAATACACCGATAATCTGACGATTCAGGGCCCTGCGGACGGACTGATCATCAATGCTGGGAGCAACTCCCGAATCTTCGCAAAGCCGCGATCGGTGCCGGGCAGAGCAAACCTGACGCTCCAGGATCTCGGGCTGACCAACGGCTTCAATGACCAACCGTTCGGAACGAACTGTGCCGCCGATGAGGGCGATGGCGGTGCAATCTGCACCCGTGACGGAAACGTGACCCTGATCAACAGCATCATTACCAATAGCCGGACCGACAGCGATAACTCCAGGGGCGGCGCAATCTTTGCCTACGGCACCGTAACGCTCGAAAACAGCGCCATCTCGGAAAACCGGACGCTGGGCGCACGCAGCGACGGCGGTGGGTTGAACGTGGGGACCTTGAACATGGTGAACAGCGTGATCATAAATAACCGGGCTGAGGGCGACTTGGCCCGGGGAGGCGGAATCGATGCGGCAAACGTGATCATGACCGGCTCGACGGTCCTTGATAACAGGGTATCGGGGTTCAGTTCGACCGGGGGCGGATTTCACACCCGGACGCTGACCATGGACCAGTCGACGGTCAGCGGAAATACGGCGTCCGGACAGAGCGGGAGCGGCGGCGCGTTTTCACTCGATGGAACGAACGACTCCCTGATCCGGAATTCCACCATTACCGAAAACAGTGCGACGGACGGTGCCGGCGCCTTCGCCCTGGGTTTGAACGGGACGGGCGCTCCTTCGCTTGAACTGGCCAGTTCCATCGTCTCCGCCAATACCGGTTCCGACGGTAACGTCGACGGCTCGATCACTATTTCGGCCAGCGACAGTCTTTTCGGGGATTCGCCGGGCGAGATCAGCGGCACCAGCCTTCGGAACGTGTTCAGTGATGCGCCGGGTCTACTGCCGCTGAGCGACAACGGCTGTGCGGTGCCCGCCGGGTTTGGCGTGTTCTCGGCCTGCCCCGAGACCCATGAGCTCCGATTGGGCAGCCCGGCCATCGACGCCGGGGCCAATCCGCTGATGCTTGAATCCGACCAGCGCGGCGCCGGATTCCCCCGTGTGATCGGGGCCGCGATCGATATCGGTGCACTCGAAACCGAAGCGCTCGCCGAACTCCGGGTCACCAATAGCCTGGACGACGGCGACGGCAGCCTGCGCCGCATGGTGTCGATCGCCAACTCGATCGCCGGCCCGGACACGATCAGGTTTGCGCCGGGCTTGTCACCGATCGTGCTGACCTCGGGACAGATCGACATTTCCGACAGTCTGTTCATCGATGGTCCCGTTGCGGGACAGGTCCTGGACGGTAATGAAAATTCGCGGATCTTCGGCGTAACAGTCTCCGACGCCACGCTCGAGCTCGAGCGACTCCATCTGACCAATGGCGCGACCGTCGGGGGCATCGGAAATCCGCTCGATTGCTCGACATCGACCGGCGAGGGCGGCGCGATCTGCAGCCTCGGGCCACTCGGGTTGAGGTGGGTGACGATTTCCGGGAGCAGCACCCAGGGGAATTTCGCAAAGGGCGGCGCCGTCCATGCGGATTCGGATTTGGACATCAGTGACAGCGTGATCGAGAACAATTCGACGTTCGGCGATTCGGCAAGTGGCGGTGGCGTCTTCGCAACCGGCGTAGTCACGATGGTCAACAGCGTGATCGAGGGCAACTCGGTTGCCAGTGGAGTCGGCGGTGGACTATCCCTTGAAAACGCGGCGTCGATCTCTTCATCGACGATCGCCTTCAATACCGGCGGTGGTATTTTCATTACGTCTCCGGGCGTCGTCGGCGGTCTGACGCTGATCAACAGCACGGTCTCGGGCAATACTTCCTTTTCCGGCGCCGGCATCAGACAGCTCGGTGACGATCTGTTTCTGATCAACAGCACGATCACCGCGAATCAGGCGATCGGTTTTGCTGCGGTGCGCCTTGAGCGAGGAAGCGCCAACGGCGATGAAGAAACGTTTCTGGAACTTGACAGCAGCATTCTCTCGGGGAACTTTGGCCCTGAAGGAAATTTATTTATACCCGACTTCGACACCGGTCCGATCCAGACCGTGAATGCCGGTTTCAGTCTGTTCGGCGACGACCCGGCCGAAATCGATAACGGCACCGGCGTGGTCTTCGACGATGTCCCGCAACTGCTCCCACTGGCCGACAACGGCTGCGCTATGGAAGCCGGCGCTCCGGGCATCGAACGCTGCGCGCCTACGCATTTGCTATCGGTGACCAGCCCTGCACTCGACCAAGGCTTCAATCCGCTCGGCCTGTTTACCGATCAGCGCGGCCCGGGCTTTGCGCGCGACATCGGAACGGGTGTTGACATCGGTGCAATCGAGATCGACCCCGACCTGCTGTTCCGAGACGGATTCGAGCCTTGATCGCCAGCGTTCAACTTCAGTATCTCGGACCGGCGTTGTTGATCGCCAGCTAACGATGTTGCTGTAACACGCTTGCGACGGTCAGGGATCATCACTTGCGGAAGTGCACGGAACCCAGTATCGAATTGCGCGCTACTGTCGCCGGACCGAATACACCGAGACACGAGATTGCTGGCACCGGCTACGGGCTTCGAAGCAATCTGGGTCCAATCTGAGGGGGTAAGACTTTATTCTTGTATTGCGCTTGAACTAGACCCATTCCGGTCATCGGAATAGAATGAAGGTTCAAGTGCTGTGATTGACGTCTTCCACCTGGTCTAGATACTCGCCATAGCCTTGATCGGCCATATCGTCTTTATGAATGAACCGGAGGCTGGCGGAGTTGATGCAGTAGCGCAAGCCGCCGGCTTCTTGTGGGCCGTCATTAAACACGTGGCCCAGGTGGCTGTCGCCGTGGGTCGAGCGTACTTCGGTGCGGACCATGCCATGACTGGTATCGCGGAGTTCGTTGACGTGGGCAGGCACGATCGGCTTGGTAAAACTCGGCCAGCCGCAGCCGGATTCAAATTTATCGGCTGATGCAAACAGCGGTTCGCCTGAGACAATATCCACATAAATTCCGGGCTCGTGGTGATCATTGTATTCGCCCGTGCCAGGATGCTCCGTGCCGTTTTTCTGCGTCACGCGATGCTGTTCTGGCGTCAGCTGTGCGATAGCGGCTTCTGTTTTTTCGTATTTCATCAATGGTTTCCCTGGCATTGGCAGGATCAACATCGGATGATGCGGATCATAGTGCCAATAACTGCTTCATTCGATTCAAGCTCAACGATATCAAACAGCGCGTAAACAGTTGCACATCTTTCGCACTGTATGGCGAGTGTTCAGGCCGTGGTTTAGTGCACTCTTCGTGCAAACCGAAATACAATCGTGTTTTCCGATTCCTCGGTGGTAAGTGCGTCACCAATCGTGGCTTGCAATTGATCATCGATGAGGTGGTATTCGATCACGCGGGGGAAGTCATGCGCTGGGTTGGCAAAGCGGGCGAACTGATGGCTCACTGAAGTAGCTTCAAATTCAGTCGGAGGTCCTCCGCTGGGTTGTGCAATGAACACGAGACCCTTGTCGCTTTCAACGATGCGGATAAACTCAAAGCCGGTCTTTCCGCCTTCGCTGATGGTTCGCCCATAACCGAGCATGATGCCACCGGCAGCTGTGCTCCAGCATTCTTCTGCAGTGCCGTTGGCGTTGGTGCCGTCCCAGCAGCCTTCAAGCCAGCGTAGTTCGTTCAGGCTATTGGTATCTTCAGCGCAGACGCTGCTGCTAAGGAGCCATAAGCTAATTAAAAAAGTTCGCATTGTGCTGATTTCACGTGCCTTGTGCTTTGCCAGTATTCAAAGCGCCTGACTGAACCAGGATTTTTTCAGCTTCAACCATGCGCTCAAGCGAGCCGATATCCATCCATTGGCCTGCATGCAGTTCTGCGGTGATGCGGTTATTCACTATGGCCTGGTTGAGCACGGGCCGCAGCGGCCAGGGGCCGTCGGGGATGTCGTTGACCAGTTCCGGTCGGTACACACCCAAGCCGCTGTAGGTATATTTGGGCGCGCCGTCCAGTCGGGCCCGGCCGTTATCGATGGCAAAATCGCCACCGGGATGGTGAGGCGGGTTGTTAATGAATACCAAGTGCGCGTCGCCGTCCGGTTGCATGCCGTGCAGATGTTCAAGCGGATAGTCCATCCATATATCGCTGTTGATCACCAGGAAAGGCGCTTCGCCCAGCAGCGGGCGGGCAAAAGCAATACCGCCGGCCGTCTCCAGCGCGCCCTCGGGCTCGCGCGAATATTCGATCTGGACGCCCCAATGCGCGCCCTTGCCAAGGGCTGCCTCGATCTGTTGTCCGAGCCATCCCAGGTTGATCACCAGCTCGGTGAACCCGGCGCCGGCCAAGCGCACGATCTGATGCACGATCAACGGTTTGCCGCCCACTGTCAGCAGTGGCTTGGGCGTTGTGTCGGTCAAGGGTCGCATGCGCTCGCCGCGACCGGCGGCCAGAATCATCGCTTTCATTGTTTCGCTTTTCGAGACCTTGCAGGGGTGGATGGTTATTCCACAGTCTAGCCCGAAGCGTTGGCCCCGGCACACGCATCGGCTTGATTGGAATCGGTTACTCTGCAGGCTATCTGGATCGCCCCTGCAAGGAAGGTTCGTTGATCAGAAAATATACTGAACGCGTTCGATTGATCGGTCTCGGCGTGCTGTTCGGCGTATCGATGATGGCGTCGAACCTGGCTCTAGCCCAGCAGGGCGAGTACAGCGAACTGTTCGAGACGCTGAAACCGGGCCTGTTCATTGTCGAATCGGTTGAGCGCATCAGCAACAACAAGCACTCGGTCGGCAGCGGCTTTGCCGTGGTCGGCGACGGTTTGATGGCAACCAATTACCACGTGGTGGCCGATGCCGTGCTGAACCCGGACCAGTATGCGCTGCGCTTCAAGACCAAGGATGGCGTGGAGGGGCCGTTGGAATTGGTTGTGGTCGACGTGCTGTATGACCTGGCCATTGTGCGAGCGCACGACGCAGCAGGGCAGGCCGCCAGGCTGCCCTACTATTTCTCGCTGGCCGAGCAATTGCCAGTGGCTGGTGATCCGGTACTTGCACTGGGCAATCCGCTTGATCTGGGCCTGAGTATTGTTCCGGGCACCCACAATGGCTTGCTCAAGCGCCAGTTTCGTCAGAACTTCCACTTTACCGGCGCGCTGAATCCGGGCATGAGCGGTGGACCAGCCGTTAATCTGGACGGCGATGTCATCGGCGTCAACGTGGCCGGTGCCGGCAATTCAGTCAGCTTCCTGGTGCCGGTCGAGCGCGTCGCCGCGCTGATTCGTCAAATTTCCAATGCGCCAGACAGCCTGCAAGCACAGCGTGTTCAAATTGTCGAGAGCATCCGGGCCCATCAGGATGAATTGATTGACGATTTATTGGCCGGCGACTGGACGCTGGAAGAGTTCGGGCCGCTGATGATTCCGCGCGAAATTCAACCCTACGTCAACTGCACCGGCAATGCCTTGGACCTCGGATCGGACACACCCTGGCAGCAGAGCACCTCGAATTGCGTGCTCAATGATCGAATCTATTTGTCCAGACAGCTTGATACCGGACCGATCGAAATGTTCTTTGGCTGGTATCACAGTAATGAGCTGAACGGCTTTCAGTTTGCCCGGATGTTCGAGCAGAACCAGTTTTTTCCGTTCAATCGAACCGGCGATGACGATGTGACGGATTTCGAGTGTGTCGAACAATGGCTCGACGTTGCACGACTCGAGTCCGTGCCGTTCAAGTCCAGTTATTGCGTTCGAACCTACCTGGATTATCCAGGCCTGTATGACGTGCTGTTTGTCGCGCGCGGACAGCCGGAAGACACGCAAGGCCTCCAGGCGCACTACACGCTGGCCGGCGTCGGTCAGGCTGCGGCCGGACGTTTTCATCAGCGTTTTCTGGACGCCGTGGCGTGGAAGGAATAAACGGTATGCGACGCGTTATTCAACACGCAGCTCGGCACGGGGGCCGCATCGATGAATGAATCCGTTGTCGTCGAGGTGCTGGGCACGACCAACAACGTGCTTGAGCGCAAGAAGTTCAGCCAGCCAACCATCGAAATTGGCCGGGCATTCAGTAATGATCTGATCATCAACGACGAACATGCCGATGCAATTCACGCACGCCTCGAAAAGACCGCGGAAGGGCAGTGGTCGATCGTGGATCTGGACAGCGTCAACGGTATCCGTCGGGCCAAGGGTCGAAAAACCATCGATCGATCGCCGGTTCAATCGGGTGACGTATTCCTGCTTGGGCGCAACAAGGTTCGCATCTTTTTCGGTGATCATCCTGTGGCGCCTGCCGTTCGGATCCGCTGGGTTGAATCGCTGCTGTTGTGGTTAGGCAAGCCCTGGGTATTGATTGCCATGATCGCCATCTATGTCGGCGTTCGCTTGACGGCCAGCTACTTTTCGACCATTGGAGAGTTCAAGTGGAGCAACTTCTTCAGTCAGAACCTGATTGAAGCACTGTGGTTCGTAGCCCTGGCGGTTATCGTGTATTTTCTGTCGGTGCTGTTTCGCCGTGGCGGTAACTTCATGTCGCATGTCAGCGTGCTGGTTGCCGTATTCCTGCTGTCGGCGCTGATTGATTTCACGCTGCGCGTAGCCTTGTTCAACGCCGGCGACGCCCGGTATGGGTTGATCAGTCACCTGGATGCCATCGCCGGATATCTGATAATTTTCCTGTATTTGTGGAGCGTGCTGTACCTGGCGTTTCATTTTTCGCTGAAGCGGAGGACCATCATCAGCCTGGCTGTTCTTGGCTTCATCTTTATATTCAACGTGCTTCAGGATCAGATGTTGTCGGGTTGGTTCGACGACGAAGGATTCCCGCTGGAGCAGGCGTTGCTTCCGCCTGCATTTCTGATCAGCGAGCCGCTGACTCAAGCTGCGTTTGAAGATCAAACGGTTGATCTGTTTACCCGCGTTGAAGAACTTCGCGTGGAAGCGATTGAGGAGCGTGAACAGGCTGAAGCCGAACGATTGGGTGACGCTCAGCTTGGGATTGATTCAGAAGGCTGAATGCGCCTTGTGCGCCAGATGTTGATCAAACGCCCGAGTGGCTCAAGCTCCGGATTCCGTTGAATCGCCACGTCGAGATAGCTGAAGAAGCGCGGGGCATCATCCAGGTATTGGGGCTTGCCATCACGGTAGCGGATACGGGCAAAAATACCGAGCACTTTCAGATGGCGCTGCACACCCATCAGGTCGCAGGTACGCCGCCAGAGTTCGACTGACTCGGAAACCGGTAGGCCGGCTTTCAGCGCCTGTTGTCGATAGTGCTCCAGCCAGCCATCCACGCGCTCGTCCGGCCAGGACAGGAAGGCATCACGAAACAGGCAGACCGGGTCATAGCTGATCGGCCCGATCACAGCGTCCTGAAAGTCGATGACACCAGGATTCGTTCGGCCTGAATCCGGTTCAATGAACATCAGATTGCGCGGCATGTAATCACGATGGCAAAACACGCGCGGCTGATCCAGCGCCCAGCGGATCAGCGTCATGCAGATCAATTCCCAGTCATCCAGCTCGGCATCGGTCGGCTCGATTTGCCAGTGCCTGGCCAGGAACCAGTCGGGAAACAGCTGAAGTTCGGACAACAGCAACGCTGCATCGTAGTCCGGCAGGCCTGCAGGGTCCGCGTCGCGCTGCATCCGGATCAGCGTCGACATCGCATCGTTGAATAATTCATCGGCATTGCCGTCGTCGAGCACGTGGTGATAGGGACGTTTGCCCAGATCACTCAACAGCGCAAAGCCCTGGGCCTGGTTGAAGGCGATGATCTCCGGCACGTGAATGCCGGCTGCAGCCAGGCGCTGGTCAATGTCGACAAAGGGCTGCAGTGGTTCGCGGTCTGGCGGCGAATCCATCAGAATACCAGTGTGCTCGGGATTGGCCCTGTCATGGACCCGAAAATAACGGCGGAAGCTGGCATCGGCGGACGCCGGTTCGACGGAGAGCTCGGATGAAGCCAACTGCTTCGCGGCCCATTCGATGGCATCGTGTTTGCGTTGATCAATCATCGAGCTATTTTGTCATTTTGGCGCTTATAGTTCAGGCATTTCGAGCATCTCGCTGCTTCAGTGGATGATGTGCCTTTCCCGGCGGTTGATCTGATAGCATGGCCAGCGATTTCAACGACTATTCAGAGTGTCCGTGAACGCCAATCTCGCTCAACAAGATCTTGACCATCTGTTCCACCCCGCTACCGATCTGGTCGGTCATCGGCGATCCGGGCCGATCATCTGGTCAAAGGGCGAGGGCGTCCATGTCTGGGATGATCAGGGCGATCGGTATCTCGAGGGCATGGCCGGGCTATGGTGCACGGCGCTGGGCTATGGCGAAAAGGAATTGGTAAAAGCCGCGGCTGAGCAGATGGAAACATTCTGTTATGGCCCGCTGTTTGCCGGCCGCAGCAATGAGCCGAGCATTCGGCTGGCAGCACGACTGGCCGATTGGGTGCCGATTGACGGCGCGCGTTTTCTTTTTGGCTGCTCGGGCTCGGACGCTAATGATGCTCAGATCAAGCTGATTCGCTATTACTTCAATGCCATCGGCCAGCCCAAGCGCAAGAAAATCTTGTCGCGCGGCATGGCCTACCACGGCGTAACCATCGCCACGGCGGCGCTGACCGGCTTGCCGGCCTTCCACAAGCATTTCGATCTGCCGATGGACGACATCATCCATCTGACCTCACCGCACTACTATCGCGAGGGACGGCCCGGCGAGTCCGAGGCCGAGTTCGTCGAACGCTGCGGTCAGGAGCTTGAAGACGTGATTGCACGTGAAGGCGCCGATACCATTGCGGCCATGATTGCCGAGCCGCTGATGGGTGCGGGCGGCGTTGTGCTTCCGCCGGAGGGGTACTGGGATCGAATCAAACCAGTACTCGATCGCTACGGCATCCTGTTTATCGATGATGAAGTCGTGTGCGCATTTGGCCGGACCGGTCACGACTTCGGCTGCCAGACGTATAACATCGAACCGACCACGATGACCATGGCCAAGGCCCTGTCGTCGGCCTATCAGCCTATTTCTGCCGTGGCCGTGCCGCCGTTCATGTATGAGGCTATCGAACAGGCTGCCGGTGGCGTCGGGCTGTTTGCCCACGGTTTGACGTATTCCGGCCACCCGGTCGCCGCCGCAGTGGCCGATCGCAACCTGGAGCTGATGGAAGAACGCGGCGTCATGGCGCATGCCGCGCGCATGGGTGAGTACCTTCAGCAGCAACTGGCGCCGTTGGCCGACCATCCGCTGGTCGGTGACCTGCGCGGCATCGGTTTGATTGCCGGTCTCGAGCTGGCCTCAGTGCCGGCCGAGCGCAAGGCGTTTGACCCTGCATTGAAAATGGGTTTCAAGGTTGCAGCGGCTTGTCTCGATGCGGGCCTGGTGGTGCGCGCCATACCGGGCGATGTGATCGCGATCTGCCCGCCGTTGATCATCGACCAGGAACAGATCGACGAGCTGGTGAAAAAACTGACCATTGGATTGGATCAGGTCGCAACCACTCGTCTTTGAGTGAATCCCGATCGAACGTTGCTTGCGCTGGAGTTTCGTGCCGGGTTCTAGATATCTTCCAGCATCTGGTCGAGTCGGTCCAGGCTGCGCGCCAGGTTGTTACCCAGGGGCGCCAGATACGCAGGCTCATGGCTCAGGCTGGTAAACAGACTGCGGTCGTCGTTCAGCGCTTCATAGTTGAGCGTCATGCCGTACGGCTTCAGAAACGGCTCCAGCTCATCAGCGCGTGCCAGTAGCTCGGATTTGGTCGTCTGGTAGGCATGCTCAGCCAGTTCATTACGGCTGGAGTAGCTGAAAATATTGGTGAAGAACATTTTCTCGTCGTTGCGGTTGGGCTCAACCAGCAGAATCGACGAGTCCGGGAACTGATCCGCATACTTGGCAATGCCGATCTGCATGCGTGATTGAATGAGCGCGCGAAATGTCTGCGACAACACGACCGGCAGACCACCCTTGATCAACCGGTTTTCTTTGGCCTGACGTGCGCTGCGCTCCTGTAATTCGGAATCGAATGGCACCAGCGGATTCAGGCCAATCAACAGATCAACCCCTTCATGCAACGCGACGGACGCATGCAGCGTTCGCCTCAAGGCACCGTCGACATAGTAATGATCATCAATTTCAACAGGTGGATACAAGCCGGGCAAGGCGGCCGAGGCCTGAACCGCCTTGGAAATCGGCACATGATCGCGTCCCGGTTCGCCAAATCGCACGGCCTGTCCGCTGTTCAGATCCATGGCGACAATCCGCAGCGTAGTGCTCAGCTCACGAAAATCATTGGTTCGACCAGGCCGGTTCAGCACGCGGCTGATGAAGTGGTCGATGGTGTGATTGTCAAATAGACCGGTCGGCAGTATCTTGGCCAGTCCACCAACTGATTCCAGACGAGCCATCCGGGTTGGATGGCGAATCGCTTCGCTGATCAGGTCAAAGACCGCGGCCGGCAGGTTCTTGACCCGGCGCAGATATTCTTCCAGCGCCGGTTTCAGAAAAGTTTCGGGTTCGAATTGAAATTCCGCGCTGCGTGCCCCCATAAAAATTCGGCACATCTGGCTGGTCGTGACCTGATTGGCCAGGCTGGTCGTCAGGAAGGCACCCGCACTGACCCCGACATAGATATCAAGCTGGTGCAGGCTGAGCCCGTCGATCGCTTCATCGACCGCCCGCAGTGCGCCAAGCTCATAGATTGCACCAACCGGCCCACCGCCGGCTATGGCCAGTCCGATTCGGGGCCGCTTGATGCGTTTTTTCAGCCGTGCTGTATTCTTTGCATTGTTCAAGGTCAGCATTCGTTTATTGTAACTCCATGACCGCAGTTTGGTATGGTGCAGGCTACCCGCAGCAATGGAGCAAGGTGCAATACCATGACGATACAAGTGAATGATTCTGCACCTGATTTTTCGCTTACCGATGATTCAGGTACACAATTCACCCTGAGTGAGCATCGCGGTCAGCGGCTGTTGCTGGTGTTCTATCCTGGCGATGACACGCCGGTCTGTACTGCCCAGCTGTGCGATTACCGCGACGGCATCGAGGCGTTCAGCGACCTCGGTGTTCAGGTCGTCGGGATCAGCGGTGATAACACTGAATCCCATCGCAAATTCCGCGAGAAACACGATCTGCCATTCGTGCTGCTTAGCGATCCCGGTCTGGCGGTGGCTGAGGCCTATGGCTGCAAGGGCTTGATGGGCATGAAACGCGGCGTGTTTCTGCTTGATGAGGATCACGTTTGCCGCTATGCGCACGTGGAAACGGTCGCCGTATTTCGTCGAAAGCGTGAAGAATTACTTCGAGTGATTGAAACGATTTAACAGGTAACGTATTGAATTATGTCTCATTCATCTGAATCCGAGCACCTGACGGAACAGATTTCCAAGAATCATGAGGTGTTGGAAAAAATCGAGTCCAACCCGGATCAGTATCCCCGGTTGGATGAACTTCAGCACTGGCAGCGAATGCGGCTCCGCGCGACCTATGCCGACTTGAAATCCCAGGAACGGTATCGTGAAGCCTGCGTATTCTTTCTCGAAGAACTCTATGGCGGGCGTGACATGAGGGAGCGCGATCGCCAGCTCGAGCGCGTGGTGCCGATCATGCGGCGATTCCTGCCCGAGCACCTGCTGCATGCGATCGGCGAGGCCATGCGACTGCAGTGGATCAGCATGCAGTTCGATGCCGAGCTGTCCCGGCTGATCGACGGCGAACTGAATCAGCCGACGTATGCCGCAGCCTACCGCCAGATGGGCGAATGGCAGCGCCGCGAAGAGCAGATCAAGCTGATTGGGGAGCTGGGTGAGTTGCTCGACCAAACCGTCCGCCGTCGCATGATACGAACGCTGTTGAAAATGATGCATGGTCCTGCCGTGGCAGCGGGCTTTGGTGAGTTGCAGTCCTTTCTGGTCCGCGGGATCGAGTCCTTTGCAGCCATGGGCGATGCTTCAGAATTTGTCGAAACCATCGTTACGCGCGAGCGCGAGGCACTGGCTGAAATGCGTAATGGCTCCGATTGGCCTTTTGAACGCTGGATGGGTCAAGGACCGTTCGAGGATTCCGCAAATGCTGCAAGCGCTGCTCAGCAGTAAGCATGGATAACGTCCAACGATTGCAGGCACGGTTGAAGAAACGAACGTGCATGCAAGCGTGAATTCAGGCAGTCACTCGATCGTGCAGCACGATGCGCCCGGCGCGCTGCTGGTTGTTGGCGGTCTGTTGCTGTGCATCCTGCTGATCCGTGTGATGGTTCGCAGCCGATTTCTGCCGATTATGCTGTTTTTTATTGCACTGGGCGTGCTGCTCGGCTGGCTGTTTACCCACTTCGATCAAATCGCCGGCGCGCTGCCGGTGCTGCGTCTGCTGGGCGAGGCCGGACTGGTGATGCTGTTGTTCAAGGTCGGGCTGGAGGCTGATCTCAACGACTTGCGCAAACAGCTTCCGAATGCGCTCGGTATCTGGTTTTGGAACGTCGTGATCAGTGGGCTGATTGGCTACGTTGCCGCGCGCTACTGGCTGAGTCTCGATCTGCTGTCTTCGCTGTTCGTTGCCGTGGCGTTGACCGCAACCAGCGTTGGCGTGGTCGTCGGGCTGTGGGATGCCAGCGGTCGTTTGCACAGCCGGCAGGGCAATTTGCTGCTCGATGTCGCCGAGATCGACGACTTGAGTACGATTGTTCTGATGGCCGTGCTGGTTGCGCTGGCGCCGGTCATTTCGGCTGGCAATGGATTGGCCGATGCAGGCATCGCGACCATCCTGCTGCAGATTTTTGCCACTCTGCTGGTTTTTTTAGTCCTGGCGGCAGTGTTTTCGCGCTGGCTGGAGCCCCGACTGACCGCATTCTTCGAGCGTCGCCAGATTGATCATGAACCCGTGATGCTCGTGATTGCGTGCGGCTTTGTCATTGCCGCGCTGGCCGAGGCGGCCGGGTTGTCGCTGGCGATCGGTGCCTTCCTGGCCGGGCTGGCGTTCAGCCGAGATAACCTGGTCTCCCGTGAACGTCCAATTATTCAGGGCATGTACGATTTCTTTACGCCGTTCTTTTTCATCGGCTTGGGATTGATGGTCACGCCCGATGTCTTTGCTTACTCGCTATTGCCTGGATTGGCGCTGCTGGTCGCCGCCGTCATTGGCAAGTTGCTTGGTGCGGGCCTGCCGTCCATGCTGAAACTGGGTTCCAGCGGCGGGCTGTTAATGGCGGTCAGCATGGTGCCGCGTTCAGAAATTGCCATGGTCGTCATGCAGCAGGGTTTGTACGTGGGTGTTTCGGAACAGGCCTTTGCGGCCATGCTGATTGTGATCGTCGGTACGGTCTTGTTTACGTCACTGCTATTGCCGGGGTTGATTCAACGGTTTGCAGATCACCAGTAAACCGGCTATACCAATTTCTTCTATGTTCAAGTCAATACATGAATAGTGTCGATCATTAGCCGGGTTCACTGGGAAGTTAGTGAACTGGTTTGAACGTAACGATTGCTCACGCAACAAAACAACCATCCAGCGCATTGCCCTGAATGGTTGTATTGCTACTGATTCAATTCTTGATGATGGTGAGAACCATCAGTTTGCTGGTGAAATCCGAAAGAGTCCGTCTTTACCTTCACCGTTATCGGTAACAAGGTAAATCAGCCCATCATTGCCGACGCGCACGTCGCGAATGCGGCCGACTTCGCCGCGGATCAATTCTTCTTCGTGCACGACCACGTCGCCGTCGAACACGATGCGACGGATCTGTTCGGTGCGCAGGCCACCGGCCAGCATATTGCCCTGCCAGCGCGGAAATTCATCGCCGGTCAGCACGGCAAAACCGGATGGGGCAATGCCGGGCGTCCAGTCAATTAGCGGGTCAACAATGCCTTCGGCGCTGCGTTCGGTATAGTCAAAATATTCTTCCTGACTGCGATAGCCCAAGCCGCGCGATACCACCGGCCAGCCGTAATTTTCACCCGGCTGCGGATTATTCAGCTCGTCTCCGCCGCGTGGACCGTGCTCGGTGGCCCAGATTTCTCCCGTTTGCGGATGCACAAACAGCCCCTGGATATTGCGATGGCCGTAGGAATAGATTTCCGGCAGCACGTCGTCCTGGTCAATGAAAGGATTATCTTCCGGAACGGTGCCGTCATCATTCAGCCGCAGCAATGAACCCGCGTGATCAGCTAAATCCTGAGCGCGGGGTGGCTCGGCACCACGATCACCAATGCTCATCAGCAGCGTACCGTCGGGTAGCCAGGCCAGACGCGAGCCATAATGGCGACCCGGCTGTGAGTAGCGATCCTGCTCAAACAGGGTCTCGACCTCGACCAGCGAGTCGCCCTCCAGTTTGCCGCGGGAAAGGGCAGTTGTGGTGTTGCTGCCATCTTCATTGGGCTTGGACCAGGTCAGATAGACCAGCTGATTCGATTCAAAATCAGGATGCAACACAACATCCAGCAAGCCACCCTGGCCCAGCACCGAAACGTCAGGCGTGCCGCTGATGGTCGTCAACTCGCCATTGTCGATCATCAGCAATCGACCTTCTTTCTCGGTCACCAGGAAACGTCCGTCGGGCAAAATCGCGACGGCCCATGGACTATTGAGTCCATCCGCCAATTGCTCCAGCTCGATCTGTTGATATTCGGTACGCAGCGTCTCGGCCAGGGCAATCATCGAGGCGCCACACAGCAGCGCTGCGCTGGTAATCGTAGTGATAAATTTCATGCGAAATACCTATCCGTTGAGTTGGCAATAATCAAAGTATAGCGGTCGATCATAAATGTTCTTCAAGAAAGCGGTGTACTTCCTGCCAGAAGTAACGCGCTTCGTTGCCGTTCATGATCCAGTGGTTGGCGTCATGAAATACCAGCAAGCGCGACGGCACCTGCATGCGCTGCAGATAGCTCCAGGCGGCAATGGTCTGATTGACCGGCACGCGAAAATCCTTTTCGCCGATCGTCAGTAACGTTGGCGTGGAAAAATTATTGGCATAGTTGGCCGGGCTTTGTTCTTCCCAGATCGGGCTGTCGCCCCAGGGCGGTCCGCCGTTCATCAGTTCGCGGTGATAGATCACGTCGCTGGTCGAATACTGGCCCTCCAGATCGACCAGACCAGCGTGGCCAACCATGGCGTCAAAGCGGTCCGTCGTGCCGAGCAGCCAATTGACCAGGTGACCGCCATAGCTGGCGCCGGTGGCGGCCTGGTGGTCTGCGTCGATAAAATCGAAGCGTTCAATGGCGGCATCGGCAGCCTCGATCAGCTCCTGACCGGGCGTGGCGAGCGGGTCGCCCTCGATATTGCGCGAGAACTGGGCGCCGTAGCCGACGGAGCCGGTGTAGTCGGTCAGCAGCACGACATACCCAGCTGAGGCCAGCAGGTGAGGGCTCCAGCGCACGTGGTCGGAATCCAGCGAGGAGCTGAATGGGCCACCGTGAATAAACAGCACCAACGGGTATTGTTTCGATTCATTAAAGCCCGGCGGCAGCGCCAGCCAGCTGTGGATTTCACGACCTTTTGAGCTGGTAAACCAGAAGCTGCGGAAGGCCGGGCGGTCAAGTCCGGCTGCGCGTTCGGTATTGAATGATGTCAGCGGTGAGTGTTGGCCGCTCTGCGGATCGACACGCACGATCTCGATCGGCGTGGTTGAGCTCTGCCAGGTGGTCACCAAGCCACTGCCGGTCACCTGAGGGCCGCCATACACGCCGGTACTGTCGGCATCCAGGTGCTGGACCTGCTGGCTGGCAACATCGAGCGCAAACAACCGCGTGCGGCCATGGTCATGCGCGTTCAGGTAAATGGTCTCGCCGGCGTCGTCGAGCGAAAAGTTGCTGACCGAGCGATCGAACTCGCCGCTGAGAATTTGAAGCTGACCGAGCCGGCCGTCGTTCCATGCTCCGCGTGCGATTTCGGTGTGGTTGTAGACAAATTCATTGCTCGGAGAATAGCTGCAGAACAGGTGCTCGCCATCGGCAGAAAACTGGGCGCCCACGCAGCTGAAATCACTGCTTTCGGTCAGCGCACGCACGGAGGTTCCGTCCGCGGCGACTCGATACAGGTGGTAGTAGACTTCAGAATAGGCGGCATGGTGCAGGTTAGCGGTTGCGCTGATGACCAGTGCATCGCCATCCGGCGTCCACTCGGCGTGCAGGCTGTCACTGCTCAGCGAGGGCACGCCGGAATAGCCCGGACCGGATACCAGGTCGCTGTCAACCATCAGGTCGCGCGCGTCTGCGCCCGCTTGGGCATCCTGAACGAACAAACGGGTTTGCAGGTCATCGCGCCAGCGGTCCCACTGGCGAATCGGGAACACTTCGTACAGCGACACGTTGATGCCCCGTTCGTCATGTTCCGCCTGGCGTTCCTGGTTGGCTACATCGTCTCCGGCGTCGCGAAATACGCGGCTTTCAAATGCAATCCGAGTGCCATCCGGGCTCCATTTCGGGTTGGAAGCACCGGTCGAAAGATGCGTGATCTGGATGGCTTCGCCCGGCCCGTCCATCGGTAGTACGAAAATCTGCGCTTTTGCGTCTTCGGCGGTATCTCGCGTCGTGCTGAAGGCAATCCTAGCGCCATCCGGACTCCAGGCCACACCGCTTTCGCCAGCTGCGGTTGAGGTCAGCCGGCGCGGGGCCGTGCTCCCATCAACGGCTGTCAGCCAGAGATCCGAAACGGTGCCGTCATCGTCATAGGAAGGCTCGGTGACCGAGATCACCGCTGAACGACCATCTGGACTGACCGCAGGCACGCCAAGCCGCTTCATCAGCCAGACATCCTCATGGCTTACAGGACGAAGCGTTTGATCTTCGGCATGAATTTCTGCGGAAGCAAGTAAAAGCGCTGACAAAAGCACAATAAGAGCAGGACCGGTGCGTTTCATTCTGATCATCCTGGATTGAAGACACCAGACATGGTAACGATACGCAGCGCTCTCCGCTTGGATTCAGCGAGCAGGACCGAAGGTGCTAGGTCATGAGGGCTTGCAGAGTAAGCAGTCGGGCAAGTCGAAGTCCTTACGTGCGCAGGATGGCTACAGGTAAAGTCACTTAGAATATCAATGTAACAAAATGAGGGCGAAGTCGAGGAGGTTGGCACTGGTAAACAGTTCAATTCAGATACGTTGAAGACTCAATTAAAAGCTAGCAAGAATTCCAGTATTGCAAATTATCGGAACCTCAAAAAGCTGTCTATACGTTCGGAAGCACACCGAAATCATGCATTGATGATTGGATCTCTAGAAGGCATGATGGACTATGAATGAGTTTCAATTCTCTCTGAATACCCCTTCAAGACGTTGCTGCATGGCAGCTGCAATGGCCTTTTCTTGCTCACCTTGATGTTGTAGCTGGCTAACTATATTTTGGTAACTTTCAAGGTCACGGTCCTGGCTCAGTTTGAACACGGCTTTGATGGAATCGACCTTGATTCTGAACCCTCCGATCAAGGGCAGCAGACGATCAGTCAGTGATTTCGGGAGATTTTTAAAAACAGTCGGTGAGTCCTTATCCTGATTTTCGAAGTGCCTCGTGGTTTCATGCATGATCTTGATCAGTTCTTGATCGCTGACGAAGCTGATCTGGCCACGAACATAGACACTCATGTAATTCCAGGTTGAGGGTGTTTGAGGATTTGAATACCACCGCCCACTGACATAGCATTCCGGGCCGGTGAACACGGCCAGCACCTCGGGGTTTTCGACAAATGCTCTGTAATGATCCGTCGACTTCATGCAGTGCCCTATCAGGAAATTTTGGCCGTCCAGTGAGTTCCACAATAACGGCAACTGCGCTGCTACAGGCTGATGATCATTTGAACAACCCGATATCAGCGCGAGTGGATACTGGTTGATCAACTCACGGATTTTCCGTTCGTCGGTTTCTCGATGCCGGAGTAAGTCGTACATAGTAGTAATGGCGATTTAGCGTATCTCAACATGATTTATCTTTGAACCGATTGATCAAAACAGGGCCTTAAATCGAATTGTGGCGATACCGATCAGAATAATCAGAAGGCCTATACCCGGCCAATCGAATACCGGTACTGGAACTGCTTCAATCACGCGTTCTGGCATTTCAATCGCGCCAATATCCGTCTGTGGTCCAAGAGTACGGAGAAAACCGACGCTGCGCTGATCGAAGGCTTGGGCGAAATTGTTGTTGCCATTGTCATAGGCAAGACTCGCCGGCATCAGCAGATGCGTCAGCGCACAATTTCTCGGAACAATCCCTCCGGTTGTTGGCGAAATGCCGGTTCGCTGGGCGCAGTCATTATCCTCCAATGGCTCAAGCTGAGGGTCATCGGAAAACACATTGTCGATGCTGCTGCCAGTCAGTTCACTCATCTCGTCGCCGAACAGGGTGTTGACGGCATCGACTACATTGCCGTCGACGGCCTGCAAATTTCCGTCCGGACCGGTATTGCCTGCCAGAATCGTGCTACTGAATTCCAGTCCGTCGTCTGACAGCACATCGAATTGAATGCCGCCCGCGCCTGCTTCTGAGAAGTTATTGAAAATGGTTGAATTTCTGAATGCTCCTTCGCCAACCAGATAAACAGCTCCGCCGCGCCCGGTATCTGAGTCCAGGGCGAGGTTGCCCGAGAAGGTGCTGTTCAATGTGTCTATTGATCCGCTAATATTTGCCCCGCCGCCAAATGCGCTTGAACCCTCGACCACATTGTTGGCCAGTGTCGATGTGCGAATATTGACGTCAGATCCTGCCGATATTCCCCCGCCGCTGGATTCTTCGCCGGCAGTGCTGTTATTCAGGATACTGGTGTTTTCAATTGAAAGTGATCCAAATGACAGAAGTCCACCACCGGGGCTATTGTTGGCTCTGGTCGAATTTTCAACAATCCGGCTATTTGTAATAAAATTTGCTGTCCCACCAGAGTCAGAAGCATACAACCCACCGCCTCCAGCGCCAACACCACTTGTTTCATTTTCCCGGATTGTGCTGTTGGATAAGAGCAGGGTGCCTGCTGCGACCGCACCGCCGCGAGCGAAGTCACCGGTGGTTTGGCTGTCAACAATTTCGACTTCGGCAAGCACCAGCGTGCCGGTTACACAGACTGCACCACCTTCGCCGGAGCTGCGGACACATTCAATGGGAAACCGTCCTTCATCTTCTGTAAAACCATTCTGCAAACTTAGAAAGTTCAGTTCGATCCGGACTGGATCGGGCGATGCAATCAATCGACTGTCACCAGGACCAATTAACGTCGTTCTTGTCTCGTTTCCACGAATGATGATCGAGTCGCTGATGTCGAGCGGGCCGATCAAGTTGATGGTTTCTACGGCTGGATCAAACTCGATTTCGTCTAATGGGCCTATTCCAGGCTGACAATCCGGTTGGGTTGATGCATCGTCATTGGCGTTGATGATTGCTTCTCGTAACGTGCAGCTGCCGTTGGTCGTCGGATTTTCGTCGATGGATGTATCGACCGTGATCTGGCTATATACCTGTGTAGCCAAGCAGAGCAGAGTCGCCATGATCGGCAATTTGATGAGCTTATTAAACTTGCACATTGAATTTCGTTTTGGGAAAAGCATGACGTGAACTACTCCAAGAAATATGGGCTATGCAGTAATAAACGCATAACGCTTTCGAATACGACACCGTGTCAAGAATTCAATTGGAATTGCGTTTTATTGAGCGATGTGGCGGAACTCTGTAAAGACGATCCCGGTCACAGGCAATACCTACAACATGGAACCTTCGATGAGTAATCCGAAAAATTACAGAGCAGGTGTTGCGTTTGCATTGGTATTCGCCATGAACCTGGCTATAGCTGATTGTGATCAGACCTATGCGGAGATCAAAGACGAAGCAATGGCGCTGGACTATCAAGGGTTCGATCAAACCCCTGGGCAGGGATTTCGGATTCTAGCTGGCATCGGCTGCGCCCGACAAGCAGCCGATCTGATCGAAGCGTATATCGAAACCAACAACGCCACTGAGCGCAGTCTGATTTGGCACCTGGCCCAGATGCGAGGTGAGGCCGGCCAGGCAAAGGCGGCGCTCGAGGCGGCACGCGAATCCCTGGACCCCGAAGAAACGAATGAGTCACCATTTCGTTGGAATGCGCATGTACAGGCGTATATCGCATTCCTCAAGGGCGATCGGTCGGCGTTCGACGCAAGCCTGGATGAACTCGAGAATACTATTGATCGACATGCCGGTAATGGAATCAACGCACGCTTCTGGCGGCAGCTGGAGCCTAATTTCGAGCAGGGCTATGCAGATGCAATCACGCGAAGCAAGTGATCCGTATCGCTTAGCGCGAGATCGCTCCCCAACATATTCCGGGCTGTTACTGTGAATTGACATCGCTTGATGTCGTTTTGATCATTGTTCCTCGTTTCTTGGAATAGAGTACGTTTTCCGAGACCAAAAATGAACAAGTCCAAATACCGATGCATGATTGCCGGCATCGCAATGATGATTCTTCCAACGCATTCTCTTGCTGCAACGTTTGAAGTGAATATTTTCGGCGATGTCAGCGATTTCAACACTCTCGACGGAGTCTGCGACGTCGAGCCGCTGGTGGCCGGTCCGCAGTGCACCTTGCGCGCCGCGGTGATGTCGGCCAACGCGACACCCGGTCCGGACACGATTGTAATTCCGCCTGGTGTTACGGTCGTTCTGAATCTCACCGGTCCCGGCGGCCATGAAGAGGGCGACCTCGATATCAATACCGACATGACCATCGTCGGTTTCACCGGCGATCCGCCGGCCACCGAGGCCGACTTGCCGGTGATCGATGCCAG